>JBKQVS010000169.1:0-19063 GCA_052139855.1 Desulfobaccales bacterium
CGGGGCAAAGTCCGGCGCAGCCGCCTCTATTACCTGAGAGATCGGGTGGGCAAGGCGGCCCGAATCAAGGAAAAGCGGTCTCCGGTGCTATGAGCCGCCTTCCGGGCAGCGCCGATGTGCTGGCTGACCCGGAAGGATTCTGGCGTTTTCAGGGATTGACCTTAATTGCCGGTGTGGATGAGGTGGGCCGGGGCCCCCTGGCGGGGCCGGTGGTGGCTGCGGCCGTAATCCTCCCTGCCGGCGTTGCTTTGCCCGGCCTCAGGGATTCCAAACGCCTCTCCCCGGAAGTAAGGGTGGAACTGGATGGCCACATCCGGCGCCAGGCCCTGGCCCTGGCCATCCGGGAAGTGGGACCCCGCCAGATCGAGCGCCAGGGAATCCTGACTGCGTCACTTCGGGCCATGGCCCTGGCCATCCAAGACCTGTCCTTAGTCCCGGAAATGGTCCTGGTGGACGGCAACCAGCCCCTGCCCCTGACTTACCCCCAGCAACCGGTGATTAAGGGGGACGACCGCTGTCCCTCCATCGCCGCGGCCTCCGTGGTGGCCAAGGTCTACCGGGACCGGCTGATGGAGGCGCTGCACCGCCGCTATCCCCAATACAACTTCGCCCGTCATAAGGGCTATGCCACGGCCGAACACCTGGAGGCCCTGCGCTGCTGGGGCCCCTGTGTCCTCCACCGCCGCACCTTTAGGGGGGTGAGGGAGTGGCTGGGGGGAGAGGAATGAGGTTTTTGAGGGGATGGCGGGGGAGGCATTTCCCCCGCCATCCCCTCAAACTCCCCTCCCAGCCCCCTATAAGTGAGGGTGGCACAGGGGTGTCGCCTGTGCGGGCGCAGCGCAGGCTAAAGCCTGCGGCGACAAAATGAAAACCTGTTTGTGGGCGAGGATATGAAAGATCCGCGGCGGCAACTGGGGGATCACGGCGAAGACCTGGCCGCGGCGGCCTTGAAGCGGCAGGGCTACAAGATCCTGGAGCGCAATTATGTGACGCCCTTGGGCGAGATCGACCTCATCGCCCGGCAGGGTAAGACGCTGGTGATCGTGGAGGTCAAGACCCGGCGGGGGTCAAGATTCGGGGCGCCGCAAGAAGCGGTACACCCCGGCAAGCAGGGCCGGTTGCGCCGGCTGGCGGATTATTACCTCAAGGCCAAACGCATTGCCAACACCCCGGTACGGTTTGACGTGGTGGCCGTCACTCTGGAAGGGGATGAACCGCAGGTGGAGATTATTCCCAACGCGTTTTAAGATGAGCACCATCGGCACGCTCTACATCGTCGCAACCCCCATCGGCAACCTGGAGGACATTACCTTAAGGGCCCTTCGGGTGCTGAAAGAGGTGGACCTCATCGCCGCGGAAGACACCCGGCACACGAAGAAGCTCCTGAGCCACTTCGGGATCAAGACGCCGCTCATCAGCTACCACGCCCACAACCAGGCCTCCCGGGGCCCGGGGCTCATCGAGCGCCTTAAAAATGGGGAAACCGTGGCTCTGGTGAGCGACGCCGGTACTCCAGGGTTTTCGGACCCCGGGGCTGACCTGGTGGCCCGGGCCTGGGAGGCGGGGGTGAGGGTGGAGGCAATACCCGGCCCGGCCGCCGGGGTAGCGGCGCTCTCGCTTTCCGGGTTCAAAGGGGATATACTCTTCGTGGGTTTTCTGCCCCGGGGCGAGGGCCGGCGGCTAAAACTGCTGCAGGCCCTGGCAGCGGAATACCGAGTGATTATTCTGTATGAGGCCCCAAAACGTCTGGCCCGGACCCTGACGGAGATCGCCGGGAGCATGCCCCGGCGGGAGGTCCTGGTGGTCCGGGAGCTCACCAAGAAGTTCGAGGAAACCTGGCGGGGGCCGGTGGCGGACATCGCCGGGAAACTAAAAGACACCGAGATCAGGGGTGAATGCGCCCTGGTGCTCTCCTGCCCGGCGGCTGCGGCTATGGTGCCGCCGGCGGATATCGAGGCCTGTCTGCTGGCGGCCGCCCGGGAGTCCGGTTTACGGGGACGGCGCCTGGCGGACCGGGTGGCCGGGGACCTCAAGGTTCCCCGGCGACAGGTCTATCAGACCTACCTGGCCCTGAAAGGGCAGGGCCGGATGGAGTGAGGGCAGAGACAGAGGTCCGGAACCGTCGATCACTGAGTTTTTGGCCTCTTGGCCGGAACAAAGTTATCACGCCAAGACGCAAAGTCGCAAAGAGTTATAGAGGTTCCATCATCTCCAACCCGATTTCATGATAAAATGGCGACTAAAGAAACCAATCTGTGGACTATCGAAAAGGAACTCTGGGTGGAAAACCGCCTGGGACTGCACGCCCGGCCGGTGGCAAAGATCGCCACGGCGGCGCAGCAATTTGACGCCGACATCACCCTGGAGAAAGACGGCCTGGTAGTTAATGCTATGGATTTGCTGGACGTACTGTCTTTGGACTGCCCCCAAGGAACCAGACTGGTGCTGCGCACCCGGGGTCCCCAGGCCCGAGAGGCCGCGGCCTCGATCACCTCGCTGTTTGCCCGCAAGTTTGAGGAGACATGAGTCGCAAGAATCGCCAGCTTGAAGGTATTGCCGCCTCCCCCGGTATTGTCATGGGGCCGGCCCACGTCCTGACCCAGGAAGGCCAGGTTTCGACGCGCCTGCTCTACAACGATCAGGAAGTGGCCGAGGAGCTGAAGCGTTTCAACCGGGCGGTGGACCAGACGGAAGAAGAACTCACCCGTCTCCGGGCGGAAATCGCCGCGGACTTGAAGGAGCATGCCCATATCCTGGAGCTGCACCTGCTCATCCTCCGGGACCGGATGCTGCTCCTGGAGACCCAGAAGCTCATCAAGGAACAGAACTTCAACGCCGAGCGAGCCCTGTACCAGGCTTTCCTGAAGATCAAGGAGGTGTTCGAGCGCATCGGGGACAAGCACATCCGGGGTCGCATCCAGGACGTGGAGGCGGTCTACCGGCGCCTGCGGGGGCACCTGACCGGCCGGGGTACCAGCAAGACCTTTGAGTTTTCCGAACCGGTGATCATCGTGGCCCGGGACCTGTCGCCGGCGGAAACCACCCATATGTCCAGTTCCCAGGTGCTGGGATTTATCACCGAGCGGGGCGGCAAGACCTCCCACACGGCCATCATCGCCCATTCCTTGGAGATCCCGGCGGTAGTGGGTTTAGACAGCGCCACGCTGGAGATCGAGCCCGGAGAAGAGGTCATCATCAACGGCTTGAGCGGCCGGGTGATCGTCAATCCGGACGAGGCCATGCGGCGGAGTTACCAGGTTCGCAAAGAGGAATTCGAGACTTTTAAGTGGGAAGTGACCCAGGGCAGTGCCTTACCGGCGGTGACCAACGACGATCACCCCATCCGGGTGCTGGCCAACATCGAATTGCCAGAGGAAGTCTCCCTGGCCCAAAAATACGGCGCCGATGGAGTCGGCCTCTACCGTACCGAGTTCCTCTACCTGCGCCACCGCCAATTACCCACGGAGGAGGAGCTGTTCCAGCATTACCGGCAGGTGGTGGAGGCCATGGCCCCCCGGGAGGTCACCATTCGCACCCTGGACATCGGGGGCGACAAGTTTCTCTCCGATCTGGAGTATGCACCGGAGATGAACCCGGCTCTGGGGCTTAGGGCCATCCGTTTCTGCCTCAAGGAGCAGAAGATTTTCCGGACCCAGGTCAAGGCTATTCTCCGGGCTTCGGCCTTCGGCACGGTTCGGGTCATGTTCCCCTTGATTTCCAGCCCCCGGGAATTGCACGAGGCCCGGTTGCTGCTGGAGTCGGTGAAGGGGGAACTGGGCAGGGAGAACATCGCGTTTGACCGAAAATTGCCGGTGGGGGCCATGATCGAGGTGCCCGCCGCCGTCACCCTGGCGGATCTGTTGGGCCGAGAGGCGGATTTTTTCAGCATCGGCACCAATGACCTGATCCAGTATGCCCTGGCCATCGACCGGGGCAACAAGAGTGTAGCGGACATGTACGAGCCCCTGCACCCGGCGGTGATGCGCATGGTCCGGGATGTGGTGCAGGTCAGCCGGAAGGCCGGCATCCGGGTGGCCATGTGTGGCGAGATGGCCGGCGACCCGCTCTATATCCCGGTGCTCCTGGGGCTGGGCGTGGAAGAACTGTCCATGAATCCCACCTCCATCCCGGTGGTGAAAAGGGTCATCCGCATGACTTCCCAGAACGAGGCCACCAAAATCGCCCGCCGGGCCCTGGCCCTGGCTACGGTCGAGGAAGTCAACGAGTACGTCAACAAGGAAATGGATCACCGTTTCCCGGATATTTTTCGGTTCGGGCGCCCCCTGGTCGCCAATCGAGTCCTATGAAAGAAGACAACCTCAAGATCATCTGCCGGAACCGGAAGGCTTTGTTCGAATATGCCATCGATGCATTGTATGAAGCGGGACTGGTGTTGAAAGGGACGGAGGTCAAATCCCTGCGGCAGGGGAAGGCGAGCATCAACGAAGCCTACGCCCGCTTCAAGGACGGTGAGATCTACCTGTACAATGCCCATATCAGCCCCTATGCCCATGCGGCGGTGGACAGCCACAACCCGGAGAGGCCCCGCAAGCTCCTGTTGAACCGGTGGGAACTGAGGCGCCTGTTGGGCAAAACCCAGGAGAGGGGCTTCACGCTGATTCCCTTGCGGATGTACTTCAAAAATGAACACGCCAAGGTGGAGATCGCCCTGGCCCGGGGGAAAAAGAAGTACGACAAACGGGAGACCATTCGCAACCGGGAGGAAAAGCGGGAAATGGAGCGAGCCCGGAAACGGCGGTAAATTGAGAGGAGGGCAGGGGACCCTTACGAAAATACGAAAATACGAAAAAGCCCCGGGCCCCCTCCCTGGAAAATTACTCCGAGGTCAACGTATGGACTGTTTTGCCAAGCTTGCCGAAAATCGCATCCAGGTGGCCATGGAGGCCGGCGACTTCGACGACCTCACGGGCAAGGGCCAACCCCTCAACCTGGAGGAAGACAGCCACATTCCCCTGGAGCTGCGCATGGCCTATAAGATCTTGAAAAACGCCGACTGTCTGCCCCCGGAGCTGGAACTGCGCCAGGAAGTGCTTCATCTGCAAGACCTGGTGGCCGCCATGCCGGACGAGGCCGAGAAGCTCAAGCAGATGCGCCGCCTCAATTTCCTGGTGATGAAGTTGAATATGATGCGGCCGGTGTCGCCCCAATTGCTGGAGCACGACCTCTACACTCCCAAGGTCCTGGAACGCCTAGAGTCGAAGAAATAGCCATCAGCAGTCGGCCTTCAGATCAGCCAAACGCCCTGGCCGGCGCAGGCTAAAGCCTGCGGCTACAGAATAAATCTGACGATAGCACCCGGTATCACAAACTGCCCATGAACCACCGCCGACCGGAACCTGCATGAAGCTGCGCTGGGATCATCCCCTGTGGCGCCGCCAGGCCCCGCCTCTGGTGCGCCGCCTGGTGCAGGCTTACCTTTTGACTTGCCCGTGTGAGGTGGTGGCGGCGCCGGAGGTTAAGAAGCTCGCCACCTCGGGGCCGCCGGTCATCTACACCGCCTGGCACTGCCACTTGCTGAGCCCCCTGTTCTTTGCCCAGCGGTATCTGGGGGAGCACCCTCCGGTGGTGCTGATGGCTAGCCCCAGCCGGGACGGGGAGTTTATCGGCCAAGTGGCCCGGGGTCTGGGATTCATTGTGCTGGCGGGGTCCCGGCGCAAGGGCGGGGCGCAGACCCTGCGCCAGATGGCTGACTGGTTCCGTCGGGGGCATAGCTGCGGCCTGGTTGCCGACGGTTCCCGGGGACCGGCCCGGGTGGCCCAGAAAGGCCCGATCTACCTGGCCCGAGAGACTCAGGCCGCCATCATTCCCTTGGCCGTGGCCGCCCGCCATAAACTGACCTTCGAAACCTGGGACCGGTTTGAACTGCCGCTGCCTTTGAGCCGCATAGCCTTGCTGGCGGGGGACCCTCTCCGGGTCTGGCCGGAGGATCGGGGACCGGCCCTGGAGGCTAAACGCCTGGAACTGGAAACCCGCCTCAACCGCCTCTTCCGCCGGAGCCAATCGTATTATCCCGCGGGGTGAAAATTTTTCTCATTCCTCGACAAATCGGTCAATAAACGGTTGCCTTGTGCCGCCAATGTGTTAAATTTTAATAAAATAATTAAGGAATTGTGCACTGACATGCGCTTTGAAGACTTAGACGCCCAGACGCTGGACCAGATCGGGACGCCGGAGGACAACGCCAAGGCCCGGTCGCTGGTCGAGAACCATCAGGTCAAACATGGCTACCGTTTGCCTGATCGTCTCCGGGGCTTGGTATTGGATGGACAACCTTTTCGGGTGGAGGTCAGGATTCAGGACGACCAGCTTACCTACGTGTGCGCCTGCCCCCAGGAAGAAGGCGAGGCTCTCTGCACCCATGTGCTGGCGTTATTGCGGGCCTGGAACCAGGAACCGGAGAAATTCCTCAACCAGGCGGAACTGAAAGAGCGGCTGAAGAAATACTCCAAGCGGGAACTGGTGGATATTATCCTGGACGTGGCGGACCGGGTGGATGCAGCCCGGGGTATCCTGAAAGAAGAAGATCAGGGGCTGGACGATATCCTGGAGTCCATTGACCGGGTGATGGAAGAGGTCGCCAATGAGGCCGCCTCCCTGGCCGATGCCGAAGTAAAGCTGCGGCGGGCCCAGGCCCGGGCCGACCGGTTGGCCCAGAGCGGCCGCCTGGCCGAGGCCCGCTCCATCTATTTCTATCTCCTGGACAACATTCTCAGCCTGGAGGAGAAGTTCAAGAAGGAGCAACTCTTCTCGCCTGACCTGAAAAAGGAGCTGTTCGAAGAATACTGCCAGTTCATCCATGAAGACCGGCACTTGGAGAAGGAACTGGTGCAGCAGGAAATCGAGCAACTGGAATCCCGGACCCCCATTTCCCTGGGGGAACTGGATCTCTCGGAAGTCAAACGGGAATTAGCCCTGCCAGGCTAAAATAGATTAGGGGCGGGTTTTAAACCAGTCCCTGCAGAAGAAGACTATGCAGTTGCATTTACGACCCATCCCCCGGCAGGGGGGTGGGTCTTTTGATTTCTGCAGCGGCCGCGGCCGGCGCCAGGGACGGCGGGGCCAGGATGGTTTTCTGGTAGATGCGCAAGAGCGACAGGAGAGAGGACAGGATCAGGGGTCCGAGGATAAAGCCGATCATGCCGAAGTAGGTCAGGCCGCCCAGGATGCTGAACAGGATGAAGATGCTGGGGGTTTCGCTGCTGCCTTTCATCAGGATGGGCTTTAAGACGTTGTCGATGACGCTGACCACCACCCCGCCCCAGATGATCAGTCCCACCCCGGCGGTAATGTGCCCGGTAAAAAGGAGATAGACCGCGGCGGGCCCCCAGATGATGGTGCTGCCCACCACCGGGATCACCGAGGCCGGGATCATCACCGTGCCCCAAAAAGCCGGCTGGGGCAGCCCGAAGATCAAAAACCCCACCCCCCCCAGGGTCCCCTGGGCCACGGCCACGATCACCGTGCCCCACAGGGTGGCCTTGATGGTGGTTTCGGTCTCCCGGAGGATTTCATCGTTGTGGGCCGGGTCCAGGGGCGAGAGTTGCTTGATGGCCTGGATAAAGTCGTCGCCCTGGAGGAACATGAAGAAGGCGATGAACAGGGTCAGGAGCAGGTCGAAAAAGAAGACGGTAAAACCTTTGATCAGGCCGATGGCGTTGGTGTAGACGAAGGCGCTGGCCCTGGTTACCGCGGTTTGGACGATCTGGGCCAGATTGATGTCGCCCGGGGGCACCGGCAGGTTCAGGTGGACCAGGTAGAGCTTGAGGGCGTCGATCCTGGCGGCGACGTGGTGCCAGAGGTCGCCGTTCTGCAGGCCTTTGGTCACCTGGCTGGAGAAATCCAGGGCCTGGGTGGCGATAATGCCCATCAGGCTGAACAGCGGGATCAGGATCACCAGGAGCAGGATGAGGCAGGTGAGGGCCGAGGCCAGGGCTTTATAGCCTCGCAGCAGACGCGTGAGGGCGTGATATAAGGGCTTGGCGGTGAAAAACAGCACCAGGGCCATGAAGATGTCCAGGAGATAGGGCTTGATGATGAGATAGGAAAAGTAGAGGACCAGGAGGGTAATGACCCCGAAAAAGAGGCGGGCGAAGCGGGTGTGCAGGCCTTCCTGGACCTCCGGGGCAGGGCAGGGGGGGCAGGGGGGACAGGACTCCGCCTGGGGCGGCTTTTGCTGGGACTCTGGCTCGTGCATGGCTTTCGGCGACTATACGACAGAAATACGGCTTTTGCCAAGCTGAAAAATGGGGCAACCGGTGGGTTAAGGCAATGAGACGAAGAGAGGGGGGAAGGGCGGGGTCGGAAAGGTCCACAGGCTGGAAGCCTGTGCCACTATTCATGTGGGGTGGGCATTACCTGGCCTATGAATTCTAACCTTAAGAGGATGGCACTTTCGGAGTGGAAAAATCTCTTGCCAAATATTAACATATATGTTAATATACGTCCATGAGCCGGGAGATTATCTATTACAACGAGGCCGTCAGGCTTTGGGTTGATAGCCTCCCAGTGGGCATTCGGGCCTTCTATGCCAGGATAACCGGGGCAATGCGCCAAGATGGCCCCAATTTAGGCATGCCTTACACCCGCGCTCTGGGAGATGAATGGTTTGAAATCCGGGCCAGAGGCAAGGAGGGCATAGCCCGGATATTTTATGGCACGGTGGTGCGCGGTCAGATAGTGATCCTGCATGGATTCGTGAAGAAGACGGACAAGACGCCCAGACGAGAGCTGGCGACGGCCCGGCGGCGGTTGAGAGAGGTCCACAATGAAAACGCATGAAGAGATGGTGGCCGAATGGCTGGAAAACCCGGAATTCAAAGCGGAATATGACGCTTTGGAGGAAGAGTTCGCCGTATTCGGGGCGTTAATTGCGGCGCGCAAAGCGGCGGGCCTGTCCCAGGCCGAGGTGGCGAAAAGGATGGGAACCAAGACCCCGGCCATCGCCCGCCTGGAATCCGCCGGCGGCAAACATAAGCCATCCCCCACCCTTAACACGCTCCGCCGTTATGCCAACGCGGTGGGCTGCAAATTGGCAATAAAACTGCTGCGGCGAGAAATGTAGGGGGGCGGCACACTTCTTTAAATAGTCTATCGTAGGAACTTGGAAACGAGAGGAAAAGCACAGGCTGGAAAGCCTGTGCCACCAGGTAGGGTGGGCACTGCCCACCTTTTCTTGAGGTTATGGCTGGCGGGTAGGACGCGCCCTACGAAACTTAGCCAATCTTATTATGGGATAAGGGATTTATAACCAATTATTATAAGTAGTTCCGCACATATACAGAAGGCTGCATTATCTCTACTTTCAAAACACCTTTCGATCCAAGTTTTTTCCCCTGTTCAACGAGCGTTGGCTTAAAAGTAAGAAGAATATTTATCTTTGCATTTTCAGCTTCTGCCAGAAGCTGACGTTCCGTTTGTTCAAGTTCATCATCTTCAAAATAATTACTTATTTCTGCCATTTTTTGTTTAATCTCTGTCGTTATCTCCTCGTTCGGTACTCCCGGTAATCTTATTAATTGAAATTTATTAAGATTTATGAATATAGTTTTTAGGGCTTTTCTTTCTTCTGTGCCCCCAAGGAGACGTGTTTGTCCCCCTGTTCCTTCCAGACGGGTTCCTTCTCTCTGATAAACAGGAAAATTATCATCATGGCTACCGAATAATGAAGAGACATCATTATCCATGGCGACTTTATGTTTTTTCTCAGATTTTGAGCTATCCATATCGGAGATCCTCCCCATTGCTATGTCTTTAAACTATTATTTAATGACGCATCGTTAAATAGTTAAATAGGGTGCACCATATTGTACACCCTATTACTAAAATGGCCATCTTAATATTCCTAAGAGTTCCTGCCCGAAGATTGAGGCTAACAGGGTACCAATAGCCAAAAACCACGTCGCTTTTGCAAGACGCTCTGTTCCTTCCACAAGCCTCTTGTTTTCCCTCATGTGTATGATATCAAGGCAAAGTTTATATTCAGGAAATGGGCCCGTCGTGCCGGCAGGTGAGGAATAATGTGCCATGATATTTTCAAGTAGTTCATCAGGAAACTTCATTAACTGCTTATAATCTTTATTATTCGCCCATTTTTCTGCTGTCATAGGTTGTTCCATCGCTCCACTCCCTTCTGATAGGTTTGTCTATTTTCGCTGTTGTTCGGAAGCCTCTGTTACAATGGCCATGATGACTATGTCCGCCATCGGATATAAATAACAATCCTGGGGATAGTCCTTCATGACCCGGTCCTTCAAGAATTTATTGACGGTAGTGTGGACTTGCGAGACCCTCATGCCTCTGGTGAAGCTATCAAACAATTTTATATTTAGTTCTTCAGGCTTCATGACCGTCATTAATTTAAAGGCATCTGCCGCCCCTGCGACATATGACTCTTGTTCATGGTCATTAATTCCTAAATAAGATTTCACACCTATGAAGTAAGGAATAGAACGGTCCTGACCCCAAGCCAACACCACCAACAAACATACAAGCATCACTACCACTGCCGCTTCCACCAACGTTATCAGCTTCAATTTTTTCATTTCCTTACTCCTTACGTCTTTGGAAGATTATTTTGGCAATTTTCCGTAGCAGCGTCAAGAATATGTTCTTCATTGCATATTCACATTGCTACAAGGAGGATTAAATTGTCAAGGAATAGGATGGGGGCGACCTAGCAGGTCGTCGCTACTTATGGGGGTTGGGAGGGGGGTGCGGGGGAGGGCAGGGGCCGTTGGCCCATGGCCCTCCCCCGCAAATCCTTTAACTACACCGGCTAAACCCGCAGCCGTGGCAGACGAGGCAGCCGCCTTCGTGTTCCACGGTGCCGCCGCAGTCGGGGCAGGAGCCCATGGTGGCGAGGGTGGGGGCCGGCGGGTCCACATCGGCGACGTGGGCCAGGACCTTGGCGATGGCGTCGGGGCAGGAGAGCACCTGGCTGCCGTTCTGCCAGTTGGAGCTGGGGCAGCGGATGCCGGTGATCTGCTTGATGATGGCGTCGATCTTGACCCCGGAGCGCAGGGCCAGGGAGATGAGGCGGCCGGTGGATTCGATCTGGGAGCTGGCGCAGCCGCCGGTCTTGCCCATCTGGGCGAAGACCTCGCAGAAGCCCATCATATCCTGGTTGACGGTGACGTAGAGCTTGCCGCAACCGGTGCTGATGAGCTCGGTGACCCCGGTGGTGCGCTCGGGCCGGGGCCGGGGGGTGATGTACTGCATCTTGGCGGGCTTGGCGCCGAAGCTCAAGACCTGTTCTTCCCGGCTGCCGTCCCGGTAGATGGTGACGCCCTTGAGGCCCAGGTCAAAGGCCATGAGGTAGGCCTGGCGCACGTCGTCGGGGGTGGCCTGCTTGGGAAAATTCACCGTCTTGGACACGGCGTTGTCGGTGTATTTCTGCCAGGCGGCCTGGAGGCGGATGTGCCACTGGGGCGAGACCTCGTGGGCGGTGACGAAGAGGCGCCGCACATCCTTGGGGATTTCCTTGAAGTCCCGGATGGAGCCGGTGGCGGCGATGCTCTGCATGAGTTCGGGGCTGTAGAAGCCCCGGCTTTTGGCCAGTTCTTCGAAGTAGGGGTGGACCTCCACCAGTTCGGTGCCTTCGAGGACCCGGCGCACGAAGGAGACCGCGAAGAGGGGCTCGACGCCGCTGGAGCAGCCGGAGATGATGCTGATGGTGCCGGTGGGGGCGATGGTGGTGGTGGTGGCGTTGCGCATGCGGCCATGGCCGTTGCCGTCGAATTTGCTGCCGGCGTAGGCGGGGAAGTTGCAGCGGCGGTCGGCCAGGGCGGCGGAGGCCAGCCTGGACTCCTGCTGGATGAAGGCAGCCACCTGCTCGGCCACCTGGACGGCCTCCTCGGAATTGTAGGGGATGTTCAGTTTGAGGAGCATATCGGCGAAGCCCATGACCCCCAGGCCGATCTTCCGGGTTTCTTTGGTCTTGTCGCTGATGATATCCAAAGGGAATTTGTTGGCGTCGATGACGTTATCCAGGAAGTGGACCGCGCTGCGGACCATTTCGCCCAAGGCCGGGTAGTCAATGCGGCCGCCGGCGACGACCTGGGCCAGGTTCAGGGACCCGAGGTTGCAGGACTCGTAGGGCAGGAGCGGCTGCTCGCCGCAGGGGTTGGTGGCTTCGATGTCCCCCAGGTGGGGGACGGTGTTGCCGCGGTTGAGGGCGTCCAGGAAGATGATGCCGGGCTCGCCGGTGGACCAGGCGCTCTGGACGATGAGGTCGAAGAGCCGGGCGGCGCTCACCTTTTGGACCTCCCGGCCGGTGCGGGGGTTGGTCAGGGTGAAGTCCCGGTCTTCTTTGACCGCCTCCATGAAGGCGTCGGTGAGGCCCACGGAGATATTGAAGTTGGTGAGGCGCTTGGTGTCGTTCTTACAGGTGATGAAGGCTTCGATATCCGGGTGGTCCACCCGGAGGATGCCCATGTTGGCGCCCCGGCGGGTGCCGCCCTGCTTGATGGTTTCGGTGGCCACGTCGAAGATGTTCATGAAGGAGATGGGGCCGGAGGCCACGCCCTTGGTGGAGAGCACCGGGTCGTTGGCGGGCCGGATGTGAGAGAAGGAGAAACCGGTGCCGCCGCCGGACTTATGGATGAGGGCGGTTTGCTTCACCGCGTCGAAGATGCTCTCGATGTTATCGTCCACCGGCAGGACGAAGCAGGCGGAGAGCTGGCCCAGCTCCCGGCCGGCGTTCATGAGGGTGGGGGAGTTGGGCATGAACTTGAGGGAGGCCATGAGATCGTAGAATTCCTGGGCGGTGGCGGCCACGTCCGCCAGGGGGTCGTAGTCGCGGTCGATGGCGGCGATGGTATCGGCCACCCGCCGGAACATGTCCGGGGCGGCTTCGGTGGTTTCCCCGGCTTCATCCTTTTTGAGGTAGCGTTTTTTCAACACCACCTGGGCGTTGTGGCTTAACGGCAGTTCCCCGGTGATCTCCCTGATTTCCCCCTGCGGCGCCATCATTTCCTCCTTAAATTGGGCGGTTGCCGAAATTGCCTTAAATTGCAATATGTTGTATTGATAACTATATTAAAACACAATATATTGGGTGTCAAGAGAATTTTTCATACCAGGCGAAATGGTTGATTGAATCGACAATTACTATACATATAAGTAGTATAAACTAAGACTCGGGAAAAAGAAAGAAGGTGTTTTGAAAGTCAAAGGAGGTCCGGTGCGGCCGCCGACCCTGCCAGCCCAATGATCCACCGGGCGGAGGCTCCCCAATTCATTTGCCTTTTTCCCCCTCCTGCGGTATAAATTGCTTTAAAACTCCTGCATATATAGGTGGCAATGTTGAGCCAGAAGCAGATTGGCATCCTGGGCACCGGGGCTTACGTACCCGAGGCGGTCCTGAGCAATCAGGACCTGGAAAAGCTGGTGGAGACCTCGGCGGACTGGATCGTGGAGCGCAGCGGTATCCATGAACGGCGGATTGCCGCCCCGGAGGAGGACAGCGTCAGCATGGCGGTGCTGGCCGGCCGCCAGGCCCTGGCGGACGCGGGGATAGAGCCGGAGCAGTTGAGTTACATCGTTCTAGGCACCAACACCCCGCCGCACTTTTTCCCTGCCGGGGCCATCCAGGTCCAGGAGGAGTTGGGGATCGGCGGGAAGGCGGCGGGCTTCGATCTCCAGGCAGGCTGCTGCGGCTTCAATTACGCCCTGTACGTGGGGGAGCGCCTGGTGGCCCCGGAAGGCGCCTATGCCCTGGTCATCGGCTCGGATACCAACTCCCGCTTCACGGACTGGACCGACCGGGCCACCTGCATGCTCTTCGGGGACGGGGCCGGGGCGGTGGTGGTGGGCCCGGGCAACCGGGGCCGCATCCTCAAATCGTTCATCGCCTCCAAGCTGAATATGAACCTCTTTTGCGAAAGTGAATTCGACAAAGAGGTGAGTCCCTTTCTGCCGATTCAAACCCACACCGAACGCCATTTTCTCCGGATGGACGGCAAGGACATCTTCAAGTTCGCGGTGAATGCGGTGAAGGAATCCATCCCCCGGATCCTGGAGATGGCCGGCATGACCCAGGAGGACATCGACTATCTGATCATCCACCAGGGGAATTACCGCATCCTGGAGGCCGGCGCCAAATTCGCCCGGGTGCCCATGGACAAGGTCTTCGTCAATATCCACAAATACGGCAACACCTCGGCGGCTTCGGTGCCCATTGCCCTGCATGAGGCCCTGCAGGAAGGCAAGATTAAGCCGGGCGACAAGGTGGTCCTCATCAGCTTCGGGGCCGGGGCCACCTGGGGGGCGACGCTGTTGGAGTGGTAAAGAAAGCAATCAGCAATCAGCGGTCAGCTTTCAGCTAAAAAAATTAAAGACTAGAGCATGGCTTCTCCCTTGGGGTCGCCGGTTCACTGAAGCAAGGCTTTTTGTAACCCGTTCAGAAATGAACGGGTTTTTTGGTTTCGGGGCTTTTCAAAATGGTCTGGTAAAAGGGTGGCTAGGGAATGTTGGGTAATCCCCAATCAAGGGAGGACAAAAAGAATCATCCCCGATGGGCTGATGGCTGATGGCTGATAGCTGACAGCTACTACATAATCCTGATCTTGCCAGGCTTTTCGGGCTCGGGGGGAGCCGGCGGCGCCGGTGTCTCCGGCGGTGCGGGCTTTTCTGCCGGCGGGGTTGGTTTGACCGGTTTCTCGGGCTTCACCACCGGTTGCTCGGGGGGCGGGGCCTTTTCCGGTTTGGCCGGTTTGGCCGGCTGGGGCGGCTGGGCCTCTTCAGGCTTTTTCTTTACCGGGGGCGCAGGAACTTCCCCGGGCTTAGGCGTTTTGGGGGGTTTTTCCACCGCCGGCGGGCTCGCAGGGGCCGGCTTGGCCTTTTCCGGTATTTCCGGAAGCGGCGGCGGCGTCACGGCCTCGGGCGGGGTGGGCGGCGGCGCGACTTCCGGCGTGGCGGCCACCGGGGTGGGGGAGAGGTACCGGGAACTTACCCAGCCGATGGTGCCGCTTTGTTTGAGTCTGATCTGGGACCAGTCCTCGGCGTCACCCACTTTCTCCACTTCCTGATTTCGGTCAAGAACGGCAATCTTGGGACAATCCATCCCTGGGCAGGCCCGGAGATTGAGGCGGTTGACGGTCACAAAAAATGTGGGGCGTGCGACCTGGGGCGACGACGGGGGCGCCTGGGGGGCGGGGGCTACAGGCGGCGCATACACCGGCTTGGGAAACAGGGTCTGGCAGCCGGCCAGACATAAGGCTATCCCTAACCCCACCCCCACGATGCACCAGGATTTACGAATGGCCGCGGCCTCCATGGTATGCTTATCCCCCCGCCACTTCCTTGCTGTCCCGGATCTTCCAGCCACCCGGACCCTTCTCCAGAATGGTTTGATATTTCTGCCGCACCAGGGTGTAGTCATGGGTGCGGTGATCGTAGAGCTGTATGTTCCAGACGATGTCCACGGTGGCCTCCTTGTCGCTCACCCGTTGGACGTTGGAAATGCGATAGGAGACTTCCTTGATGTCATAGTTTTTCCACAGCTCCAGCATCTGGTTCTCGACCCGCCCCAGATTGGGATAGGAGGAGTTGTAACAGCCGAGCCACTTGTTGATATCCTTGTTGAGATGGGCGGAGCGGATTTTTTCCGATATTTTTTCCACTTCCCGGCGCAGGTCGTCTTGGGGCGACGATGTGGCGGGAATTTCGGTAGTGGCGACCCGGGCCGAAATATAATAGCGCCACATGTAAATCCCGCCCACAACGAGCAGGACCAAGACGATAAGCGACAGAAAACGTCCGGGGCGCCGTTGGCGGCGACGAGCCATGGTTTCAGGTCTCCGAGGGTAAAAGAGCGGCGGGCGACTGGGGGCTTCTTCCTCTTCCTGGTTGACTCGCGCCACCCTGAGCGGCAGGCCGCATTCCGTACAGAATTTCTGTCCGGGCCAGATCAAGGTGCCGCAACGGCCGCACGGCCGCGCCTCGGTACTGGTAGCACCTTTCAACAATTGGCCGCAACGCTGACAGAATCGATGTTCCTCCCCATGGATTAACTGACATTGATTACAATACGGCATATTTTCTCACCAAGAGCTCCATAAAAATGTCTACCACATTCTCCCGGCAAAGCAAAGGAAATTAGCTTTTCGACCTGGGGAAATAGAGCAGGGGGACAGTCCGGCCGCACCTGGGGGACCCGGGAGGAGCACATTGAGGCCGGCTGAGGCCCATCCGGTTCGGTGGCCGCACATGAGGTTACACCTGGTTTAAAAATCAGCCGCCTCCCTTTCAGGAGTGCCACTTTTTCTTTAATTATTATAGCAATCATCTTTCCCCAGGCGAACCTTTGATTTGAGGTTATGCCAGGGTATTGGTTGCCAAGGGGAAGAGGGGTGGTGGCCGCACACCTCTTAGAGGTCCCGGAAGTAGTTAATTAAATTTTTATTATCAATAAGTTAGCCATACAGCCGTCAAAATCTGTTGCATAATTTGGGGTCCCTTTGAGAAAAACCCCCCGGTAAATTAATGGCAAACCTCCCTGGCCCCTTGACAATCCCCCCTGCGCTCCGATATAAATATATGGTTCTGATTCAGGAGTGTCACTTATGGAAACTATGAAAAGTTATACCGCCCGGACGGGGGAAGTGATGCGTGCGTGGTACGTGGTCGACGCCCAGGATAAAATCCTGGGTCGCCTGGCCAGCCGCATTGCCATGGTGCTGCGGGGCAAGACCAAGCCCACCTTCACGCCCCATATCGACACCGGGGACTTTGTGGTCGTGGTCAATGCCGCTCAGGTGCAAATGACCGGCAGGAAGTTGGACAATAAATTCTACTACCGGCATTCCGGCTACCCTGGTGGGATCAAAGAGATTTCCGCCCGGAAACTCCTTCAGAAGAAACCGGAGGAGATTTTGCGTCATGCCGTCCGGGGCATGTTGCCCAAAAACAGTTTGGGAAGGCAGCTGCTGAAAAAATTGAAGATTTACGCCGGCGGAGAGCATCCGCATGAGGCCCAGAGGCCGGCGCCCCTTCCCTGGGAGGATTAATGGCGGAGAAAGCAGGCATCCATGCCACGGGCAAGCGCAAGACTGCGATAGCCCGGGTTTATCTGCGTCCCGGCAATGGCCGGATTACCGTGAATCAACGGGAGTTCGAAGACTATTTCCCCATGGAGACCACCCGGAACCTGGTGCGCAAGCCCCTGCTCCTGGTGAACGCCGGCCCGGAGTTCGATATTCTGGTCAACGTCCGGGGCGGGGGGCTGGAAGGCCAGGCCGGGGCTGTTAAACACGCCCTGAGCCGGGCCCTGGTCCTGTTCAACCCTGAGCTGCGCCCGGTCCTGAAAAAAGCCGGTTTTCTCACCCGGGATGCCCGCATTAAAGAGCGGAAGAAATACGGCCTCCGGGGCGCCCGCCGCGGCTGCCAGTATTCGAAACGGTAAAATTATTTGGGAGAGGGGGCTATGCGCTCTTTCGTAAGTGGCCCCTACCCCCTCTCCCAAACCCTCTCCCCCAACCCCCATAAAGGGGGATGGGAGGAGAGTTTGAGGGGAGGGCGGGGGAATTGCCTTTCCCCGGTCCTCCCCTCAAAATATTCTCCTCAAAACCATGACCAAAATCCGCGTCGCAGTCATCGGGGCTTCCGGTTATGCCGGGTTGGAGTTGGTGCGCCTGTTGGCGCGGCATCCGGGCTGCGAGCTGGCGGCCTTGACCTCCCTGGAATATCCTGGCCGGCCCTTCTCCCAGATCTTTCCGGCCCTGGCCGGTATCGTGGACTTTCCCTTCATGCCGGACCCTGCTCCGGAAAAGATCGCGGCCCTGGCCGAAGTGGTCTTCACCGCGGTGCCCCACCAGACTGCCATGGGGATGATCCCTCGTTTCCTGGCCTTGGGGTGCAAAGTGGTGGATCTGAGCGCGGATTTCCGCTTTCCGGATGTCAGCCTCTATGAGAAGTGGTATCAATCGCATACGGCGCCGGAGTTATTAGCGGAGACGGTTTACGGTTTGCCCGAACTGCACCGGGAAGAGGTGCGCCGGACCCGCCTGGTGGGCAACCCCGGCTGCTATCCCACCGGGGTGATCCTGGGGCTGGCGCCCCTGGCCCAGGCCGGCCTCTTGGAGCCCGATTCGGTGATTGCCGATTGTAAATCAGGGGCCAGCGGCGCCGGACGCCAGGCCCTGCTGGGCATATCGTTCTGCGAAGTCAATGACGGTTTCCGGGCTTACAAAGTGTTGGAGCACCGGCACACCCCCGAGATGGAGCAGGAGTTGAGCCGGCTGGCACGGACGCCGGTTAAAGTTACCTTTACCCCCCATCTCGTGCCCATGAGCCGAGGCATCCTGGGGACGCTGTATGCCAACCTGATGGCGCCCCGGACCGAAGGGGAACTTCGGGAACTTTACGAAAAATTCTATCAGGGCCATCCCTTTGTGCGCCTACATCCGCCGGGGGCTCTCCCCGATACCCGGGACGTGCGGGGCGCCAATTTCTGCGATCTGGCCCTTCGGGTGGACCGGGAAAGCCGGCGGGTCATCGTTATCTCGGCCATCGACAACCTCACCAAGGGCGCGGCCGGCCAGGCGGTGCAGAACTTTAATCTGATGGTGGGTTTCCCCGAGACCACGGGGTTGGAGACGGCGCCGTTCATCCCTTAAATAAGGGTCGAAAAGGGCAAAAGGGAAAAAAGGGGAAAAATAAGGGATAGCTTATTTCTCTTTAACCGTTTCCCCCTTTCGGTTTTCCGGCTTTTATCTGCCTGGCTATTTTCCAGTTTTCCTCCAAAACATCTTTTAATGCATGGATTCCCGACGCAATATCCGCCTTCTTTTAGAGTATGATGGCACCCGCTATCACGGTTGGCAGCGGCAAGCTGATGCCGCCACCATCCAGCAGACTCTGGAAGAGGCTTTGGAGCGTCTTACCGGTGAGAAGGTGGCCCTCATTGGCTCGGGGCGCACCGACGCGGGGGTCCACGCCCGGGGGCAGGTGGCCAATTTCCGCACTGAGAGCGCCATCCCCCTCACGGCCTTTCACAAAGGGCTGAACTCCCTGCTGCCCCGGGACATTGCGGTGCTGTCGGCTA
>JBKQVS010000170.1:0-8719 GCA_052139855.1 Desulfobaccales bacterium
TCGGCGATCCGTTTCCGAACCGTTTCTAATTCCTGGGTCAGCATTTGGGCCCGACATCTCAGGTCGGCCAATTCTTCTCTCTGAGTAGCATACGACCTGACAGCCGGGATATCCCACCACATGGCCGGACCGTAGCCGGGGAATTCATACTCGCCCCCCCAGTGGCAATCCCTCCAACTTCTGCCGCTGCGGAGCCCACGGCCCCACGGTCCCATCCCGTTGAAACCTGGCATATCCATATCCTCCCGGGGTATGGAGTAATTGACGGTCATCGGACCGTTACCCGGCCCGGTCTACTTACTGTTCATTATCGCACTTTTGTGCAGTGATTATAATAATAGGTGTCGGCCCTATTTGTCAACGGCAGAACCTTACTTTATTATTACATAGTTGATCGTAAAGGTCCTGAAGATTCCCTCTTGCAGTCGTCCAACGTGCCGCCTTTCCCGGTATTTTCATCGATTTCCAGCCGATGTGCTTGCCAGATAGATAAAAAATAAGATATAAGAACGCAAGATATCATTTAAGTAGGTAAC
This sequence comes from Desulfobaccales bacterium, assembly GCA_052139855.1. GTDB lineage: Bacteria > Desulfobacterota > Desulfobaccia > Desulfobaccales > 0-14-0-80-60-11 > 0-14-0-80-60-11. The sequence goes on from JBKQVS010000170.1 coordinate 537, forward strand.
CTAGCCATGCGAAACATCTTGCGGAGTGGATTGTTTGGGGATAAGGGCCATCTTTGGCCAATTCTCATAATTGCTGCGGTCATACTGCATTTCGGTTGTCAGGCCCGGGAGGTCCCGTTGAGCCCCGGCGCCGCCACTTTCAAGCATGAATTGAAAAGTTGCCTTAACAATCTCGCTGCCAGCCTGATGGAGCCGGTGGCCAAGAAGGACCTGGCGGGAATTAAGGTCGCCTTGGAGAAAGCTGAATCTCCGGCCGTTAAGTTGTGCCGCTTGTGTCCTTTTGAAATCGGAGTCCTGAGCCCGTCGGGCGAAACGCTGGCGTCATACCCCCCCAAAGGGGACGACAAGCCTAAAAATTACTCCAACTATGACCTGGTGATCAAGGCCATCAACAGCAAAAAGATTCAGCAGCAGCAGTTCTTTCTGCCGGACGGCGCCAAACTCTTTCTCGTCTGCGCCCCCCTCATCCGCGAGGATAAGTTGATCGGCCTGGTCGCCATCGCCATCAACTCCGAGGAGGCGAGAAAAAAGTGGGATCTCCAGGAGAAAGAGTTCCTGGCCCTGGATTTTAATACCTGAGCCTCGCCCCACCGGATGCTTGGGAGCCGCAAGATAGAACCCTCCCATAGTGATAGGTCCAGGACCTTTCTACGAAAGTAAAGGAAAACCTTAGCGTGCCAGGGCACGGCCACACCATTCAGGTAAGCGGCGATAAAGGGAAACACGTCACCTTCACCGTGTCCGGCCGGGTCGCCCTGGATAACCTGGAATTCTTCGTCTCCGAGACCAAGGCCCGTCTCCGGGAGATGATCCCCGCCCGCCTCACGGTGGACTTGGGCGGCGTCAAGTTCCTGGACAGCGCCGGGGCCCTGGCCCTGAGGGAACTGGAGATCAACGCCCGGGGCCGGTCGGTGACCTTTGAGTTTATCAACCTCACCGACAAGGCCCGGGGCATCATGGGTCTCATTGACCCACAAGCCCTGGTCACCCCGCCGCTCATCGCCGATCGCCATACTGGCAATTTCGTGGAACGAGTGGGTGAAACCACCCTCAAAGTCCTGCGCGACTACGAGCGGATGTTGATCTTCCTGGGGGAACTCCTGGGGGCCCTGGCCCATGCCCTCTTCCATCCCCGCACGGTGCGCTGGCAGGACGTGGTTGCTTACATGAAGCGGGCCGGCGTGGACGGGCTGCCCATCGTGGGCCTCATCAGCATCCTCCTGGGCCTCATTCTAGCCTTCATGTCGTCTCTCCAGCTCAAGCAGTTCGGCGCCAATATTTACGTGGCCTCCCTGTTGGCCATCTCCATTGTCAAGGAACTGGGGCCCATCATGACCGCCATCCTGGTGGCCGGGCGGTCGGGCTCGGCCTTTGCCGCGGAAATCGGCACTATGATGGTCAACGAAGAAGTAGACGCCCTCACCACCATGGGCTTCAGCCCCGTCCGGTTTCTGGCCGTCCCCAAGGTCCTGGCCGCCATGATCGTGGTGCCCCTGCTCACCCTCTATGCCGACTTCTTCGGCATCCTGGGCGGCCTGATCGTCGGCCTCGTCGGCCTGGACCTGACGGCCTACACCTACTTGAAGGAAACCCAAACAAGCCTGAGCCTGATGGATATCATCACCAGCCTGATCAAATCCGGGGTCTTTGCCGTGCTCATCGCCGGAATCGGCTGCCAGCGGGGCTTTGAGGTCAGGGGCGGGGCCGAAGCGGTGGGCTCCGCCACCACTTCCGCGGTGGTTTCGGCGATTTTTCTTATCATTGTCACGGATTCGGCCTTTGCCCTGGTCTTCCAGTATCTCAACATCTAAGGTGAGAACATGACGCGCCAACCCCTTTTGCCGAAACCCAGAGGCTAACCGTGGCAACTATGGCAAGCTCTCATGAAACCTATGCAACATCTGAAGCCCCGGTCATCGTCGTGGATCAGCTCACGGCCCGTTTCGGGGACAATACCATCTTCGATCGGGTGAGCTTCCAGGTCAACCGGGGCGAAATCCTGGTGATTCTGGGAGGCAGCGGCTGCGGCAAGTCCACCATGCTGAAACACCTCATCGGCCTTTATAAACCCGCCAACGGCCAGGTCCTGATCAACGGCGTCAACATTAACACCGATGACGACCGCATCTTGCGGCGGGTGCGCATGGACCTCGGGGTGCTCTTTCAATCCGGGGCTCTCTTCGGTTCCATGACCCTGGCGGAAAATGTGGCCTTGCCCATCCAGGAATACACCGACCTGGATTGGGCCACCATCGAACTCATTGTCAGGATGAAGCTGGGGCTGGTAAACCTGGCGGGGTATGAAAACCACCTGCCCTCGGAGATCTCCGGGGGCATGCAGAAGCGGGCGGGGCTGGCCCGGGCCATGGCCCTGGACCCCACCGTCCTGTTTTTCGATGAACCTTCCGCCGGGCTGGATCCCATCACCTCGGTGGAGCTGGACAACCTGATCAAGAGCATCAATGCCGGGATGGGGACCACCATGGTAATTGTCACCCACGAACTGGAGTCCATTTTCAACATCGCCCACCGGGTGATCATGCTGGATAAGACCGCCCGGGGCATCATTGCCGAAGGCGACCCCCAGGAGTTGAAGGACCACTCCACCGACCCCCGGGTGCTGGACTTTTTCAATCGCCGGCCGCCCGCCGGACCCGCGCCCCGAGGAACCTAAATATGGCTAGGCAAAAAACCAATCTGATCATCGGGCTCTTTGTGATTCTGGGCGTCCTTATGGGCGTCGTCGCCATCATCTGGGTGGGCGCCACCAGCTACTTTCAGAAAGGTTCGACCTACATCAGCTATTTCGACGAGTCGGTGCAGGGCCTCCAGCTCAATTCCGCCGTCAAGTTCCGCGGCGTTGATGTGGGGCTGGTGGAAAGTATCCGCGTGGCCCCCGACAACCGCCACATCGGCGTGGTCATGAAGATCAACATGCGGGACGACCTTCAAAAAGCTGCCGTGGCGCAGCTCCAATCTGCCGGCATTACCGGCATCATGTTCGTGGGACTGGACCTCCGTAAACCCGGAGAGCCGGACTACTCTCCCAAGATCGACTTCCCGTCCGAGTATCCCATCATTGTCTCCCGCCCCTCCGAAATGCAGCGGCTCCTGGCCGGCGCCAATGAAATCGTGCAAAAGTTCAACCAGATTGACGCCAAAGGCATCTCCGACCAGTTGATCGCCACGACCAAGGCCGCGGAAGACCTGATCAAGGGCAAGCAGGTAACCAGCATCCTGGCCCGGGTGGATGCCGCGGCCGGTAACCTGGAGCGGCTTACCGCCAAGGCGGATAAGGTCTTGGGCGAGGCCGGCCTGGATAAGACTATGGCTGAGGTCCGGGAGACCATCAAAGGAGCACAGGCCATGCTGGCTACCATCAACAACGAAATCCTGGCCATGAAACTCCCGGCCACGTTGGGAGAGGCCCGGGAAATCGGTCGGGAGCTGCAGGCCACCAGCAACAACCTGCGCCAGAGTTCGGAGACCCTCGAGATGCTGCTCCAGAGAATCTATGACCGCCCCTCAGACCTCTTGTTCGGCAAGCCCCCCAAGAAAAGGTGGAATGAATGAAGGCCATGACTGACCCGATGTGTAACTCCCTGCCCCCGGCGCAACCCCGCCATGGTCGGTTGACCTGGCGCCTCTCCCTGGCGGCTCTTCTGGTGGTGTGCCTGGGCGGCTGCGGCAAGCCCCCCATGCTGGTCAACCAGTTCATCATAGAATACCCGGCGCCGGTGGTGGGAGGCAAGGCCAAGCTCCCGGCGGCCCTTAAGGTGGATCTGTTCTCCGTAGCCCAGGCCTTCAACGCCAATGCCATGGTCTACCAGCCCCGCCCCTTCCAGAGCCAGGTCTATAATTACAGCCGCTGGCGCGCCAACCCCGGCTACCTGGTCACTGACTTTCTCCTCCGGGACCTGAGGGAATCGGGCCTCTTCAAGGCCGTGTTTGGGCCGGACAGCTCCGGTAAGCACCGGTTCAAGCTGGAGGGCGGCGTAGCGGAATTTCAGGAAGTCGATGCCGAAGGCGGCTGGCAGGCGTCCCTGGCCCTGACGGTCACTCTCCTGGATACCCAGCAGGAGGAGCTGCCCCAGCGAGTCGTCTTCCAGAAAAACTACCGGGCCCTGGCGCCCCTGCCCGAGAAAACCCCCCAGGGATTGGCCCAGGGGATGAGCCGGGCCATGGAGCAGCTCTCGGCTCAAATCATCAATGACACCTGGGAGGCCGCCCGAACCCGCACCGCCGGCAAATAGTCCATCCCTGTGCAGTCTCCATGACCTCGCCGGACGAAACCCGAGGGCGCGCCCAAAGGTGCGCCCCCACAGACCGGACGTTTTTCTTACTGCAATGTGCGCCACTCGGTCTTAAGGCCCCCATCATCCCACCGGCCTAAGATTAACTCTCCTTAAGAAATTTGCCGCACCTCGGCTGACCCCGTCTCAGCCTTTTCCGGCTTAAAAGGTGGTCAAGCCTTGCTTTTTTTTTGCCCTATGGTTAGATAGGTTGGCGCGGCTTGAGTCCCACCCGCGACAGCCGTCGACCATGACCAGGATCGAGCCATGCACCGGGCTTCTCTCAACGAAAATCTCACCGCATCTGCACCATCCCTTTGGGAGATGGCGAAGACCTTCCTCAATTTGGGCCTCACCGCCTACGGCGGCCTGGCCATGGTGGAGCCCATCCGGCAGCGAGTCGTAACGGCAAAGGGCTGGCTGAGCCAGAAAGAGTTTCTGGACGGGCTGGCCTTGTGCCAGATTGTGCCCGGGGCTACGGTGGTGCAGTTGGCCACCTATGTTGGCTACCGTCTCGGCCGAACCCCCGGGGCCCTGGCCACCGCTGCGGCTTTCATTCTCCCCGCCTTTTTCCTCATGCTGGGCCTGTCCGCCCTGTATTTTACTTACGGGAATATTGCCTGGGTGAAATCGGTCTCCCGGGGTCTGGGCGTGGTGGTCATTGCCCTGCTGCTCCAGGCCGTGTGGCACCTGGGCCGCAATGTCAAGCGGCACTGGCTTGACGTGGGCCTCGCCCTGGCAGCCCTGGCGGCCCTGTGGTTTCAGGTGAATTATCTCTTAGTCTTCGTGGCCGCCGGCCTCTTGAGATTGAGCCTCAGTCTAAGGCTCTTCGCGGATCAGGTGCCTCCCGGCGAGACCCTGCCTGGACCGAAGCTGCCCGCCGCCAAGATCCTCACCTATTTGCCCCCCACCCTCCTGGCGCTGGCCGTGCTGGCCGGGGGGTTATGGCGCCTGGACCCCAAGCTCGCTCTGATGGCCTCCACCTTTTTCAAGATCGCCCTGGTCGCCTTCGGCGGCGGCTATGCCATGATCCCCATCTTGCAATGGGACCTGGTGGACCACCTAAGGTGGCTCACCCTCCAGCAGTTCCTGGACGGCATCCTCCTGGGGTTCGTCACCCCCGGACCCATTATCATCACCGCCACCTTCGTAGGCTACTGGGTAAAAGGCCTCCTGGGGGCAATCGTCGCCACCGTTTCCATCTTTCTGCCCCCCATCCTGCTCATCATCTTCCTGACCCCGTTCTACCAGCGGGTTAAAGAGGCACGGTTGATGCGCCCGGTGATCCAGGGCATCCTGGCCGCCCTGGTGGGGATGCTGGTCCTGGTAACGGTGCAGATGGCGGCAGTAACCCTCACCAATCTTAAATCCCTGGCCCTGATGGCCGCCGCCAGCCTTGCCCTGATCGCTTTCAGGGTGAATCTCCTCTGGATCGTCCCGGCGGCAGCCGGCTTATCTCTGGCACTGTTTTGACCAAAGGTTATTAAAAATTCTTGGAGCGCGCCGTTTTTCTAAATTTACAGGGTTTAATAAACGAATCCCGTGTTCCCCGGGACCTTTAGCCTCCGGGAGTCATCTATGCGCTTCGGATTAAAGGATATTCTGCCGGTTCCAGCCTTCGCCTGGGTCATGATCTTTTTTCTGCTCAATCAGGCCATGGCCCTGGAGCATGATTATCGCGCCTTGACCCTGGATAACTGCCTGGCCATCGCCCGGCAGCAGAACCCGGTTCTGGGCGCCAGCCGGGAGAGGGTCCAGGAACTGGTGGCGGATTACCAGGCGGCCAGGTCCAAGTTCTTCCCCCGGCTGGTGCTGTTATCCTACTATGATTGACAACCGCCAAACCGATTCCCGCCGTCAGGCAACCCCGGCCCCTTTGATTTATTCAAGCGGGAAGGGTATAGCGTGGTCACCAGTAAACAACTTATCTTCGACGGCCTCAAGACCTATTATAATACCCAGGCCGCCAAGACCGGCACGCAAGCGCAGAAACAGGAAGTCCAACGGACCGCAGACGAATTGGCCTTTACGGTGACCCAGTCCTTCTACCAGTTGATCGAGGCCAAAGAAAATCTCAAAGTGGCCCAAGAGGCCCTGAATCAGCGCCAGGAGTTTGCCAGGCTCACCAATGCCTTTTCCCAGGCCGGTAAGATCACCCACCTTGATTCTTTCCGGGCCCAATCCCAGGTTTCCGAGGCAGAACAGGCGGTGGTGGAAGCCCAGAACGCGGTGCGCCTGGCCAGGGAGATTTTGGCCCGCACCATGGGGCTCAATGAAACGATGCAGGTGGATATCCGGGGCCGGCTCCCCGAGAAGTTTAGCGCGGCCGGCGAGATCAACTCCTTGTGGCAAGAAGCGCTTAAAAGCAATCCTGAGATTAAGCGGCTCGACTTGGAAATCGCCCAGAGTCAGACCTTAATCAAAGCGGCCCGGGGGAGTTACCTCCCGGAAGTCAGCCTGCAGGCGGGCAGCGATATGCGCCACCGGGATCTGGGCGGCAGTAAGCCGGAATGGATCGCGGGGGTTTTTATGGAGTATCCCTTCTTCGAAGGGGGCCTGACCAAAGCCCAGGTGGCCAAGGTCTCTTCCCAGAGCCTGCAATTATTGGAGAAAAAGCGGGACCGGCTCAACGGCCTCAAGGTAGACCTTACCAGCGCCTGGAAAGATCAGGAGAACGCCCGCCAGGGAGTGGCCACTACCAAGCAGACCGTGGCCACCAATGAAGAGGCCTACGCCAGCGCCCAGTCGCTTTACCGGTATGGCAAGGCCATCGGCCTGGATGTGCTCCAGGCCCAGGTGGACCTGACCAGCTCCCGGTTCACCTATATCAGATACGCCGTGGCTTATGAAATCGGCAAGGCCCGGATCAAACAAATTACCGGCTCCGAACCATCAGCGTTGAATCAGCCTAACAGAGGCGGGGGGCAGAAACCGTGAAATTACCTGGAGGAAAGAAATTTATCGGTGCTGCCATGGGGGTAATTATTATCGTTTTTCTGGCCCACCGTCTTATCTGGCATCGACCGCCGGTGCCGGTAATCGCAGTCAAGAAAGTGGAGGTCCAGGGCACAGTCCATGGACCGGGCACGGTGCAGTCCAAGGTCCCGGTCACGGTGAGCGCCAAGATTACCGGGATCTTGGAAAAACTTTACGCCGATCAAGGCGAGCGGGTAAAAAAGGCCAAATCCTGGCTGAACTGGATGCAATTGAATTGCAAGCCCGGGAAATGGCCGCCCAGGCCGCTAAAAACCGGGCCGAACGTGATCTGGCCCGGGCCCAGGCCAATATGATCAAGGCCCAGGCCAACCTGGGGCTGGCCCAAAGCAACTACCAGCGGGACCTGGAGGTCTTCAAACCCGGCTATATCTCCAAGGCGGCCTTTGACACTACCAAAGCCCAACTGAAGGTCGCGGAAAGCGAAGTCGCGGCCAGCAAGGCCACCGTGACGGCCCTGGAAGCGGCGGTCAAGCAGGCCGTATCGGAAACCCACGCGGCCGCGGCGCTCCATAGCTATACGCGTATCCTTGCTCCCATGGACGGCCTGATCACGGTGCGCAAGGCGGAAATCGGCACTACCATAGCCCCGGGCACCCCCATCTTTCAAATGGTGAACCTGGACCAGATTTGGGTGGCCGCCTGGATCGATCAAACCAAGGTAGCCCAACTGCGGGAGGGACAGCCAGCCGCGATCAAACTGCGTTCGGGCCGGGTGTTCCAAGGAGAAGTCGTCCGACTCAATAAAGAGGCCGACACGGTGACCAGGGAGTTGGAAGTGGATGTGAAATTCGCCCAACTGCCCGAACCCCTGGTCATCGGTGAAGAGGCCGAAGTGGACATTGATACCGGCCGGGTGAGAGCGCTGGCCGTACCTCTGACCGCCATCACGAACCG
>JBKQVS010000171.1:0-25291 GCA_052139855.1 Desulfobaccales bacterium
GGGGCGCTGGCCAGCGCGTTTCCGGACGATCCCGTCATCGCCGAGGAAGACGCGGAAGAGCTCGGCAAACCGGCGAACGCGGCCATCCTTGACGAGGTGGTCGCTCAGGTGAGAGCACTCGGGCTCGATGCCGATCACAATCCCTCTGCCGCCGACGTCCGCGGCTGGATCAACCGGGGGGGAAGCAACCAGTATTGCGATCGATTCTGGACCATTGATCCGATCGACGGAACCAAGGGCTTTCTCCGCAACGAGCAGTGTTAGGGGATAGGGCTTGGGGTCAGCCGTAGGACGGGAAAGCGAAGCGCATCCCGCCTTCGGCAATTCAAACTTTAACCCATAGTTGGAAGCGGCACTAATAATCTTGAATGGGCGGCAGATGATAATGTTCGGGGTCTGGAGATGGAGTGATGCGAAAGGCGGGATGCGCTTCGCTTTCCCGCCCTACGGTCCTTAGACTAGACAAAATGAAATATTTTTTCCAATCAAAGAATTAGGCTGTAAGAAGCAACCGCGCAAAAAATTTGGAATAAGTATATAAATGATCAATTCAATTAAGATATATACTAGACTTTGAATTGGCCTTTTACATAGGATGGGTGTACATGCCACCGCGCAAACTTAAAGTCACGCTGACGGAAATTGGTCAGCTGGATGATGTATGCCCCCATTGTGGGCAACGCCTCAATAAGCGCCCCTCCCGCAAGACAGCATGCCCACACTGCAAACAGTTTATCCTTGTCCGTACTCGACCGATTGATCGCCAGCGCGTCCTTGTAACGGAGGAACAAGCGAAGCTTCTCCAAAATGAATGGGATAGCTTTCCGCGGGTCAGAATTTCACCTTTCTTAGATAAGCAAGAAATGGAAAAATGCCGGCAACGCCTTGCAGAGAAATTTGGCAAGTCACCTTCCGACATGGATGTAGCATGGGCATATTTAAATCAAGAAACGATGCATCATGCAAAGCACCGCGACTGGGGGCTTTATCGAAACACGAGGCTTTCTATAGCCGCCATACTTGAAGAACACCAAAAGCCAGCGGAAGCCTTAAAATATTATTTCGAGGTTTGTTACCTTGACCTAAACGGCCCGCAAAACACTGGCGGGATCAGAGACCCGGAGTTACGCGCTTCTTTAAATGTACAGGATTTTACGATTGAGGATGCTTTTCTGGCGCCCGCTGTAATCGACAAGATGATCGAAATTATCCTCGGACTGAAGTTCGATGAAAATCAAGTATGTCAAGAATTTATGCAGGTGGCAGAACGCAACCGCAATAATTTGAAGTTATCTGTCTCGCCAGAGACAGCGTGGAAGAAGTTGTCAGCCGAGTTTTATCTGTAGCCTGATTGAGCAGCCAAGAGGAGGCAAGATACTAATGAGGACAGACGAACGATTCCAGAAGTGGAGCCGATGGATCGAGACAATCATGCAGGATATCCAGATGGTCTACTTCCATCGCAGTATGTATGACGGTTTGAGCGAACTTGTGGAAAAGTACGACCAACAAGATAAGGAAACATTATTTTTCGCATTTCTTCAGAATATTTTTGTCGATTCCCTTGTAATGGGTATCCGAAGGCAAATAAAGGCTAAGGATAAAAATAGCATTTCTCTTGCTGGGCTTCTTGGCGATATAATAAAGTCACCGCAGCTCGTAACACGCAAAGACTATTATGACCTTTGGGAAAGACATGATCCCATAAGTCATGTCTTCATGGTACAAAGCTTCTCTCAGTTCGTAGCACAGGATGCCTCACATATCGACGCAAGTCTTGTTCAAAATGATCTGGACGCATTAAAGAATGCATGCAAGAGCGCTGAAAGTATTGCTGATAGGCGTGTGGCTCATAGGGATAAGCGAGGTCTCTCAACTGACATCACACTGCAGGAAATGGTAAAAGCCCTTGATCGCGTCGGAGAAATTGCCAGGAAGTACTATCTTTTATTTACGGCAGCGGACATAGAATTATACCCACGTGTAAATGATCTTCCATGGCCACGACCTTGGATAGATCTATTTTACGAAAAGGGTACCTAACAAGAAAATCGAGCCGCCGCTGCAATCCTCTCTGTCGCTGGACGAAATGTATCTAATTGTCTAGTCTGAAATATCAGATTATAGATAAAACGCGGGTTTTAGCGGCCCAGGAAACCTTAAGACTAGACTAAATGGTGCAGGGGGCAGGACGGGGGGATTGAGGGCGGTGGGCCGGGCAGGCAGTGATTTTTCTAACCCCTAACCCCCGACCCTTAACCCCTGACCCCTAATCCCTGTCCCCTGCTTCTAAGGGCAGCCGCCGCGCCTGCACCTGTTTGGCCCGGCGTTCGTCCGCGGTCACTACGGTCAACTCCAGGGCGGTGATCTCCACCCGGTCGCTGACCTGGGGCACCCGGCCCAGGAAGTGGATCAGCAGGCCCCCCACGGATTCGAACTTGCCTTCCGGCCGCGGCAGACTGAAGTGGTCCATCAATTCTTCCACGTCCAGGCGGGCGTCCACCAGCACCGAGCCGTCTTCCTGGGGCACCAGGCGGGGTTCCTGACGATCGTACTCGTCATAGATCTCCCCCACGATCTCTTCCAGGATATCTTCCAGGGTGATGAGGCCCGCGGTGCCGCCGTATTCGTCGATCACCACCGCGATCTGGGTCTTGCGTTCCACCAGGTCTCGCAACAGGTCGCTGATCTTCTTGCTTTCGGGAATGAAGTAGGCGGGGCGGAGGACCCGTTCCGGGTCCCAGGTCGTATCGGGGGTCTGCCAGAACACCAAAAGGTCCTTGGCTAAGAGGATCCCCTTGATGTGGTCGATGTCGCCGTCGAAAACCGGCAGGCGGGAATGGCCGCAGGAAATAACCAGGTCGATGATCTGGTCCAGGGGCGTCTCCCGCTCCACCCCCACCATCTCCAGGCGGGGGACCATGATCTCCCGCACGAGGGTATCTCTGAACTCAAAGATACTCTCGATGAGTTGCCCTTCCTGGCGGGTGATAAGGCCCCGTTCCTCGCCTTCATCGATGATGTTCTGGATCTCGCGCTCCAGGTCTTCCGGTTCCGCGATGATCCTCCGGGAGAACACCTGCCGAAGGCGCTTGAGGAAACTGGGCTGAGGACTTTCAGCCTCTTCCATGGTCAGCCTCGCATCTGTTTCCGCTCCTGGCGCAGCAGGCGTTCCACGGTCCTGACTTCCCGGGGAAATTCCAGGCCCCGGTCCAATACGTTGATTTCATGGCGGGTAATGCCGAACAATTCCGCGGCATAGTCCGCCGCCTGCTGGTAATCGAAATCCTTGCAGGAAAAAATGTCCAGGCTGAGGTAACCGCGCTCAGGAAAGGTGTGGATGCTGATATGACTTTCCGCAATGAGGACGAACCCGGAAACGCCCCAGTCATCAGGCACTTTGCCGTGATACTTGAAGACGTACGGGGGCATGATCTTGGTCATGTGGATCATATCCGGGCAGGTGTCCAGGAACTGGTAAATGGCGTCCAGATTCGTCAGCCGCTCATAACTGCATCCATAACCATCCAGGGTCAGATGCAGTCCAAAGCCAACCGCCGGCTTTTTCAAATTGTCATCCTCCTCGCACCCTAAGGTAAAGGCGTCACCGGGAAATGCCCGGTAGAAAACCGTGCGCTACCGTCAGCGCTCCCGGAATGCGACCATTCCGAGAAAATAAGGTCTTGGGCCCCGGCAACCGGTTCGGAGAGCACGAGGAAGGAGGTGTAACACCCCAGGTTTTTTTGCCCCGAAACCTTGTCAACCCCTTCCCGGTCCTGCAAAAGGGGTCATCCGCATAAACCCATCCCTTAATCAAAAAGTTGATTCGAAAAATATAACGTCTGCATCACCTCCGGTCAATAATTATTTGGGGTTTTGGGCCAGGATGCCTCCCGAATGCCTTATTATGCCATTAACTATTGACGCCCTGCCGATCGGTGGTAAATTTAATAGGGTATTACGTCGGGAGGAGGACCGCTAACGTGGCGATCGTCGCCCCTTTCCGGGGGCTTTTCTATAATCTGGCCAAGGTGGGCAATCTCACCGAGGTGGTCACGCCGCCCTATGATGTCATCCGGCCGGCGGAGCGCGAGGCCTTCGTGGCCCGCCACCCGTATAATATGGTTAACCTCATCCTGCCCCAGCCCGCCCCCGGGGACGACCGGCTCAACAACCGCTACACCCGGGCCGGGGCCCTCTTCCGCCAATGGGAAAAAGACCAGGTGCTGGTCCGGGATGAGACGCCGGCCTTCTATTACTGGGAAACCGATTTTCAGCATGCCGGCCGCACCTTCACCCGGGGGGGCCTCGCGGCCCTGGTGCGCCTCGAGCCTCTGAGCAGCGGCGGCATCAAGCCCCACGAGCAGACCTTTTCCGCCGCCAAGGCCGACCGCCTCGAGCTCTTCAAGGCCTCCCAGGCCAACTTCTCCCCCATCTTTTCCATCTTTCCCGACCCCGCCGCCCGGGTCATGGACCTGCTCAAGGGGGCCCGGCCCGATGCCCCCCTGATGGCCTTCCAGGACACCCTCGGCTACTTTCAGCGCCTCTACCGCATCACCGATGCCGCCGCCGTCCAGGGGGTGTACCAGGCCTTTCTGGAGATGCCCCTGTTTATCGCCGACGGCCACCACCGCTATGAGACCTCCCTCAACTTTCAGAAGTTGATGAAGGAACGCTATCCCCAGGCCTCCCCCGAGGCCCCGTTTAATTATACCCTCATGTACCTGTCCAACATGTTCGATCCGGACCTGGTCATCCTCATGGCCCATCGCCTCTTGGGCGGCCCCCGCTTAAAGCAGATGGAGGAGTCCTGGGTCATGGGCCGCCTCAAGGAATACTTCGACATCGTCGCCCTGCCCGCGGCCCACGAATTCGGCGAGGCCTACGAAGACTTTCTCCAGCAAACTCTGGCCGAAGTCCCCGCCGGCGAGTCCGCCTTTGTGGTCCTCGGCTTCGGGCGCAAGGCCTGGCGCCTCATCCTGCGCCCCGGCGTGCGCCAAAAGGTCCTGGCCCGGCAGATGCACCCGGCCTTGGCCCAGCTCGATGTGGCGGTCTTGAACTATCTGATCTTCGAAAAGCTTCTGGGGCTCGACGCCCAGGCCCAGGATGACCAGGAAACCTGCAAATACACCAGCAAGATGAGTGAAGCCGTGGACGCGGTCAGTCGCGGCGACGCCCGTATGGCCTTTCTGCTCAATCCCACCCGTATCGAGCAGGTCCAGGAGGTGGCCACCGCCGGCCTCATCATGCCCCGCAAATCCACCTACTTTTACCCCAAGGTCATGACCGGCATGATCCTGAGCCCCATCAATCCCCAGGAAGAAATTACCCTCCCGGCCTAGCCGCCCCCAGGCGCTCCCCGGCCTCCCCGGGAAAAAACCTGGAAGGTCTTGCAGCCGGGTTCATTCGCGAGTAAACTTACAAGAAGTGCTTTTGAGGAGTCTCCCCCATGCATGACCAGGAAAGGGGCAGTCAGGGGAGTATCCTGGTGGTGGACCAGGAGGAGTGGTGCCGCGACTTTTTAGCCTCGGTGATCAAGCTCCTGGGTTTTGAAGACTGCACCCTGGTGAGCACCGTGGCCGAAGCCCTCACCGCCCTGGAAGCCGCCCCCTTTGACCTGGTCATTACCGATCACCGCCAGCCCGACTATCGCCGGCTCCTGGAAAGCGCCCGGCTCCGCCATCCCGCCACCCGCTTCATCGTCATGCTGCATCAACGCAATCTGTCCCAGCAGTCCTTTTACCTGGAGCAGGTGGACATCGTCTACAAGCCCCTCTCTCTGGACGAAATCGCCCGCAAGATTCGGCACGCCATGCATCAGAGAAGCCTGCGCCAGGCCGAAGAAGAACTCCGGCGGCTCAAACAGGAAGCCTTTCGCATCTTCCTCGGCTAAATTCCCCACTAGCCGCGGCGCTGCCACCGGGTCAGCAGTTGTTCCAGGGTTTCGTAGGGGGATTTTTTGGCTGCAAGTTGACCGCTAAAAGCGCTAAGGAGGCCGACATGACCCCGGACCCGGTGCAGGTGGTAATTTATGACGCCCCCGCCGCCAAAACTTCCAGTTGCGCCTGCGGCTGCGGCGGCCACCACGGCCACGGCGAACCCGCCGACCCCCTCGCCGGGGTCAGCCTCGAGATGCAGGCCCGGGCCCTGGCCCTGACCTTAAACGCCGCCTTCCCCGGCCGGGTGCAGGTCTCGTATGTCAATGTGCTCACCGACCCCCAAGGCCCCGGCCTGCCCCAGACCGCCCTGCTGAACTCCAAGTCCTTCCCCGCCCCCCTGGTCTACATCAACGGCGAAGGCAGGTTCGCCGGCGCCCTGGTCCCCGAGCGCATCCGGGCCGAGGTGGGAAAAATCCTCGCAGAGCCCTGATCAGCCGCTCCAAACCTTCCTTCCGTCACCCCGAACCAGGCCCGCCGCCGCAGTTTCGCAGCAGCCCGCCCTTAAGCCTGTGAAATTTTTCTTGTATAAGCCGGCATTCTATGTAAGATTATTTATACTTTTCTTCTTATAGAACGACTTATGCCCCGAGGAAAAAACAAACATACCCGGTGTGAAGCGGACGGCGGCGAGCTCTTTTTGATCAACGAGGTCTCCCGCGTCGTCAACCTCTCCCAAAAACGCATCCGGGAATATGAAAAAGAAGGCTTCATCAAGCCCTTACGGGAGAAGAATACCAACAACCGGCTCTATTCTCCGTTTGATGTGGCCCAGATCAACCAGGTCAACAGCCTGATCCATGACCGGGGCTTTACCCTGGCCTGCCTCCGCAACCTCATGGTCCTGGCCCCCTGTTGGAATATCTTCGATTGCGACCGGAAAGAGGAATGCCCGGCGTTTCAGCTCCCCTGGCGACCCTGTTATGAAGTGCGGGAGTATCGGGGTACGCTCTGCGAGGGGCCGTGCTCCCGGTGCGCCATCTATCTTAACCGCAATGTCAAACGAGAAAAGATCCTGGAACAATACCTCTCTGAACCTTGATTGCCTCTCCGGTCGCCCCGCCGTCCACCCCCATTTCCCCCGCACCCGGGGATAAATCCATCGCCATTGTGGGGCCGTCCAATTCCGGCAAGACCGTGCTTATCTGCCGCCTGCTCCAGTGGTTCGCCGCCCAAAACCTCAGGGTGGCGGTCCTGAAGCATTCCCACCATCAGCACCTGGGGGATGACGGCAAAGACACCTGGCACTACCGCCAGGCCGGGGCGCCCCTGGCGGCCCTGGTGGCCCCGGGACTGCTCCAGATTACCCGTTCTGACTCCCAGGAGCCGTCCCTGATGGCGGTCCTGGCCCAACTGGCCCCGGCCGCCGACCTCATCCTGGTGGAAGGCTACAAAACCAGCCATCTGCCCAAGCTGGCCCTGGCGCCGCCGGACGCCGCCGCCCCGCTGCCGGACTATTCCAACCTCCTCGCCTGGGTCAGCGCCGTACCCCGGCCCACCGGCCTGCCCGTCTTCCATCCCGATCAGGTGGCGGAAATCGGCCGGTTTATCCAGGCTCAGCTCCGGTGCCGGTAATGTCCTCTGACCCCCAGGCCAACGAGCCCGGCGCCCCTCCGTTCACCGGCGCCATCCTGGCCGGGGGCTTCAGCCGGCGCCTGGGCCGGGATAAGGTGACGCTGCCCCTGGCCGGCACGCCCCTGGCCCTCCGGGTGCACCAGGCCCTGGCCCCCCTGGCGGCAAACTGCTGGCTCATCACCAACCAGCCCCTGGCCCACCTGGCCTTGGGCCTGCCCCTCCTCACCGATCTGCGGCCTTTCCTGGGACCGGCCGGCGGCCTCCTCACCGCCCTTTTCTGGGCCCAAACCCCCTGGGTCCTGGCCGCCGCGGTGGATAACCCCTTCCTGGCCCCGGCCCTCCTGGCCGAACTAACGGCCCGGGCCGCCCGCACCTCCCGCCCGGCGGTGGTCTGCCGGTCCTCCCGGGGCCTGGAACCCTTCCCCGGGGTCTATTCCGTCCGGCTGTTGCCCGCCCTACAAGATTTTCTCCAGGCCGACCGCCGCCCCACTCGTTTCCTGGAGGTCTGCCGGCCCCAGATTCTCTCTGAAGCCGAAGTCCTCGCCCTGGACCCTGAAGGCCGGAGTTTCTTCAACCTCAATACTCCCGATGACCTGAATCGGGCCGAGGCCTGGCTGGCCGGCGCCGCTTCGCTGCGGGACCTTGCCCCTGCGCTTGGCGCCACCGGGGCCGACCCTGACGCCTAGCTCTGCCTCCCGGCTCTCTTTTTCAAAATCTTCCCGCTGGTTTGGCAGGTATTCCCAGGAGTAGTCGCGCCCTCCCCTGACCACTCCCTCCCTTACAAAAAACCAAAACCTCCCCCGGCTCCTCCCCTTGACACCACCTGATCCCTGCGATATAAAAATGGGCGCGGTCCCATCGTCTAGGGGCCTAGGACACCGCCCTCTCACGGCGGAGACACGGGTTCGATTCCCGTTGGGACTACCAAAACCGCACTTAACCTATTGATATTCCCCCATAATTTTTTCAGGGGGGCCCGAACGTTTCGCCATTTCGTTCGCCTCCAACAAGGCCTTCCCATCCTCCCGGGTCAGATTCGGCACATAACGGTTGTACTTCTCCAGGGTCATCACCGGACTCTTATGCCCCAACATCCGAGCCACCCAGTTGATATTTTCCCCGGCCGAGATGGCCAGGGTAGCAAAGGTGTGGCGCATCTGATAGGGCGGCCGGTAGCGCACCCCTAAGCGCTTCAGCACCGGCTCCCAGGCCTTCATGCGGAAAAGCTCCTGGTTCACCGGCTGCTGCTTCCCATCCAGAAAGACGTAACCCCCCAAAAGCCAACTCAAGGCCTTTTGGGCGGTCAGGGCCTCCCGGACTGGGGGTAAGAGATCGATATCCCTGAGGCTACCCGCCGCTTTGGGGATCCCCGTCTGCCCCAACACCCGCCCTTCCCGGATCAGAATCTTCCCCCGCTGAAAGTCCACCCGGCTCCACTTGAGGGCACAGGCCTCATTGGGGCGCCAGCCGGTCCAGAAGCCGCAGATCACGTAGTTGACATACTGGGGGGCGTAACGCCCAAAGCCCCTGATGATCTCTTCCCGCTCCGCGATGGTGAAGGGATCCACATCGGTGATTCCCTGGGGCAGTCGCCGCACCGCCAGGGCCGGGTTCTTGGGGATGATCTCGTCCACATAGGCCTGGTGCAGCATCATGCGGAGCACCTTCATGGGTTTGTCGTTGATGGTGCTGGGCTCAAGCCCCTTATCCGCCAAGGTCCGTTGGAACAGGCGAATGTCCCCCCGGGTGATGTCCGACAGGCGCCGGTCCTTGAAAAAGGGGTAGAGATGCCTCCAGAAGGCACTCTCCCAGTTGCGCCGGGTCGTCTCCTTGAGGACCTTCCCAGCCAGCCAGTCCGCAAAGTACTGGTTAAAAGGCTTATCCTCCCGTTCGGGAGCAAAGTGTTCGATCTTGGCCCCGTGCGGAAAATGCCGCTCATAGTCGAAGATGCCGTTGGCGATCTCGGCGTCAATGAGCTTAACGAACTTCCGCGCCTGTTTGACGTTTTCTTTGGTTGCTTCTAGAGAGGCCTTTTCAGTGCATTTCACCCCCTTAAAGCGAAAGTGGTAATAGATGCGGCCCTTGATAATGCGAATGGTCGCCATCAGCCCTCCTTGATCCACTCTTCAAGGGCCTGGACAGAAAGCAGCACCATCCTACTGCTCTTCTTGAACCAATGCAAATGCTCTTTCAGATCTCCCCGCATCATCAGATGGCGAACCTCTCGCTCAGAAATGCCGAACAGGTCCGGCATCTGCTTGGGTCGTATAAAGAGGGGGTGAAGTTTTGGCTGCATATTTTTAGCGTCGCTTAAAACCTATTGGCTCTATCTTTCTTCTCAAGTCTCTCACTCCAACCCCTTACCTGGGTCGGCATTGCCCCATTTTGGGGCGAATTATGACCCTGAGAATGGACAATTCTTCCTCTGTCGTCGCGTACCATGTCAGCTTTTAACCTCCCCGGACCTCGGCCTCGGGGGGGCTGCACACCCCCTGGGGCCGAGCGGTCTATCCTTTTTCAACAGAAGGCGGCCTTGACCCAGAAAGCTTCCCGATGATCTGCTTTTGCGTATAACGCTCCCTGCTCATCTCCTTGCCCTCCCCCGAATCAGTTCTAGGGGGGACCCCTCGCACATCACATTCAGAATGACCTCGCAGTCACAGTAGCCACCCAGGCTCTCAAAGACCTCCAAGGTTCCATCAACATCGATGCCCTGCATTTCCTGCAAGAGAGCTCGGGTGGTCCTGTGGGTAAGGTCGCAAAAAACAAGTCTTTTTAGCATCTCGTTAACGAACTCATCCCACCTCTCATGGTTGGGATCCATGATTTCCTTAGTCATATAAAGTACTTTTGGCATGGTATGTCTCCTTTCTTGTATGTTTTGATCCTTAAAAGCCAAAGCCGTCATGATTCATAGTTCAGGCAGAGGTTTAGCCCGTACTATCGTTCCCACTATCCGATTTCTGAACCATTTTCTTCTCAAGATACTGATGCATATCCAAGCCTATACAATCCCTGCACTCCCAACTGTCTTTAAACAAATCGTCCCAATCGTTCAAAAAGAATGCATGGGTCCATAGATTCTCGGCTTCTTCTTCACCGTACTTTTGGATAAGCTTCACCTTCGCTTTCTGTTGGTCTTCATATGTGATGCATTTCCCGAAGAATTCATCCATCACCTTGGTGACTCCTTCAGTAGGGGGAGCATCTGGCCTATATCTTCTCGCCAGTGGTTTCCCGTGAAAGAAGCTCACCACTCGGTCCCCTTCAGTGAACGGCTTTAGCTCCCCACGGTGTCTACCGCAGCAATAACACCTTTCCGGTGGGTTCCAGCCGTCAAGAAACCTCTCATCGGACTCGTAATCATCCAGACATACGCAGTCCCGGCATTCCGGGCACCATTTAAGCTTAAAGGTTAAATCTACCCAGTTAATTATCTGCACGGCTCTCTCTTTCCCGTATTTTTTGATGAGTTTCCCCTTTGCCTTTTGAATTTGCCTATCTGTAGAACAGTTGGAGAAAAATTCATCAAAAATTCTATTGAAAACTTTATTATACGGAGCCCGTCGCCTATATTTCCCCCTTAACAAGGCACCATTGGCGAAAGGGGTTAATTCACTTAAAAGTCGCCCACAACAACTGCAACAATCAAACTGAGGTTTGATGTTGTCACCTTTGGGCTTTAACTTTCCACCTCCATTAATAACTTTCAAACCGGTGATTCCATGATCCTCGAAAAGTAAATCTTGCATGGCAATCTCCTCTTTTGTATGTCCTGATTGTCAGTAGGATTGGTGTCAATGCCGCCTGTGAGGTTAAAATCTTCCTCGCCACCACTTCCATAACTGGTGATTCCATTTGCGTTGAAAAGTAATTTTTCCATGACGTTCTCCTTTCTTAGTATGTCCTGATGGTTAGTGGCACAGAAACCCGTCAGGTTCGGCTTTTGAGTCGGGGGCTTTATCCTGCGTCACATTCCGCATTTGCAACCGCCAATTCATGTCTTGACCGCTTTCCATGTTCGCCTATCAAATAGCCAGCCATTCTGGATAGGGTGCTAACTCCCGGCAACAGATCTCCATGGCCCTACGCATCTTCCTCGTGCTCGGGTGTGGCTTCCTCCAGGTCCAGAATGGTGACCATAGAGTTTCGGCCCGGATGCCGACTGACCTTTACCAGACCTGCTTTCTCCAGAGCCGCGAGCCCCCGATATTTGGCATGCCGATCAACCCCGAGATCTTCCAGGACAGAACCGGATAGCCCTACCGTTCGCCCGCGAGTAACTCCCACCAAAAACCAAAGGGCAATAGCAACCTGGATGGCTCTCCCTCTTAGTCTTGCGGCTTGAGCCAACCACTTCCAGGGGATTGGCCCCTTGAGAAATTTCTCTCCCTGTTTGTGCCTGGGCGGTTTCTGGCTGGGAGGGTTTACTCTTGATCCCCCCGGCAGAGAAAGTCTTTTCAGGTCAATGGGGTCCATTACCATTTAAGATTCCTCATAAGATATAAGACTGTACGGGTGTGCGCTGACGCACAGGTTATGTTGCACCGGCGCACAGGTAGGGTGTGCGCTGGCGCACAGGTTACAAAGGTCGCCTATACCCAGGCGTTTGAGAATGGTCCAAACCGTGGTCCACATTTTCTCTCCCCGCCCGTCCTGGTAACGATCTGGGTAGCGGACGATTTTGGCGTCCGACCGTAATCGCAGGCCGCCCAGCACTTTGTCGCTGGCGTCGGTCATGGCCTGTTGCGCGGTGCTGATGACTTCGTCCAGGCTATCCAGCGGCGCTTCAATCAAAATGGCATCGTGGACCGGCGCACAGACCCGGATGCCGCGCTCCACGGCATAGCAACAGGCAAGCCGCAACATCTCGGCACCGTTGGCCTGCATGGGGAAGTTGCGCAGGGATCGGGGGTTCGGGTTGGTGCCGGTATGAACCGTCCAGCCGAAGGTCGTCCAGAGCTTGTTATGAAACATGGCATAGTCCACGACCTCATCCGACCAGCGCCAGAAGGTCCGGTAGGTCTCCCTGTGAAGCCTGAGAAGTTCCCGGGCAGAGGATGGGGGTTGACCAATTCTGCCGGCCAGGGACGCCTCGCCCATGCCATATTGGACGGCCAAGGCGCAGGCCTTAAACTGGTTCCGCTCTCGGGAGTGGCTCTGCTTGGTAGCATCCGGCGGCACTGCCCTGGCCTGCTTGGCGAAAGTCAGGTAGGGGTCGCCCGAGGCATAAGCTTCCAGCATCTGTGGATCCCCGGATAAGGCCGCAGCAATACCAAATTCCTGCTGGGACCAGTCCAGGTAGGCCAGACCATAGCCGGGTTCCGGACGGATCAGGCCACGCAACCAGACTGAGGGACCGAAGATGAAACGGCTATTGCTCGGCTGGTTCCGGCCAGTACGGGCCTGGAATGCTGAGAGCAGGCAGCGGTTGCGCCCGTCGCAACCTACGGCCAGCTCTGCCAACCGCATCTTTGACAAGGCCACCCGAAGTTCCCGCAAGGGCGCCACCTGAGTATGGGCCCGGGCCATCTCCCGAAAGGTATCGTCACTCAAGTCCAAGGCCCCGGATTCCAGCCGGGGCCACGGGATGTTATTCCTGATCAGGTAATCTTGGAAGCGGTCCCTTTTGAAGGTGCGGCCCTTGTATACCTGGAAGTCGGCATCAATCTCCTGGATGAGATCATCCTGGATGGTCTCCCAATGTTGCTGGAGGAGACTGAGAGCCGTGGTATCGATTGGGGTCCCCAGATACTCAATCTGGGCGGCGGCCTTCATGTAACGACCCCGCAACAAGGCTCGCGGCCAGTCGATGATGCCCGCCATCTTTCCCAGCAACCCGTTCAGGGCGGCGACATCCGATTCACAGTAATCCAACAGTGCTGCCCGCTCTTCCTGAGTCCAGGGGCCGCCGCGTAGAGCCAGTTGGCGCATGGTCTCCTTCTCCGCCGCTTCCACGCCGCTCAGGCCAAACCAGGCCAGCGCCCCCAGCAAGCCGTTACCGCAGAGGGGGGTCAAGCCATTGGTGAGGTTGCGAAACTCCGTAAACAGATCCAGCAGATTTGCTGGCATGGGCCAACCAAGAGACAAGTGGCAGCCCATCTCGGAGCTGGCGTAATAAGCCACCAGCAGCGAATCCTTATCCAGAGAATACGGTGGGACCTTCATGGCTAAAAGCTGATCCTGCCACACTCTGAGCCTGCGCCCGGAATGGAGTTCCCAGGCCACCAGGCAAACGGGTTGGGGCCGCTCGCCTGATGACCCTGAGAACTCGAAGTCCAGCAGCCAGACCTCTCGAAAGTGTCTTGGCTCCAGTTGCATCAGATCTCGCCCCGCAAACGGCGAACCACGGGGTGGTCCGAAGAGCGGATGAACCGGTCCTTAAAGGCCACCCGCAAGATTTCCTGGAAGGTGGTATCGGGCCATTCCGGCTCCGGGATATCCGCCACCGCTTGATAGACCTCATAGGCACCCAGGGACTTATTAGCCGCCACCCTAATCCATTCCTTCTGAGCCATCTCCGCAGCTTCCAATGCGGACCGATGCCACTCGTTATGACGGCCGTCTTCCCCAGGTAGGCGGATGGGCCAGAGCATCAAGACGCCTTGACGGTTCATGACCGTGTAGACCACCATGGGGATGAGTTCCCCCGGCAGTTGTCCCCATAGATTCGGGTCGACCAAGTAAGTCTCCTGCTCTTCCTTCAAATCCAGGATCACGGTCTGCAGGCGCCAGTCCACATCGGGATGGACCCGGATGAACTCCTGGCGATTGGGCTTGCGTACCGGCACCGTGAGCAGGGCTTTTTTCACCCCCAGGTTGGCCGCGAAGTCTTGGGAGAGGCGCAGTTTGTTGAGGTCGAAAGGATCGTCCGCCACCGGGTTGTTGGGGGGACACATGATTGCCGCTGGTTCTTGAGAAACAATTTCTTTCATTGGTAAAAACCTCCTTTAGCGTTCACTTTGTTAGCCTCATAGGGCCGAACAATGGCCTGACATTCGGCCGGCATAGGGACAAGATGGGTTGATGGGTGATTGGTAACTGTTGAGGCAGACCGCTTTCTGCATAGAGCCCTTCTCATATGCCTCGATGTCAGCCAACCGGAACCGAACCTGTGGTCGCCTACCCGAACCGGCCGCAAGGTCGATCCATGGGAGCAGTCCAGTCATCCTGCGGCGGTCAACCGTCCGGGTTGAAGTGTGCCACCTTCTCGCTAAGCCGTAGCGGGTCAGCATCATTGTGAGGGCGGCGGCCATGTTTGTGGAACTTGGGATTTTCTCCATAAAATCTCCTTTGTTCAGATTTGGCTCTTTAAATTGCTGCCTGGCTATAATGCAAGCCGGTGCCAAACTTGGGAGATAGATGATATCATATTGATATTTATTGTCTTTTTGTTACGAACGGTAATGGAGAGCGATATTGGTTGATGTGGGGAAGGACTTTTGCTGAAATGGGAAGGGATATGACTTAACCGAGAAGGATGGTGGAAATTTTACGAGAGGAGGAAGTCAACTATGTTGAAATGCGCGTATGCCTGGGTAAAGGCGAGAGATAAGTAACCGCAAAATTTAACATAGATTATCAGGTTGTTAGAGTGTCTGCTTAAGTGAATTGATATTGAAATTCAGCTTAAATACTATATGACATCTATTCATGAAGGTTGGTATCAGCTTCGCGGGTTTATATTCTTTAAGCTGGTCTCTCTCGGGTAAACTAACCTTGAACTTCTCTTCAAATTTTGCTGGTAATAAATCTTCATTTCTAATTTGCAATATGCGAGCGATTTTTTCTTTAGACAAACTGTGACATGATAACAAGGTCATAATTTCATATGCACCAACAATATTCTCAATATTAAAATTATCTGAAAAATTTTTAATAAATAATACAGCTTCCAATAAATCATTATCTGTACCGGGGGGTGAGTCAGCGGTTAAAGTCCGTTTAATATACTCATAGTCATCCCCACTATAGAGAAGGCTTTCCAATTCCCTAATATTTCCTGGAAAATTGTAGGAATATAAGATGAATTTCACTTTTGGATCAACCCTCAGTCCTTTCGTTTTTACGAAATGATTTAGCAAACAGATGATATCCGCACGTAGTTCACCGAGTGGTTGAGTCAGGATAACACGATGATTCAGGCGGTAATACAAATCTTCTCTAAATAAACCATCTGGTATCTGCATATTAAGGTCTTTATTAGTAGCCACAATCACCCTGATATCTGTAATCTTTTTTTCTTTATCGCTACCTACCGGATAATATGATTTCTCCTGTAAAAATCTTAGTATCTTCGTCTGATTCTCTGGAGTTAAATCGCCAATCTCGTCTAAGAAAAGGATGCCCCC
Source organism: Desulfobaccales bacterium (assembly GCA_052139855.1). Taxonomy (GTDB): domain Bacteria; phylum Desulfobacterota; class Desulfobaccia; order Desulfobaccales; family 0-14-0-80-60-11; genus 0-14-0-80-60-11. The sequence goes on from JBKQVS010000171.1 coordinate 15,863, forward strand.
TTTGGCCGATTCAACTAATCCCTTCCTGCCTTGCGGAAGTGCGCCGGTAAAAGCGCCCCTCTCATGGCCGAACAGCTCACTTTCAAACAGGTCTTTTGCGATCGCAGCACAATTTATTGAAATTAATGGCCTGCGCCCACTTCGTTTATATATCTCCTTGGCTATAAGCTCTTTTCCAGATCCACTTGGCCCCTGAATCAAAATAGACATATCATGTTCTTTGATCTTCTTAGCCGCATAGGTTATTTCATCCCTAAGTTTTTGAATATATTCAGATACCCCGATTAGTTCCCAGCCCATACCCACCTTCCTTTGTCAGTACATTTTACTATTCCCAAGTGGGCGAAGATGTCGCTCTATCCTCGCCCGTGGCCGCCGGGCTCAAGGAGGATGAGAGCAGTTTACCAGGGTGCCACCTTCGTGTCCATCGGCAAATTCCTTCTTCTCAATGAACCCCTGCTCATACCCACCCCTATAAAAGCGCACCTTATGCAGGCATCCTGGGCGGCATGGAACCACCCCTTTTGCCGCTTCATGTGGACTCGGCCCAAGCAACATCTTCATCCTTAGCGATTCCCAGTCCCGCCAAGCTGTCAATATTTTGACGCTGCTTTATATAGGAGCATGGCTTAGCCCCCCACGCACAGGTCAGATGCCTCTCTCCATGAGCGTCAGTTATTGCCTCAAGCCCTCTTGACTGTCAAACGGATGGTGCAAAGGTGATAGGATTGCCCCTGGCAGAGATAGCCCGGATCGACTCCCAGGTCATAGACCAGGATACCCCTACGCATGATCCTGCCATCGTTCACGGCACGATCAGGCTTTGTCCGGGCAAATGACCAAGGCGGAATGGTGCACATGGTTTTATCATGCGCTGCTGGCCCTGGAACCCCAAGGGTGATCGCATAAGAGCGCGCTCAAGCTTCGATCTCACCCCAGGCAATAGTTTCACCTGGGATAACATAGCCATATCCAAGGAGAAATGACCATCATGCGAAATCACAAGAAATCACGTGAAATCAGGTGAAATCAGGTGAAATCATACCCGATGCCGAGATGTGCGAGGCTATGACCTCGCTGCGCGGCCCTCAACCGATGCCCGACCTTGGCCCGGACTCTTACCAAGATATCCCGGGCCAGGCCAAGGGCAACCCAAAGAAGGCGCGCAAGGCCAAAGGATTATCGGAACAACCCGCTCAAGCCCCATGTCAGGCCCAGGAGCCTATAATATATAATACTATAGAGAGGGATATAGAAGTAACAGATATACCTCCTATAGACTATAAGACCGAACTCACCGATCAAGAGTACAAATTCATCTCCCTGCACCTCACCGCCAATATCGATCCAATATCAGCTGTGATTATAAACAGTTACAGGCAATACAGTGAAAAACACGCCTACGCAATCGCCCTGAAAATCATCACTTTAGTATGACCGCGGCGGGGGGGGCGGGCCCTTTTCAGCGATTTTGACTTCGGAGTAACTGATATTGCCAAAGGATTCACTTGGTTAGCCATAATTAGGCTGGGAACCGCTATTCCGAAAATGTGTATAAGAGGAACAACGCCCGTAGAATAAAATGAAGTCAGCTTCTTATAGTGCTGGGCGTACAAACTCCACCAAGGGATACCTTAGCCCCCCAAGAACAAACCTGTCGTGTCCACCTTTACGCCACGAGATACCTTGCGGAACTATCCTCAGGCCTCACCCCATTATTTTTAACTAACCTACAGGTTTGTTAAATATATTTCTTTATTATCTCAGTATACCAATATATAATATAACATAAGATAAGAATAAAAAGGGGGATTTCAGTCATGGAAAAGGCCTACCTTTATTTGCGAGTGAGTAGCCCCAGCCAGGTAGACGGGTTCGGCTTTGACCGTCAGGAGGAGGTCTGCCAGGCCTACGCCATGAAGGCTGGCTATGAGATCGCTGGGGTCTTCCGGGAGGCTGGGGTTTCCGGGGTTGCGGATGAAACCCAGCGCCCTGCCTTTCAGGAGATGATGACCGACATTTTAAGCAACGGTGTCAAGACCGTGATCGTGGAGAGCATGGACCGGCTGGCCAGGGAGTTGCGCATACAAGAAACCTTGCTGATCTACCTGGCCTCCAAGGGCGTTGACCTGATAAGCGCCAGGACGGAGGAGAACATCACCCAGGCGGTCAAGGATGACCCCTTAAAGAAAGCCCTGGTGCAGATCCAGGGGGTGTTCGCCGAGTTGGAAAAGAACCAACTGGTGCGGAGACTCAAGAAGGGCCGGGAGCGCAAGCTGGCCGCCACTGGGAGATGCGACGGGCGCAAGCCCTATGGGCAGACTCCGGAGGAAAAGAAGGTCATCGAGCGAATCAGGGCCATGCGGCGGACCAGGAGGAATGGGACCCCAGGGATGACCCTGCAGGAGATCTGCGACCGGCTCAATAGCGAGGGGATTCCAACCAGGCTCGGCAAGCAATGGTTCCCGGCGCAGATCCACGGCATCCTCAACCGGGGGAAAAGAAAACCCGGGTAGGAGTCAGGCGCACCTTGCGCTCTGCAGCCTCCAGCCCTGGCGCGTTTTCCCTTCCCTGAAAGGCGCAAAACCCAAAAACCTAAGTACGGGATTCAAACAGAGGATAACCACTTGGTAAAAAGAAATCAGAATAGATTACAGGCCAAGGGTCATATCTCCTTTATCCCCCCAAATTCCTTGACAATTTTTCTTATTTGTGGCATTGTGATTTAAAGGATGGAGGATCAATTATGTCATGGCTCTATCAAATATTAACCGAACCAATTTGGTCATTTGTTACAGCTTTCTCTACCGCACTAATTGTTTTAGTAGCATATTTTCAGCTTAAAAAATTTAACGCGACTACTGTAGCAGATTTCATTGACAGATTTAAAAAACACTTCTTTATAGAATCCACTCGAAATATTATGGCACTTTTACAATATGGTGCTTTTAAATTTAAGGTTAGGGATATCGATTATGGGCAAGATATACTAAAAGATGAATTTCCATATTTTGAAATGAATAAAAATATCGATGAGCAATTAAAGAACTTTGTTAAAGGAAAAGAAATATATTCAGCTTATGAAGTAGATGACGAATTACTTGGACAAATTGATGATCTTGGCACTTTTGAGAAACGAGGTATCTTGGATATCTCAATGATTTATGAAATATTCGATTATTATATTGAAGAAATATGGGAAAACGAAGAAATAAGGAAATATGTAGAATGGCAAAGAACTGGAGATGAAAGTTGTAGTGATATTTATGATAATCTTGAATATATTTATAATAAATGCAAGTCATATGGCGAAGCTAAAAGGAAGAAACAATGGATATGGCTGTGGAGGATGAAATGGAAATTGTTTGAGTCAATAAAATCTTAATTGAACGCCCCCCCGTCCTGATTGCTTCATTTCTACCATATCCAGACACGCCACAAACCCACCTAAACCCCCAGGTATCTTGCCGAACTATCCTTCCTGACCATTGCGGCAACTCATCGACTTCCATCTGCCCCAACTGCCCCTTTCTTATGGACTTGCATCCCGCCGCGCTTCCAGCCTCAAAACATTTCTCCCACCCCAGTCTTTGCAAGCCCAGGAAACCCAGGTTGTTAAGTTCTCCCCGGAGGTATCGTTAGACCCCTCCATATAATTTTCTGAAAATCCCGTTATTCCTAAAACACCATCCCCCTGGCCTTCCCGGGCCCCAAAATTTTATGAGCCATTTTTTGAGCCGTTCCCTTTTTCCTTGACACCCCCCTATGGAACCCAGGCCGAAAATTCCATAGATAAGAATTGGGACGGGGTTATCCATCAAAGGCGGATTTCCTGGCGGCTTTTGTATGGCTATCTCCAACTTGGGGGTTGTTGCGTCAAGGATGGACAGAGCCAGAATAAAGAGGGGTTGGTTGATTAATTTTCGAGTAAAAGATATTGAACCAATTTTTAGGTAATCTCTAAGTTATCTAAAATGAGGGTAAGGGGCGAAGATAAAGGACTGCTCTTGGCTTTTCACAGGTCAGCCTCCCTTGAGGTCGTTCTTTGCTGTGTAGCGCATAAACTCTAAACATTTATTTACTGCCGATAATTTAAGATCGAAGTGTTCGCGCAAGATTTGTTTGGAGTTAATAACTTCGGTGATTGCGGGGATTTTTAATTTGGAGACTGATTCTTCTAACTCAGTTAACAAGGTGTGGAGGGCATTAACCGCCTCTTCGGAAATGACGAATGCCCCTATGTCCGCCTGCTTCCGGATCTCGTCGATTGCATCCTTCATCTTTTCAGTTAGTTCATTTAAAACTTTCTGCCCCTTTTCATACAGAGACGGGTGGATTTTATTAAACTCTAACTCATGATCTATATGATTCTTTAAGTGGTGAAGCGCCTCTAAAATGCTAGTATATGCCTCTGCTTTCCGCTCCCACCATTTCTCAAAGTAAAAGCGCTTTAATGCGTAATGCAGCGTCACGCGAGCACTAACTACCGCGCTAACTACCGATATTATGAAGCTAATTATGATGTCCATTTTTCTATCTCCTTAGCCAAAAAGCCGCCGCCATAGGCTTTTCTGGGGAGAGGTTTTAAGGGGCTTCTGGGGGGCAATAATTGGGACATATATACAGTTACACCATCCCGGCTTTTCGTTGTAGAGAGTGGTGCTGCATTCCTTGTTGGGTATGGGCATGGTCTTTAAAGCGTCATTTATTGTATATTTCCGGCCTTGTAATCTTCTGCAACTTTCGCATGATCGCTCGCCGAATGTTACTATTTCAACTTCAGTAATAAAGTCTTCTTGCTTATATCCTAATAATCGCATCTCGCTGGTCTTCTGTAAATAATGAAATGAATCCTCGCCATGTTCATTTAAAAATATGGCCATTTCGTGATATATCATGCTCAATGATTGGAAGTCTTTTGCATTATTTAAAATAAGTTTATTGAAGAGTCCCCAGATAATGTCTTTATTGCTTGCCTCCACCCTGAATTTATTCGAGAGAATATCTTTTTCTACATCATAATCATTCTCGGTTATACCAAAATGTTTTAGGTTCTTTAGCCAATTCATGTTTTATTTCTCCAAAGCGCATCTTCTCGGCTATTTTAAATTCCCATTTTTATCAAAAACAAATATAAATCCCTTGACTGAACGGTTTCGTGCAAATAAGCGGTAGATAGGGAAATCTTCTTCTCCTTTGCGAATAACATAGATCCAGGTTTCTTTGCCATCAGCACCTCGTTTTATAAGGCTCGGTTCCCCCATTATAGCCTTTATCGACTCTTTATTTTCCGCAGCGTAGGTTCGGCAAGGTACGGCCGGGAGCAGCAAAAATGCCACGACCAGGGCCACCACCGTCGCCTTAGCCCCCAGCCCCCAGAACCGCTTCCACCACCCGACCTTCGCCGGGGCCTCCAGGAGCATCCGGGCCTGATCAAGTTCGATTTCCAGGGTTGCCAGCTTACATATCAGGCTGTCATATTCTTCTTGAGTCGGCCCAGGGTTGGTCATGTTCGCCTTCCTCCTATGGCTTCACCTCTATGTGGATTTAGTCTGTAGCTGGCGGCTTACACACCTTGCACGGCACATATCCAGCCGCCTTGGCTTCCTGGGCTGACTTGAAGGTCACCAGATTATCAGGCCTAATCTTCTGTGCTGATCTGCAAGTGGGGCAGTGGTATTTGTTTGAGTTCTTGGAGCCAACATACTTGTAATCGAGGGCAAGGCCAACCGAGGTAGCCAGGAACGCTATGACCAGGAGAACTGCCAAGAATGATTTCTTTCGCGTAAACATGGCCCACCTCCTAAGGATTATTGGGTTATCGACCCCTGGCCCTCAGCCCTACAAACTGAGCCTTTGGCCCATGCTTGCCGGGAGGCTTCCTCCCCCTCCATTACCTTTAAAGCCTGGTAGTCATCTCCTCTTGCCTTTATCCCCCTTGAGTTTCTATGTCTGTAATTCCAGCTTTATGGACATGGAGGGTTTGCAGATCACTCCTTATTTAGATTTATAGGGATTGCCAAATTTATCAGTGAGAACCAATCGTCCACGGAGGGCATTCAAAATAATCTCACCTATAGGCCCTTCTCGCAGTTCCGGGTGCGCCAATAAATGCCGATAGACTGTTTGGCTCATTTCCTCGTAGGTCATATTGCCTGTTTGCAAGACTTTTCCTCCCATGAATCGACAAGTTTGGTCTATGCCAGCAAGAAAACCCGTTACAAAAATCATGCGATTCGTTGCTTCTAATTGCATCCAGGTGGATGCAGGCATTTCACAGGCATTCATTCTGGGTTGAGCATATGACTGGCATACTATGGCCGTCATTATGCCCACGCATAGGATTATGCCCCTTACCTTTGTCAGCATTTTCTTACTCCTCCATGTAAATATGATTAACTCTGTTTACAGTGTTTACTCACCCCCTGCTGGGCCTCCTCATCAAAAAAGGGCGGGATGTTTCCCACAGAGATTTACGATCTCCGTTCCAGCCTCTCAGCCGTCTAATCAATAGGTATGTCTTTAAGCTGGTCTTTTATGTCCATTATGTCCATGTTTTCATCCCAGAGTTGGCTTTGTTTTGATCAATCCTCCAGGCTATCTCGACTATTCCTTACCCATTTGCTCCGTTCAAAATTAACATAAGATTTGTGGAATCCGGCTACCTCCCAAATCAGAATTATCAGTAAAATATTCGTGAAGGCCCCTGAGTTGAAAATGTGTGCTATCGTGTTCGTAATCCAACTCCAGGCTGTCAATAAAGCCCCGACAATCAACCATCCGACAGTCGCCCAAAAGCTGCCCATAACACCTCCTTATTCCCCCACGTCCTCCTTGACCTTGTTGGGAGTCTCATCCAGTTCCGGGAGGAATTCTGAAAACCGGGTTCAGCCTGGGGTTAGGGAGCCAAATTTAATATCAACAATTTATGACCAAGATCATTTGATATCGTACTTCTGCTTTATAGACTCCTGGACAAACGCCGAATCAAAGGTGTAGACATTATCAGGCTTATCGGTGAAACACTTGATGAGAAGTCCGGTACGCGGCTTAAACATAAAATGCGTGGTAGATGGAGTATAGGTGGTTGTACCTGAATACTGTGCATAATTGCCAACCCCGTATACTGTTCCAGTTGTTTGTGCAGAGCCAGGCGTTGTAATACTGCTGACTTTTGTAGATGATGATTCGTCAACGATGGTAAAATACTTGAATCCGTGCTGTAAACTCAATTCGGCGGCTCTTAACAATACAAGGTCTTGGGCTCGCTCATTCGATGTGTAAGCATTACCTTTGAAGTAAACGCGAAAAACATCAGGAGCAAGCTGAGTGTCGGAATATCCGCCCATCAGGCTTTTGGATTGGTAAGATGTGGCACATCCAGCCAAGAGTAATAGAACGATGTATAGGGCCATCTTCTTCATCTGGCTCATGTATGCCTCCTAAAACTGGATAAACCTCTCGGCTTCAACCCAACCCCTCGGCCATTTGGTTACCCTTGCTACCTCTGCCATTCTCTATCGTCTGCCTTCTTTTCTTCCGAACTCGGTTCATTCGTTTTCTTTATGCCTCCAACCTTCTCAACACTACCCCCCGAAGCGTCTATTTCATTATGAAAAGTGTATCTTCCTACCTGTTTTATCTTTTGATACCTTCCCATCACCCTGACAGAATCGCCATCATTTAAAGATAATTTTCCGAAGCTGAAAACGCTCAGGACATTATTATCATTTGATATCTTGAAGGTCGTGTAAGCATTGCCCTTTTTGGAAACTTTTTCTTTGACTGACCCTGCTATCCCCTCAACCGAAACCATCTTGCCATCATATTTGTCTGGATTTGAAACGATGTCGGCCACCGAGGTTTTGATGGCTTGGGCATTTACAATTACAGGTATCAATAATAAACAAGAGATCACAGATACAATAACGATCCACCTTATTTTCAAATGAGAAAAATTCATGCCTTGACCTCCTTATATTTTATTTCTTGGTACTCACAATAATTGCCTTTAGTAAGGAAACTGACATAGCTACTTGTTTCAGAGCCTCATCTTGGTTGATTATTCTTTTTTCGGAATAACATTTGTTAGCCAAAGCGATAGAATTGTTGGCGATTTTGGAAATCTCTCTCTTAAGGTCGTCGATAGATTTAATCTCGGGAGGGCTTACCATAAACAGGAACTTCTCTTCTTTCTTCTTGTCCAAGGGAAAGCTGGATTCCAAGATGTCGTCAAACTCTCGATGATGTTCCTTAGCCCATGTACCCACTTCTGGATAACTCTTGCCGTCACTCGCGGGTTCGCTCCCATAGGGAAAATTATGGAGGGGCTGAGATAGGTCGCCGACATAATGGGCAATGTTGGTCAGGTAATATTCATACTCCCACCCTGTAGCCCCTTTCATGGCTTGATACAACTCCATAATTTTCCAATATAAAACCCCACAGGGATCGGGAACCTTAATTTTTAATGGTTTTGACTTTGGAGCATCTGCCTTTATATAGTTGCCCTCTGAGATCTGGTACTGGTCGATATAATCTGGTGTAACGACAGCATTTGGCGAGGCATCATGCCAATGGAAGGGCCCTAATAATGCTCCATTGTCCTTTCTCGAAAGGTCTGGAAAACAGGCGGCCTCGGGATTCTTAACACCAGCCTCTTGGGCTATGAATATATGGGTTTTGGATGACCATCCCAGGGCGTTTGCGGGGAGGATAAGGAGTGCAAATATGGTTACAATAAACCTGTTTATAGTTTTGCACATCTTATACCTCCTGTGACTTTGGCACCGTAGTTAAGAATATTGTTTAGGGAAACCTCCAAAATGAAACATTAGTAACTATTTGTAATCATCACAACTTAAACAATGATCAAAAATTAACTGTGGCTTTATATCAACAGTCCTTCTTGCTAACTCAATAGATATCGCTTGAATTGACTGTTCTTGTAACTTATTCATTCTACCAGTTTCAACATTCTGTTCCGGACATTTTAACTCTTTCAGCATAAAGCCATCTTTATCATAAAGTTTAAATTCAAAATGAACTGAATAATTTGCTTGCTCTAAAGGAGTTATAAAAAAACCCCCTTTAAACATTCTCTTTTTTTTATATTTTTCGGGAATTTTTTCTTTGTTTATTGATTTGATAGATACATTAAAAATATAACCGATAACTAATTTTTTACTTGAACCATCTCTTGGTTCCATGAATTTGACTTTCCCATTCAACTTCTCAATGCCGGGGAAATCTATATCCCACAGTTCAGGAAGTTCAGTAAAAGCAAGAGCACTATTTTCCCCATATAAAGGCAAGTCTTTAAATTCAGTCCATTTATCTTTTATATTAAACTTTAGATAATTTGTATAAAAATAACACAAAAATATTCCCAATAATAATGCCAACAAAATATAAAATATAGATACTTTT
>JBKQVS010000172.1:0-22188 GCA_052139855.1 Desulfobaccales bacterium
TAGCCCCGCTGCCCCCGGTGGCCCGGAGTTCCCGGGAGGTGGCCCTGGAGCGGGCCCTGGGCGAGTTCTCCGGCGCCCCCTATCGCTCCGGCGGGACCACCCCCGCCGGGGTGGACTGCTCCGGGCTCATCCAGGCCCTGTATCAGCGGGCGGGAGTGCACCTGCCCCGCACCGTGGCCGACCAGTACCAGGCCGGCCGGCCGGTGGCGCGCAATGAACTCCAATTCGGCGACGTGGTCTTTTTCAATCGCTACTGCCAGACCCGGGGCCGGGGTCCGATCCTGGCCGGCATCCTCTCCCCGGGTTTCGAAGACGAGGTGTGCCACAACGGCATCTACCTGGGCGGCGGCCGCTTCATGCATGCCTCCCCCCGGGGCGTATTTATCAGCCGCCTGGACGCCGAGGTCTGGCAGGTCTCGTTCCGCGGGGCCCGGCGCTATCTCTCCGGCGGCGATTAACCTTGTAATACTTAGCTCTGGAGGCCTCAATGCAGAAAAATGGGTATCATTATTCGGTTTACCTCAGCCTGCTTTTGTGGGTGGGGTTATCTCTCGTCATCTCGCTGCCCCGGGGGTACTCCGGGGTCCTGGACGATTACACCTTCGGCTTCTGGGGGAACAACCAGGAAGAGAGCCGGATGGGCCGGGAGGATATCATCGCCCGGGAAGGTTACTGCCCCACCGGCGGCTGCATCCTCCGCCTGGACAAGGTTGAGGTCAAGCCCAACCGGGCCCGGAAAGGCGCCACCCTGCGGCTCTCCACCACCTACACCATTCTGACCCCGGAGCAGGTGGCCATGCCGGTGGCCATTACCCGGGAGATTTTTTACCATGAGAAATCCCTGGGGAGGACCAAAACCCTCGAGAGCCGCGTGTACAACGGCACCAGGACCCAGGAAATCGATTTCACCTTGCCGGCCGACGCCGCGTCCGGCATCTACCAGGTCATCACCAAAATCACCACGGGCTACGGCACGGCCCAGGACCGCACCGATTTCCAGGTGGACTAGGACCGGGTTGCGAGCATCGGCGCCCCAACGGCCTTTGACCGGAGCCCCAAAAAATCCTGACCGCCGGGCAATTAATGACTATAATTAAGGATATAGTCAATCAGGTGGAAAATATTTTGCCGGGCCAGATCAATTACCTGCGGGTCTCCATTACCGACCGCTGCAACCTCCGCTGTTTTTACTGCTCCCCCTGGGGAGACTGGCAGAAACTGCCCTGCCAGGAGATCCTGCGCTACGAAGAGCTGCTGCGCCTGGCCGGGGTGGCCGCCGGGGTGGGTATTAAGAAGCTCCGGGTCACCGGCGGCGAGCCCCTGGTGCGCCGGGGCGCCCTGGAGTTCATCCGCCGCCTTCACCAGGTTCCCGGCATCGAGGAAGTCTGCCTCACCACCAACGGGGTGCGCCTGGCGGAGCTGGCCCCGGACCTCCTGGCCACCGGCTTGCGCCACCTCAACCTCAGCCTCGATTCCCTGCGCCGGGACCGTTACCGGGAACTCTCCGGCTTCGACCAATTCGATAACGTCATGGCCGGCCTCGAGCTGGCCGCGGCCCTGGGTTTCAACCCCATCAAGATCAACTGCGTGGTCTTAAAAGACTTAAACGACGACGAACTCCTGGACTTCGCCCGCCTGACCCGGGAGAACCCCTTCCAGGTGCGCTTCATCGAGTTTATGCCCACGGTGGATGAGGCGCGCTGGCGCCGCCATTTCCTGCCCATGGCCGAGATTCGCCGGCGGCTGGCGGTCCTGGGCCCCCTGGAGGCGGTCGCCGCCCCGGCCACCGCCGGCCCGGCCCGGACCTTCCGGGTCCCCGGCTTCCGGGGTGAGCTGGGCTTTATCAGCTCCGTCAGCGACCATCACTGCCCCACCTGCAACCGCCTGCGCCTCACCGCGGCCGGTTGGCTGCGGCCGTGTCTCTTTGCCGAATCGGAACTGGATATCAAGGGGCCGCTGCGCCAGGGCGCCTCCGACGAAGCCCTGGCAGAACTCTTCCGGGAAGCCATCCGCTTAAAGGGCTGCGTCTCCCCCGCCCCCACCCTGGCCTCTCCCTGGGGCCCCCGGTCCATGGTCAGCATCGGCGGCTGACCCCGGCCGGCCAGGGTTGCTTCCCGGGAGCATCTTACCAATTCCGGCTCCCATTTTCAGATGCCGTTGTAGGGGCGGTTCGAGGATCGCCCCTACGAAAACTTTTTCGTATGCTCAACCTCTCATTATAAAATTAACGTTTTCCCTGAGATACTGGTATAAGAATATATAATCAACCTCAATCCTTGGGAGCAGCCCGCATGAAGCTGAGTATCGTCATTCCGATTTACAATGAGAAAGCCACCCTGGAGGAGATCTTCCGCCTGGTGCAGGCGACGCCTTACGACAAAGAGATCATCGCGGTGGACGACGCCTCCACGGATGGCTCCGGGGCAATCCTGGCCCGGCTGGCTCAGCAGTATGACAACGTCAAGGCCTTTTACCATCAGCACAACCAGGGAAAAGGCGCGGCCTTGCGCACCGGTTTCGCCCAGGTGGCCGGGGACGTAGTCATCATCCAGGACGCCGACCTGGAGTACCGCCCCGTTGATTACCCCTCATTGCTGGAGCCCATCGAACAGGACGTGGCCGACGTGGTGTACGGTAGCCGCATGGTGGGCGGCCGGCCCCACCGGGTCCTGTTCTTCTGGCACTACATGGGCAACCGGGCCGTGACCACCCTGTCCAACATGTTCACCAACCTGAATCTGTCCGACATGGAGGTGGGGTACAAAGTCTTCAAGGCCGAGGTGCTGAAGGGGATTAAGATCGAGTCCGGCCGCTTCGGGGTGGAGCCCGAACTCACCGCCAAGATCGCCAAAAAACGCTGGCGCATCTACGAGGTGCCCATCCAATACCACGGCCGGGACTACGCCGCCGGGAAAAAGATCACCTGGCGGGACGGCATCGCCGCCATCTATCACATCATCCGGTTTAAATTCGCGGATTAAACGCCAGAGGCGCCCGGGGCAACCCGGGTCCAGGCTGAAAGTTCAGCCTGGACCCGCTCAAATCCCCGCTTGCGCCCGGCCCGCATTCAGGAATATGACCCCGGCTAAAACGTGGCGATTCTGGTTGGTGGGGCTGGTCCTTGGGCTCTGGGGGCTCCAGGTCTTGTGGCTGGCCTGGCACTTCGGGCCCGAGGCGGCGGACCTGGCCCGGCGAGCCGCCCGCGGCGACGTCGGGAACGCCATCCGCCAGGAAGAGCCGCTCTACCGCTGGGCCACCGCTTTAAAGGCCGTCATCCCCGAGCACGCCACCTACGTCTTTCTGGATGATTACGCCGCCGGCAAAGAAATCGAGGTCCGCTACGAGATGGCTCCCCGGCGTCATCTCCTCCTGTCCCCCGAGGTCCCCGCCAGCTTCCTCTTTTATACCCTGCACCAGGAGCGCGCCAGCTTTCTCCTCATCCGGCAGTCCCCAGACCCTCTGGGGCCCGGGGCCCGGGCCGCCCTGCACTCCTCCGCCTTTCACCCCATAAACCTCCCGGGGCCGGGACTGGTCTTCCGGGTGGATGCCGACCGCTTGGGGTGGGGGTTTTATGATTGAGACGACGGTGATGGGGCTGCGGTTGCTGCTGGGGCTGGGCGCCATCTTCTTCCTGGGGTATGCTTGGCTCACCCTCCTGGTTCCCCGGCCCCGGGATTTCACCGGCTGGGAGCGGGCCGCCTTCTGCTTCGGCATCGGCGCCCTGGCCCTGACCCTCTGGATGCTGGCCCTGACCTGGCGGGGCGTGCCCTTCGGTCTCGGCTGGATTTTAGGGCCGCCCTTAACTCTGGCCGCCGCCCTGCTCCTGGTCCCCCGGGGCCGCCGCGCTATTCAGGAGGATAGGCTGGCTCTCCGGGTTCGCCCCGGCCTGGCCCTGAGCGGCTGGGACTGGCTCTTTCTGGGGCTGCTGGGGCTGGTCTTCCTCTATGCCCTGCCCCGGGCCGTGCTCTACCCCATGTGGGCCTGGGATGCCATAGCCACCTGGGGCTGCAAGGCCAGGATCTTCTATGCCACCCGGGGCCTGGACCTGACCTGCATCGACGCCCACAACTATTACCCCAACTTTGTCCCCCTGTTCCTGAGCTACCTTTACTTCGCCCTGGGCCAGGTAAACGATTCCCTGGCCACGGTCATTTTTCCGCTCTGGGGGGCGCTGCTGTTGGGCCTGCTCTACTCCCTCACGGTGCGGCTGGGCCTGAGCCGCCGCTGGGCCCTGGGCCTGGCGGCGTTTCTGGCCTTGAACGGCACCGTCTTCATCGTCCACCTATACATCGCCTACGCCGACCTGCCCCTGGCTTTCTTTACCCTGGCCGGGGCCGGCCTTCTTTACTTATGGCTGGATAACGCCGCGCCCCGAGGCAGCCTCACCCTCACGGCCTGCTGTCTGGCGGGCATGGCCTGGTGCAAATACGAAGGCCCGCCCCTGGCCGCCACCCTGATCCTGGCCGCGGCCCTGACCCTGGCCTGGCTGCGCCCCGAGGGCTGGCGCCGCCGCCTGGGGGCCTTGTCCGTCCCCCTGGCCGGGCTGGCGGCGGGCTATCTCCCCTGGCGGCTCTTCGCCCTGCAACAGCACCTGGAAATGGGCACCGACCATATCCGGAGCTTTTACCCTCACCAAATGGTGCAGGCCGTCACCTACCTGTGCGCCGGGCTCCTGTCGCCCTATTACTTCGGGTTCCTCTGGCCGGCCCTGGCCCTGGCCCTCATCCTGGCCGGCCGCCGCCTGTGGCGCTCTCCCATGCTCTTCCTGGCCCTCTTTGTGGGCGGCAACCTGGCAACCATCATCCTGGCCTACGCCGTGGCCCCTACCGCCGCGGCGGAGTTCCCCGCCTACGTCCGGGCCACCCTGGACCGGCTGCTCCTCCACCTGACGCCGGTGGCCGCCCTCCTCCTGGCCCTGGGCCTGAAAACCTCGAGGGGAGGACCGGAGGATCACTTATAAAAAAATCCAGCGCCCTCCCCTTACGAAAAACCCGCCCAACCCCCGGTAAATAATAAGGGCGACCCGGCGGGTCGCCCTGTTTTGCCTTGGGGGCAGAGGCTTTCCAGACTGCAAATCTTTTCCCAACCTCTCGGTCCCGTTTGGGGGACCCGGGCCGCCTCAATCCAGGATAAAAATAACTTCCATCTTCACCCGGTACGTGTTGATCTTGTTATCCTTGACCGAGACCCGTTGCTCCACGATGCGCAGGCCGGTAATACCCCTCAGGGTGCTGGCGGCCCGTTTGAACCCCACCTGCACCGCATCATCGAAGCTTTTGGGGGATTCCGCAATAATTTCCGTTACCCTGGCGACATTAGTACCTGACATGGCTCGTACCTCCTGAGGGATGTTCCGGCTTCCTTCTGCCGGTGGGGCTACCCGGGGTTGCCGGCTGGCTTATTAATTATTTTAAGGTTGATTATCGCCGTTACAAGGCCCCGGGGAAAAAGATCAGAGAAATTTTCCGCCGGGCCGATGGCCCGGGCCGAGGCGAAGGCGCCGGAAATTTTTTACCTGCCCCCTGGGGAAAAAAACCCGGTGCGCCGCCCGCACCCTGCAACTCCTGCATGAGGACGCAATGAACAAGACGGTGCGCCATGGCCACCCTTCATTTTACCAACCGCCGCCTAACCCCCAACTGCTCCCTGCTACTTCTTCTTCACCACCAGCACCGGGCATCTGGCGTGGCCGATGACCCGCTCGGCCACGGAGCCCATGAGCAGCCGCTTCAGGCCGGTGCGGCCGTGGCTGCCCACGATGATCAGGCTGGCCTGTTTGAATTCCGCCGCCTTGACGATGCCCTCCTCGGGCCGGCCCACCGGAATCATGGTGTCCACGGGGATGTCCTGCTCCGTCGCCGCCGCCTCCAGGCTGCGGACCGCGCCCGTGGCCGTGGCGATATCCCGGTCCGAGGTCGCCACCGCCACCCCGATCAGGGCGCTGCCCATAGCCTTGGCCAGGCTAAGGGCTTCCGCCCAGGCGGCCTCGCTGAAGGCCGAACCGTCGCTGGCCATCAGGATTCGCTTAAAACTTAACGGGACTCCCTGGGGCACCACCAGGACGTTAGCCGGGCTATGGCCGATGACCCGGGCAGTGACGCTGCCCATGAGCAGCCGGGTCAGGCCGGTGTAGCCGTGGCGGCCCATGATGATCAGGTCGGGCTGCAGTGCACCGGCTTCTTCCAGGATGCCCTCATAGGCCGAGGGGCTGGTCCGGATCCGGGGCTCCAAGGAAACTCCCTCCTTGGCGGCCTCAGCTTGTCGGGCCTCCAACCGCTCCCGCGCCGCGGTCTCCTGGACCCGCATCAATTCCAGGTTGACCACCGGCGGCGCCAGGGTATCCGGCGACTGCATCTCATATCCCGCCAGGTAGAAGAGCACTTCCAGGACAAAGACCGTGCTGCCGGTGGTCTTGGCCAGGTGCAGGGCGGCGGTGATGGCCCCTTCACTCTCAGGCGAGCCGTCGGTGCACACCAGGATTTTGGGGAAAGGGGCTGAAGGGCTGGCTGCAGACATAAGTTTTCTCCCAAATGGGTCTCACGGTGGTGGGTTCTGGTTCATTGGTCCCGCCAGGGCCGCCGCGGGAATGGCCCGATGCTTTTAGACTCCTCCGGCCAAACCGGCCAAACCGGTGAGTAATTGCCGCCGCCCGGCGTTGGCGGCACGGTCCGCCGTGCTTCCCCGGGTCCCGGCCTTTCCGCATCCCCGGTTCAGTCTTGCCGCTTGACCACCAAAATGGGACACGGCGAGCCGCCGATAACCCGTTCGGTAACGCTCCCCATGAGGAGCTTCTTCAAACCGGTGCGGCCATGGCTGCCCATGATGATCAGGTCCACCTCATTTTTGATGGCCTGGTGGACGATGCCGGCATCCGGGGCGACTCCCTGGGGATTAACCCCTTTGAGCGGCATCCCGGCCCGGTTGGCCTCAGTGAGCATCCGGTGGATGATAGCCTTGGCCTCGATGATATCGCCTTCCTCCGGGGCCACGGCCACCGCGATCAACTGGCTTTTTGCCTGTTTGGCCATGGACAGGGCCAGTTTCCAGGCCGCGTCGCTATAAGCGGAGCCATCCGAGGCCACGAGAATCCGCTGGAAACCGATGGCCCCGCCCCGAGGCACCACCAGGACGTTCACCGGGCTGTGGCCGATGACCCGGGCGGTGACATTGCCCATCAAGATGCGGGCCAGGGCGGTTTTGCCGCACCGGCCCATGATGATCAGGTCGGGGCCGATCTGCTCGGCGGCCGCCACGATGGCGTCATGCGGCAACTGGCCCTGGGGCACCACGGGTTTAAGAGACACCCCCAGTTTATCGGCTGCGGCCTTGATGACCGCCATATTCTCCCGCACCTCTTTTTCCAGGGTGCCCCGCAAGTCCGGAGCCACCGCCTGGACTTCCGGGACGACTTGCAGCACCTGCACCGCGCAAACCTGGCTGTGGCAGGCCTGGGCCAGTTCCAGGGCAATCGCCACCGCGTTCTGTCCCTCGTCGGAGCCGTCGGTGCAGACCATCAAGGTGCCCCATGGCGCGGGGCAGACCAGTTCCGGGAAAATGTCCATCATATTTGCCACTCGTCGCTTGGCCGGGGCCGGTTAAGGTAACCCCGCCGGTTAATGGCCGACCTCCTCGGCTCCATCCTCTTCCCCCGGCCGGTCATAGTGGCCGGCCAGGAAACGTTCCGCCAGGACCTGGCTGATGTTGTCATCCTTCATGAGCATATCCATCTGCCGCACATAGGCCATCAAGCGGCCCACCAGATCCAGGCGTTCCTCCATCTCCACCTCCGGTCGCCGGCGGAACCGGGCCCGGATTACATCGCCGAAAATCTCCATGTCGAAACCCAAACGATCCAGCACCGTGGCGATGAGCCGGATGCGGCGCACCCGCCGGACATCATCCGCCGCCCCGCCCTTAAAGGTGAAGTTGATATAGTTATTCCCGGGCACATCGCCGATATAGCTGTCCACGCTTTGGAAGTGATACCCCAGGCGGCAGGCGTAATTGACGTAGTTGGCCGCCACGATGGCATAGGTCTTGTCCCAAAATCTCTCCGGGGGATTGATGGCCGACTGTCCCAACACCTGCAGGAAGCCGCCCACATCCACCGGCACCGGACCGGCCCAGGTGATGTTGGGATAGCTGATGCCCCGCCACAAGGCCCGCATGGGCCGGGAGATGATATCTTCGGGGGGCACCGGGGTCTCGTGGCTGGCCAGGCCATCCCCCAGGTCCACCAGGTGGAGGTTGAGCGGCAGCAGGGTTTTGAGCTTCAGAAGTCTCAGGGCCGGCACCCGCCCCTGGGCCACGTCGTCCATGAGGCCGAACATCACCTGGATGGCCTTCTCCCGGGTAAAGCGGGTAATATCGTGGTAGGTGCGGCAATTCTCCGGGCGGAACTCTTTGCTGCGCCGGTCCATCAGGTTCAAGGGGATGATCAGATCGGCCACGGCCCGGACCCGGGAGATGACGGGCGAGTCAGGCGAATGCCGGGGATGGGGGCTCTGAAAGCGCAGCAGGTCTTCCATCCGGCCTTGATAAACCTTGCCGTGAAACGCGTCGACGGTCACCATCTGCCCTTCGGGCAACTCCGCCGCGCCCGCCGCGTCTACCAGGGTCGGTACGCCATATTCCCTGGCCACCAGGGCCAGGTGGCCGGTGGCCGAACCCATCTCGGCCAGCAGGGCGGCTATCCGGGGCAACACCGGGGCCAGCTCCGGCGTGGTCCGGGGCACCACCAGCACCACCCCTTCCGGCACCTCGGCCAGGCTGCGCCCGGGGCCCAGAGGGAAGACCGGCCCCGCGGCCACTCCGGGCGAGCCGGTGTGGCCGCTCAGGAGCGCCACAGCCCCAGCCGCGGCCTCCGCCATGCCCTGGGGGGGGCGCCGCCCCTCATCGGCCGGCAAAAGGTGGCGGGATTGCACCACCAGGAGGTCGCCCTGGCCATCCTTGACCCACTCCACACAATGGGGGCAGCCGCAATGGGCCTCCAACATCCGGGCATAAGACGCCAGCCGCTTCAGATCGCCCGCCTCCAACACCGGGGCCTGAACCAGTTCCGGCGCCACCGGCTCCTTCGCAAGCCGCCCCTCCCGGACCTGGAGCAGGTATTCTTTGCGAACCGGGCGGGTCTGGATCAGGCCGCCGTCCGCCTTGGCCACCAGGTATTCATCGCCGCCCATCCTGCCGGCCACCAGGTCGGCGGCCAGGCCCCAGGTGGCGCTGATCATGAGGTGTTCCGGCGCACCATTGGCCGGGTCCGTGGTCAACATGACCCCGGCGCTCGTAGCCTTCACCAGGCGCTGGATCAGGACCCCCATGGCCGCCTCTTCCAAAAGCAGGCCCTGGAGTTTGAAATAAATGATGGCCCCCTCGCCGAACTGGCTGGCCACCACCCGGCGCCAACGGTCGGGAACTTCTTCCGGCGCCACCCCTAAAAAGGTCTCGTATTGGCCGGCAAAAGACGCGGCGATATCTTCCCGGCCCCCGCTGCTTCGCACCGTGAGCGTATGGTCTCCGGCCGGGGCCAGGCGCCGGGCTTCCTGGATGAGGGCGTCGGCCAGGTCCGGAGGAATCGGCTGGGCCAGGATCAGGTCCTGTAACTCCCGGGAAACTTGCCCCACCCGGGCTTCGCCCTCCAGGTCCAGGTTATGCAGCCCGGATTTGAGCCGGGACAGGAGACTGCCGCCCCCGCCCGGCAGTTCCTGCTCCATGAAGAGCTTATAGGCCGAGAGGGTGGCCACTACGCCGTCGGGCACCGGCAGATCCAACTGGTTTTTGGCCCGGGCCAGATTGCCCGCCTTGCCTCCCAGGGCCGCCAGCAGCTCGGGGCCCGCGTCTTCCAGGCGCACCATGAGGGGACTGGGGGGGAAGGGCGCCGCGTCTTCCAGGCGCTGATGGATGGCCGTCTGGATCCGGGCCCGGGCCGCCTCCAACTCCGGGTACTTGTCCCCGGAAATCTTTTGCAGACCCGCCACCAGAGAGGTAAAATGCTGGTCCAGCAGCCAAACCCGGGAGTTGAGATACGCCAGGTCCAGATCCTTCTGGCCCACCAGCATCTCTTCCAGGTTGCCGATGAGGCCCATAACCTCGTTATTGTCGGCCAAGATCTGCTGGAAACCGCACCAGATCTCTCTCAACTTAGGGGCCGCGGCGTTGCCTCTCTTTTTGCGGCGGAAAAAATCAAACAGACCCATAAACTTTCCTGGTGGAATTTACCCCGACTTCCTCCCGCACGATAATACTTTTTAGCGCAAAAGTAAGCTTTTAAAAGGGGAGGCCATTCCATTATAGCCGGAAATTCATCGCCCGATAAGCCTCAAGTTTATTTTGCGTAATCCGCCGCTTCACAGGTTTTACACACTGTAAAAAATCCTGACAGAAAAGGGGCACCAATCTGCGGGGTAAAATGCGCCTTACCCCATGGTTTTTCATTATTTACCTATAGTTAATGGCCGCCCATTTTTTCCCCAGGGCTTGGCACGGGCATTGCCTGTATAGTGGACAAGTAAAAAAATAATCAGGTCAGGCTTGGTTCTTCTCAAGGCCGGCGGCTATCGCCATGAATTTGACCGATGGAAGGGAGGTGAACCACATTGAAACGCCTAGGCGTCATCATCTTTAATTTCTTCATACTGATAGTGCCCAGCACTCTACTCTGGGCCGGTGAAGGTTTGGATGTCCCCGAACATTTGGGGAAGAAGATTGACATTTCCAATTTGAGCGGCATCAATTATTTTTTCGCCCATTGGTACAACGACAATCTCTGGGTATACGCCTTTATCGTCACCATATTGATGGGCCTCTTGGGCCTGGCCATCGCTCTGGTCACCGATGTCATCCTGAAGATGATCGGCATGGAAGTGCACAAGATCGAACACCACGAATAGGACCATCAATTAAAGATCCGATAGGAGAAATATTCCATGGGTATTTTTGATATTTACCTGCCCATTGCCGGCATGCACTTTAACGCCCTGATGCTGATCGCCATCGGTTTCTCGGTGGGGGTCCTGGGGGGCTTCTTCGGGGTCGGCGGCGCCTGGGTGGTCACCCCCGCCCTGAATGCCTTCGGCTTTCCTATGGCTTACGCCATCGGCACCGATCTGGCCCACATCTTCGGCAAATCCATCGTCGCCACTGCCAAGCACCGCAAGATGGGCAACGTCGACATGAAACTGGGGTTGCTGTCCATCGTGGGTTCGGTCGTCGGCGTCGAGATCGGCGCCCGCAACGTCATGTGGCTTTCAAGCAAGGGACTGGCCGGCCCAGTGGTCCGCTATACCTACATGGTTATGCTCTTCGGTCTGGGCATTTACATGCTCTACGATTACATGACCAAAGATAAGCGGGCCGCCGCCCAGGCCGCTAAGATGGCCGCCGCGGCCCGGACCGGCGTTGCTATGGAACCCAAAAAAGGCTGGCAACTGCCGCCCATGATCCACTTCCCGGCCTCGGGCATTACCATTTCCTTTTGGACCGTCACCGGCGTCTTTCTCTTTACCGGCTGGCTTTCCGGTTTTCTGGGCGTGGGCGGCGGGTTTATCCGCATGCCCGCTTTGATCTACCTCATCGGCTGCCCCACGGCCATTGCGGTGGGCACTGATCTCTTCTCCGTCCTTTTCTCCGGCGCGTATGGTTGTTTAACCTACGGCGTCAAGGGACGGGTCGAAATCATCGCCGCGGTCCTCATGCTCATCGGGGCGTCCATCGGCGCCCAGATCGGCGTCACCGCAGTGAAATATATCCGGGGCTACGGCATCCGGCTGCTCTTTGCCATCATGATCATCCTGGCGGGTATCTCGGTGACCCTGAAACAGTTGCAGTTCAACACCGCCTCCCAATGGATGGTCATGTGCGCCGCTTTGGGCATGTGTCTGGTGATCATGATCAAAATGTGGAACGGCTTTAAGAAAGAACAGGCCGACAAGGCCGCTTATGCTGGCAAAGGAGGGGCCTAACATGAAGATCCTGGTACCCGTGGATGGCTCGGCCTATTCCCTGAAAGCCGTGGAAACGGCCTGCGACCTGGCCAAAGCCAAGGCTCCCTCTTCCGTGGTCTTAACCGCAGTGGCCGTTCAGATCCCGGAGTTGGAAGAAGGGGTCTATATCGCCGAGAAGATGAAAGCCCAGGCTGAAATCGCCCTGGCCAAGGCCAAGGAAGCGGCCCAGGCCCAAGGCGTCGACGCCGCGGTGATCCTGGCCACCGGCAGCTCGCCGGCGGAGGAGATCGTCCAGGTGGCCAAAGATCAGCAGGCTGATCTCGTGGTCATCGGCAGCCGCGGCCTGGCGGGCAAGACCAGGTCCTTCCTGGGCAGCACCGCCTCCCAGGTGGTAACCTACTCTCCCTGCTCGGTCCTGGTGGTCAAGACCCAGGATTGAGCTGAACTGCAGCACGATCACTTCTGAACCCGGCGGCCCCTTTGGGGCCGCCTTTTTGGTTCCCGAAGCTTCCGGCCGGGTCGAGGTTGGCGCCATAAGACCGGGTTGGACCGGCGGGCCCGGAGGCCCGCCCCACCCTCAAACCATCCTCGTTGACTTCTCACCGTGCGCCCTCAACCCATACCGGCAGGATAATCGGCCCCCGGCTTGTGAATCATGATACTTATATATTTTCTTTTCACAGGCGGAACCAAAGCCTGCCTTATTATTAGCTTGACTTTTCCCCCCCGCTTCATTACAAAAGTAGACGAGATTTTGTGAATAATGTTACAAAACGCGGCTCCAGAGGAATGCTTCCATGGCCACTGATAAAAAAGTCAAGGACCTCATGATCCCTCTGGAGGACTATCCCCACATCCCCTCCTGGTTCACCTTGCGCCAGGCCATGGCCATTATCCGGGAAGCTGCCATCAAGTTTGAAGGCGCCTTTGAGCCCCGGGCCGCACTGGTCTTTGACGAAAAATACCAGCTTATGGGGATCTTGACTTTGCGGGACATCATCAAAGGCCTGGAGCCCAGATTTCTCCAGGAGACCAGCCTCGTCAAGACAGACCCCGATCTCACCGTCTGCATGAGCGACTTCTTGGGACCCGACATGAAGGAACATTCCCAGAGGGTAGTGAGTGAGGTCATGAGTCCCATCCAGGTCACCGTGGACGGCAATGCCCCCATCTTCAAGGCCCTCTGCATGATGATCCAGGAAAACGTCGGCCGGATGCCGGTGATTAAGGATGGCAAGGTGGCCGGGATGATCCGCCTGAGCGATCTCTTCGTTGAAATCGCCAGAGTGGTGCTGGGCGACTAGGCGGTCCCGGCGATGCCCGATGCCCCCGCCGCCAAGGGTATTACCGCGCCGGTCACATATTTTAGCTGGCCGTTGATGAGCATGCCGGTGTTGGCGCCCAAGGTCTGGCGAGCGCCGGTTTTTCATAGAGGGAGGGCCGGAAACGCGTTCCGGATCCTCCCCACTTCTTAACCCCGCGTCCGCTGGCAGGTTTCAACGCCGCTACGGTCCTGCAAACTCGGCCAGTAAACATAAGGGTTCAGGGGTGGGATCGGCCTCACACCGGCCCGTCCCGCCCCCGGACTCGCTCACAGACAACCCCCAGTGAACCCGGCTCCCGGCTTTTAGCCACCCCGGGACGGTGCCAATGACTAAGAGACAGGGGATTTTCTTTCTCATCATCGTCTGGTTGCTTCTCACTCCCGGCCTGAGCCCCACCGCGGCTCGGGCCGCCGACCCCGCGGCCCAGGACCGCCTCAGCCTGGCCGGTTCCATCCTCAATGCCGAAGGCCGGGGAGTCAAGGAAGCGGAGGTGGAGGTGTTGGTCAACGGCCGGCGCCTCAAACCGGAGGGTAAAAAGCCCGCCATCATCACCGGCAGCCGGGGCAACTTTCTGGCCCGGTTCCACCTGCCGGCCGGCGCCCTTTCCGGGGCCCGGGTCGAAGTGCTGGCCAAAAAGCCCAATTGGCGGGATCTGCCTCCGGCGCCGGTGACGCTCCTACCCATGGGCCGGGACCAGTCGGGCCACACCCTCTATCAGGCCCAGGCGCACCTGACCCTCAACCGGGCCGTCACCCCGGCCTTCTGGATCGCCACCCTGGTCCTGTTCCTGGTCTTCGCCCTCATCGCCTTTGAATTGATGCACCGCACCCTGGCCGCCTTTCTCGGCGCCGTGGCCATCTTGTTCATCTCTTATGTGGCCGGCACCTTCAACCCGGGATATTTCATCCTCTCCTTTGAGGACGCCACCCGGGCCATCGACCTCAACGTCATCTTCCTGCTCATGGGCATGATGATCATCGTCGGGGTCTTGAAAAAGACCGGCCTCTTCCAGTGGCTGGCCTACAAATCCTTTGCCATGGCCCGGGGCAACATTTACGTCCTGGCCGCCATCCTCATGGTGGTCACCGCGGTGGCCTCGGCCTTCCTGGACAACGTCACCACCATGCTCCTGATGATCCCGGTGACCATCGAAATCGCCGTGGCCTTGAAGCTGAACCCCATTGCCCTGCTGATTCCCGAGGTCTTTGCCTCCAATATCGGCGGCACCGCCACCCTGATCGGCGATCCCCCCAATATCCTGATCGGCTCCTATGCCAACCTTTCCTTCGGAGCCTTTTTGCACAACCTCACCGGGATTATCACCGTCTGCATGGTCTTCGCCACGGCCTTTTACCTCTTTTGGTACCGCCGCTCCTTTAAAGAGGCGGAAGTCAAGGATGTGGAGCGCACCACCGCTTACCTGAAAGAGGAATACCGCATCACTGACCCGCGGCTGCTCGTCAAGTGCCTGGTGATGCTGGGGCTCACCATCGGCCTGTTCATCCTCCACGGGGTGTTTCACATGGCGCCCTCCATCGCCGCCCTCACCGGCGCCATGCTGCTCCTGGCCGTCTCCGGGGTGGACATCGTCGAGATGCTGGAGCACGAAGTGGAGTGGCCCACCCTGGTCTTCTTCATGGCCCTGTTCATCGTGGTGGCCGGGGCCGAAGAGACCGGCCTGATCCAGTTCATCGCCGAGTGGGTGGCGCATCTCTCCCGGGGCAACCTGGTGGTGGCGGTGGTGCTGGTCCTCTGGGTCTCGGCCATTGCTTCCGCCGCCATCGACAACATTCCCTTCACCGCCACCATGCTGCCCATCGTCGCCTTTCTCAACCAGAGCATCCCGGGGACGGAGTCCGGGGTGCTCTGGTGGGCCCTGGCCCTGGGGGCCTGTCTGGGCGGCAACGGCACCATGATCGGGGCCTCGGCCAACGTGGTCACCGTGGGCCTGGCGGAAAAGGCGGGCTATCACATCTCCTTCATGGCCTATCTGAAGGCCTGCCTGGCGCCCATGCTCGTCACCGTGGCTATATGCACGGTCTATCTGCTCCTCGCTTATTAGGGAGGAAGCGGTTATTGGGGGAAGGGTGCCAGTGGGCATTGGCCGTTCAGTCCTTTCATACTGACCCCTGACCATTTTCTTCCCCGTCCTTTCTTCAAGATCCACCCGGCCGCGAGCCCGGCTTAGCTGGAAATTCAGCTTAAATGTTGATATAATTTTAAATTATTGGCTGCCAATGGCAGTCCTTCCGAGTCTGGGGAAACGGGGAGCGATGGTGACCACCCTGAAGCGCGCCTGGCAACGTCTCACCGGGGCTACCCCGGGTAAAACGCAGGCGGATCTGGCGGGAAAATACACCCATTTCCAGGCCTTGCTCGCCGCCAACAACCAGGTCTTGACCCTGATGGCGGACATGGAAGAGAAGCTGTCGGGCGACTTCCTCTTTGACCTCCAATACATCCGCGCCGCGGTCAGTCAACTCCACCAGGCAACCGCCCGGTTGGTGGAGGCCTTGAACGGCCTGAGGGGCAGCCGCTATGGCGCTCTGGCCGAGGCCCTGGCCCGCATCAGCCGCGAGGTGGAGGAAGCCCTCACCCGCCGCCGGGAGATCCCTGCCGCCCCCCTGGTGATTGACTTCGAAGATATTAACGCCGCCATGGGCGACGTGGTGGGAGGCAAAAACGCCAACCTGGGGGAGGTCAAAAACCGGGCGGGCCTGCCGGTCCCTCCCGGCTTTGCCATTTCCACGCACGCCTACAAGGTCTTCCTGGATCACAATCACCTGGCGGCCCGGATCATGGCCGTATTGGAGAGTCAACGTCTCGATGATCTGGACAGCTTGGACCGGGTAAGCGCCGAGCTGCAGCAGATGATTGTGGTGGCCCAGGTGCCCCCGGCCCTGGAAGCAGCCATCACGGAGGCCCAAGGCCAACTGGCCGCCCAGGAACCAGGCCGGCCCATGGTAGCCATTCGCTCCAGTGTCGTGGGCCAAGACCTCACCCTGACCTTTGCCGTCCAGTACGCTACATATCTCAACGTTCCCCCCGAACTGGTGATCAGCCGCTACAAGGACATCGTGGCCGGCCTGTTCACCCCCCGGGCCTTATTTTACCTGAAGAACCAAGGGTTCAAAGAAGGGGAAATGACCATGGGGGTGACCGTGATGCCCATGGTCCAGGCCCGGGTCAGCGGCGTAGTCTTCACCCGGCGGCCTGAGGGAACGGGCCCGGAGGCGCAGATTATTGCCGGCTTGGGCCCGGGCCACGACGGCCTGGCCGCGGCGCCCGATACCGACCGCTATCTGCTGGCGTATGAGCCCTGGGGACAGATTCTTGACCAGGTTATCCTCCCTAAACCCATGATGCCGGTGTGCCGGCCGGATTGCGGCCTGGAAGAGGTCCCGGTGCATCCGGATTATGTCAATGCCCCGTGCCTCAAGGAAGCCCAGCTCCGGCAATTGCTGGAGCTGGCCCAAAAGCTGGAGGAATACTGGCGGCAACCCCAGCGGGTGGATTGGGCCCTGGACTGGCAAAACCGCCTCTGGATTCTCAACTGCCAGCCGCTGCCGCTCCCCCATGCCAAAGAGCTTACTCTCCCTCCCAGGACGCTGAAAGGCCACCGTATTCTGTTGGACCGGGGAGACGTGGCCTGCCGGGGGACCGGGGCAGGGCCGGTAGTGCTGGTGCGCCGGGAAGAAGACCTCGCCTCTTTCCCCGACGGCGGGGTCCTGGTGGCCCGCCACACCTCCCCCACATTTGTGGCCGTCATGGCCAAAGCCGCCGCGATTCTCACTGATGCCGGCAGCCCTACCGGCCACATGGCCCTGTTGGCCCGGGAATTCCAGGTCCCCACCATTATCAATATCAGCAACGCCACCCAAATCCTGGCGCCGGGACAGGTGGTCACGGTGGACGCCAATTACAATAACGTCTATGAGGGCCTGATCCCGGAACTCTTGGAGCCCGGCGCCTCATCGGACGACCTGACGGACAGCTCGGTCTTTCAAACCCTCAAGGCGGTGGTGCAGAAGATCGTGCCCTTGAACCTCATCAACCCTGAGGACGAAGCCACGTTTACGCCGGAGCACTGCCGCACCCTGCATGACATCGTGCGGTACGCCCATGAATTCTCCATGCGGGAAATGTTCAGGCTGACGGAGCATGAAGTTCAGGGCGCCGCGCTGTTGCTTGATCTTGACCCCAACCTGCCCCTGAAGATGCGTCTGTTGGATTTGGGCGGTGGGGTCAATCGCGGTTGGCGGCGACAGGTCCGCCCCTCCCAAGTGGTGTCCCTGCCCTTCCAGGCTTTCTGGGCGGGGCTCACTGCCAGGCCGTGGGCCTCCGCCTTCCCCCCGGAGGCCGGGAGCCTGCCCGCCGTTTTGCCGCCAGGCGCAGGAGAGACCCAGGCCACCGGCAGGGACCGCACCTACGCGGTCTTATCCAACCATTACCTGAATCTCCATCTCTGCCTGGGTCATCTTTTCTTTATGGTGGAGGCCTATATTACGGACCAGGTGAATGATAATTATCTTTCCTTTGGGTTCCGTGAAGAGGGCGCCGCTCCCGAACTCCAAGCAATCCGGACCCGGCTCCTGGAGGCCATCCTTAACCGCCTGGAATTGAGCACCCAGCGAAAGGGAGACCTCATTGAGGCTCGACTGGCCAAATATGCCCCGGAACTGATGGCCGACTGTCTGACGCGCCTGGGCAAGCTTACTTTGTATATCAATCAACTGGACATCTCGCTGGTTTCAGATAGTATGATTCATTGGTACGTTGACGACTTTATAGGACAATAAGAACATGCGCCGCTTCCCGTTTCTCGCCTCCCGCTACGCCCTGGTCTTGTTGTTAGGGGTCAATTTCGCCTTGCTGGGGATCAGCATCTATCTGGGTCTCAAATCCGCCAACCAGATGAAGGAGATCGTCAAGGAAGACTTCAACCAGCAGCAGTTGGTGCTGGCCAAATATACCGCCAGCCTGCTGGAGCAGGATATCAACTTCCTCAAGCGGGAATTAAGCACCCTCAATTTTTCTCCCTCCATGCAGTACCTGGAGCCGCTGTCCTGGGCCAACCGCATGCGGGCCACCCTGGCCTCCGTCCGGGAAGAAGGGGTGGTGGAAATCCTGCGTATTAGCCCCAACGGCAACCGGGCTTACCAGATGGACAGCCGGGGGGTGGATCAGATCACCACCGGCTCCTTTAAGGACGCCCCGCTCCTGGCCTGGGCCGGCAAACCGGAACATAAAGCCCAGATCCTGGTGATGCCGGTGTCCACTGAGATCCCCCACTACGGCGGCCGGCTCATCACCGTCATGGCCGTGCCCACCTATGAGATGTCGGTGGACGAAACCCATCCCCACCCATCCGGGGCTTTCAGCGGGGTGCTGGTGTTTTATATCGATGCCCATGCCCTGGCCAAAAAGTTTACCCAGGGCATCCGTAGCGGCAAGACCGGCTATGCCTGGATCATGGACAGTAAGGGCATATTTCTGAGTCATCCGGAACGCGACTTCATCGGCAAAAACGCCTTTACGGTGCGCAAAGAGCGGATGTCCGCCATCTCCTTTGACGCCATCAACCAGATTCAGCGGGAAAAGATGCTGACCGGCCAGGAGGGCTGGGGCGCCTATATCTCCGGGTGGCACCGCGGCATGGCCGGCGAGATCCAGAAGCTCATTGCCTATACCCCGGTCAGGCTGGAGGACCAGAATCTGGTCCAGGAGAACCAACGTCAGGAATCCTGGTCGGTGGCGGTGGTGGCTCCGGCCAGCGAAGTGGAGGGCGTAATCCATACCCTCTATACCCGGCAGTTCTATCTCCAGGTGATCATCGGCCTGGTGGTCCTGTCGGGCACCATCGTCATGCTCAATTTCCGCTACGAGCAGCAATTCTCCTCCAGTCTGGCCGAAGAGGTCAACCGCCAGAAGGAAAAGTTGCAGAAATCCGAGGCCCGGTATCAGGGCCTGGTGGAAAACGCCGCGGACCTGATCTACACCGTGGATGGAGACGGCCGCCTCCTGTCCATCAACCGCTACGCCGCCAACCTCTTCGCTACGGCCCGGTCGGCGGTCAAGCCCGAAACCGCGGGCGGCGTCATCGAGGGGACTTTCCAGGAGTTCGTGGGGCGCACCTTATACGACATCTTCAATCAAAAATCCGCCGACTTCCACATGGAGTGGCTCCGGGAAGTCAAGGAGACGGGCAAGGTCAGGAGCAAGCGCCACCCGGTGTCCATCGGCGACCAGGAATTCTGGTTTTCCACCAGCATCGTGGACATCAAGGATGAGCACGGTGAGCCCTTTGCCTACGAGATCATCTCCCGGAACATCACCGGCCGCAAGGCCATTGAAGACCGGATGATCAACATGGAGAAGCTGGCCTCCATCGGCACCCTGGCCGCGGGGGTGGCCCATGAAATCAATAATCCCATGACCGTGATCCTGGGCTTCACCGAACATCTCCTGGAACAGACCGAATCCCTGCCCGAGATCCACGAGACCCTCCAGGTCATCGAGGACGAGGGGCTCCGGTGCAAGAAAATCGTCGAGAACATCCTCACCTTTGCCCGCGTCCCCCAGGTGAGCGAAACCAGCGCCGAAGTCACCGGCCTCCTGGAAAAAACCCTGGCGGTGGTGAAGAATACCCTGCTGACCAAAAAAATCCGCCTGGAAACCAGCCTGGCCCCCAGCCTGCCCCGGGTCAAGGGTGACCCCCCGGAACTCCAGCAGGTCTTCATCAACCTGGTCAACAATGCCGCCGACGCCATGCAGGGGGGCGGCATCCTCAAGGTCGTGACCATGCTCAGCCCCGACGGCAAACGGGTGGCCATCGAATTCATCGACACGGGCTCCGGTATCCCCCGGGAGGCCCAAGCCAAGATCTTCGATCCCTTCTTCACCACCAAGGAGACCGGTAAGGGCACCGGCCTGGGCCTGTCCATGAGCTACGGCATCATCACCAAATTCGGGGGGAACATCATCTTCACCAGCTACCCCGCCGATGAATATCCCGAGAAGCATGGCACCACGTTTACCGTCTACCTTCCCATTATCTCAGGCCCCGAGGCCGAGGCGGCCGACCAGGAGCAAACCGCGCCCGAATCGACCGCAGTTATTTCGTAAATGGTGGGTTTTCAATCATGGTTTTGCCGTCCGCACCTTACATGAACTTTAAACTTTGAACTTTGAACTTTGAACTTAGCAGCGCAGGAGGACAAGATGCCGGAGCGGATACTGGTCGTTGACGATGAGCCCAATATGCTCAGATTGCTGAAAACTATCCTGATGGATAAGACCGGCTATGAGGTCACCACGACCAATAATCCCCTGGAAGTGAGCAAATTGCTCCAGGAGGGCCATTACGACCTGGTGGTCACCGATCTGAAAATGCCCCTGGTGGACGGCATCGACCTCATCGGCATCGTCAGGAATATCGAGGCCGCCATGCCCATCATCGTCATTACCGCCTATGGCACCATTGAGACCGCGGAAGAGGCCATCCAGAAGGGCGCCTACGATTTTATCACCAAGCCCTTCCGCAAGGAGACCATCCTCATCACCATCAAGCGGGCCCTGGAGTGGAAGCGGATGCAGGGAGAACTGGCGGCCCTGAAGAAACAGTGAGCCGTGAGGAGGAGAAATAGATCATGTGGGCGTAATCCTTCTCTTCCCTGCGTCTCACCGGCAAGGATGCCGGTGCCGCCCACAACCTCCCCACTACTTACTGTTTACCGCTCCCGGAGAAATCATGGTTTTTAAATTCCTGCGGCGCTTTCTCAAAGAACCCGAAGAGGACGAACAGGTCCGCTTGCAGGAAAAATTTACCCATTTCCGCCGCCTCCTGGACAACAACAACCACGCCCTGGAAACCATGGCGGACATGGAAGAAAAACTTTCCGGCGATTACGTCTTCGACTCCAGCTATCTCTATGCCCAGGTGAATAAGTTGGGTGAGCAGGTCTCCGGCATGGTGGCCTCCCTCAATCTCCTCACCAATAATCGGTATCAAAACGACTTGGTGCCCATCTGTAACCGCCTTCGCCAAGAACTCCACGAGGTCCTCGAGGCGGTCCCCACCATCCCGGATACCCCCTTTATCCTGCCCCTGTCAGCCCTGAACCAGGAACTGGCCCCGGCGGTGGGGGGCAAGATGGCCAACCTCGGGGAGATCGGCAACCGCATCGGCCTGCCGGTGCCCCAGGGATTTGCCATCACTGCCATGGCCTACAAGCGCTTCCTGGAGGGAGCCCAGCTCTTAGGCGAACTGGAATCCAGGCTGGCCCTGGCTTCCATCCACGACCTGGAAAGCCTGGAGGCGATCAGCCTCGAGATCCAGGAGCTGATTCTCCAGGCGCCGCTGCCCCCGGACCTGGAGGCGGCCCTGGCGCAGGCGGTCCAAGACCTGCCGACCCCCTGGCTGGCAGTGCGCTCCAGTGCCGTGGGAGAGGACAGCGAATTCTCCTTTGCCGGCCAGTTTGCCACCCTGCTCAACGTCCCAGCCGCCGGGCTGCCGAAACACTATAAGCGGATCATCGCCAGCAAGTTCACCTCTCGGGCCATCTTTTATTGGAAATACCAGCTCTTCTCCGTCTCGGAACTTCCCATGGCAGTGGGCGTCCTGGCCATGGTGCCGGCCCGGGCCAGCGGGGTGATGTTCTCCCAGGATCCCCACCAGGCCCTGGAAGCGGACCGCGTCTTAATCAGCTCGGTCTGGGGCCTGGGCCCGTACGCGGTGGACGGCGCCATCTCCCCGGATCTTTACGTGGTGTCCCGCAAAGAGGGCCACCGTCTCAATGCCGAGCGATAGCGGCGTCACGTCGAGCAGCAGCATGTCTTTCACGCCGCGTTGCAAGATGCCGGCCTGCACCGCCGCGCCTAGCGCCACGACCTCATCGGGGTTGAGTTCCACGTGCGGCTGG
>JBKQVS010000173.1:0-7518 GCA_052139855.1 Desulfobaccales bacterium
GCGGGCAACTACCTGCACCAGGAACTGGCCATCATCACCGGGGCGGTGGACGCCTTGGTGGTGGACGTGCAGTGCGAGATGCAGGCCCTGGCCAACGTGGCCAAGTGCTACCACACCAAGATCATCACCACCGACGACCGGGCCATGATGGAAGGCGCGGCGATGCACATCCCCTTTGACGACCACCACGCCCTGGACGTGGCCCGTCAGGTGATCCGGGTAGCCATCGACAACTTCCCCAATCGCCGCTCCCCAGTGATGATCCCGTCGCATAAGTCCCCCACGGTGGTGGGCTTCAGCTACGAGACCATCCAGTACCTGCTGGGCGGCTCCATCCGGGGTTCCTACTACACCCTGAACGACAACATCATCAACGGCCGCATCCGGGGCGTGGCCGGCGTGGTGGGCTGCAACAACTGCCGCACCGCCCAGGACACTTCCCACATGGTGTTGATCAAGGAGCTCATTAAGAACGACGTCATCGTCCTGTCCACCGGCTGCGCCGCCATGGCCGCCGGCAAATACGGCCTGCTGACGCCGGAAGCCGCCAAGTACTGCGGTCCCGGCCTGGCCGAGATCTGCGAGACCGTGGGCATCCCGCCGGTCCTGCACATGGGGGCCTGCGTCGACAACTCCCGCATCCTCATGGCGGCCACCGCCTGCGTCAAGGCCGGTGGCCTGGGCACCGACGTCAGCGACCTGCCCGCCGCGGGCGCCGCGCCGGAGTGGATGAGCGAAAAGGCCATCGCGATCGGCCAGTACTTCGTGGCCTCGGGCGTCTACACCCTGTTCGGGGTCAACTGGCCCACCACCGGCTCCGAGATCTTGACCGACTACCTCTTCAAGGGCATCGAGGACGAGTACGGCGGCAAGTGGGACTTCGAGGCCGACCCGGAACTCATGGCCAAGAAGATGATCGCCCACATCGACGCCAAGCGCAAAGCCCTGGGCATCGACAAGGCCCGGGAGCGGGTGCTCATGGATATGGAAATGCGCCGTACCATGGACGCCGCCGCCGCCGGCGAAGAGCACTAAGAGAAGGGATATCGGAGGAGGGGCTAAGGGCTTTTTCGTAAGTGCCCTTTCACTTACAAAAAACTCCCCCAAACCCCTGCCCCCAATCCCATGAGGGAGCAACAAGCCGGGACCGATGGTCCCGGCTTTTTTATGCCCCCCCACCGGATTGCTGCAAGGAAATGCGTTCTAGGGGCTAACCCGCTCCACCCTTCTCTCCACTTTTTCCCGGTTGCATTTAAGGCACTGCCGGAGTAAAAGGAAATGGAGATGGTGGAACAACCGGCCAAACCTCACTACCACGGGCACCGCGCCCGCCTGCGCCAGCGCTTCCTCCAGGGAGGCCCTGGGGCCTTGCAGGATTATGAACTGCTGGAGCTGCTCCTCACCTTTGCCATCCCCTACTCCGACGTTAAGCCCCTGGCCAAGCGGGTGATTGAACATTTCGGCTCCTTCACCCAGGTCCTGGACGCCAGCCCCGAGGCCCTTATGGATGTCATCGGGCTCAAGGAGTACTCCGCCATCCTCATCCGCCTGGTCAAAGCCTGCTCCGAATACGCCCTCAAATCCGAGGCCCTCAAGCGCCAGGAGATCAAGTCCCTGGACAACCTGGTGGAATATTGCCGCGCCTCCATGGGGGGCCTCCTTGACGAGCAGTTCCGGGTGATCTTTCTCAACAGCCAAAACCAGGTCATTGCCGAGGAGATCGTCCAGGAAGGCACCGTGAACCAGACGGTGGTCTATCCCCGCAAAGTCCTGGAGCTGGCCTTGAAACACAAGGCCACCGGACTTATCCTGGTACATAACCACCCCAGCGGCAACCTCACCCCGTCCGCCGCCGACCGGGAGCTGACCCGGGCCCTGGTCAAGGCCGGCCAGGCCCTCAACCTGACCGTGCACGACCACCTGATCATCGGCCGCCATGGCTACTTTTCCCTGGCGGAAAAAAATATGCTGTGAGCCTGAAAGAGCGGGGCCGGCCTCCGTGCCTGCCCCCCCGAGACCACAGGCCAAACGCCCGGGCTTTTAGCCCGGTGCGCCGCATTCCGGCGGCCGCAGGCCGCCCTATGAAACCCAAATAACCTTGAACTTTGAACTTTGAACTTTGAACTTTTCAAGGAGGAATCATGAAGCCGAGAAGATGCATGATCCCAGTGTTGCTGAGTCTGCTCATGGTCTTGCTGGCCAGCCCCCCGGTCCAGGCTTTTTCCACCTATTTTTACGTCATCCCCACCTCGGCGCCCTTGCGGGAATGCCCCTCTCCCGATTGCGATGTCTTGCACACGGTTTACCAGGGCGATAAGGTGGAAATCCTCGAGCGCAACCCCTCGGGCTGGTCCAAAGTCCGCCTGGTGGACCGCCCCGCCGGCACCGGCTGGATACCCAGTAACCAGCTCAGTTACAGCCCCGACCGGACCACCGTGGGTCTGCCCACCTATCATGTCAATGCCGATAGTGTTCCCCTCTACCTGCATCCCCGGCCGGAATCCCAGGTCCTGGCCACGCTGCATCGTAATGACGCGGTGGAGATGATGGGAGTCGGCACCAGCGGCTGGGCCCAGGTGCGGGTCCTGCAAAGCAACCTGGTGGGCTGGGTCGTACCCCGGTACCTCTCCCCCGAACCGCCGCCTGCTCCCTAATCGCCCCGGCGCCGGCGAAACCCAGTGGGATGTGAGTTTTTGGCCCATTGATGGAGAAGGGCGCCCCTTAATCAGAGGGTATAAGACCGCCTGATCATCGGCCGCCACGGGTATTTTCCTCTGGCGCAGCAGAATATGTTGTGAGTTTTGAGTGAGTGTGCGCCGAATTATGCAAATAATCGATAATCCAAAAACCTGGGATGTCTTTATCTCCCATGCATCGGAAGACGAAGACTTCGTTCGCCCATTGGCTGTAGCTCTTCAAAGCCTCGGCGTATCTGTCTGGTATGCTGAATTCTCCCTTCGTCTGGGTGACAGTCTCTCAGGATCAATCGATAAAGGACTATCTTCGTCCAGGTTCGGACTCGTTGTGATAAGCCAGCACTTTATTAAAAAGTTTTGGCCAGAACGTGAACTTCGAGGCCTTATTAGTAGGGAAATCGAAGAAGGTCGGGTAATCCTTCCAATTTGGTATGGAATAACTCGACAACAGGTAGTAAGTTTTAGCCCGACTCTTGCTGATAAGGTAGCTCTGATCACCGAAGGCCTTCCTTCCCAAGATATAGCTATTCAGGTTCTTCTCGAAGTTCGGCCTGATCTTTATGCGAAGCACCCCCGGGCGAAGCTTGAACGAATTGCTTCTGGAGAAGCTCTGCGCGATCTGCAACAAGAAATTAACCGGACGCAACATGAGCTCGAAGAGGCACGAGAAGAACTTGCAGAATACCGATGCCCCTATTGTGGCGCCCCGCTGATTTCTCGCTTGGATGCACCTGCTGATCCCGAGGAGAAAAGTTGGGATATCCGGGAAAATTTCACATGCGGGTACCAGGTTTTTGGGGGTAACATTGAGCGGCCTTGTCCATATGATCCGAAGTTTCCTAGGTTTGAGGAGTACGAACTTCAATGTCACCACAGCCCCGATGAACCGAACTGGCCATGGCAATGCTTTGCGGTTGGGAAAACGGACATGGCGCGTCGGCTTAATCTTCAGCCGGGCTATGGTCGAACCCGTGATGAGGCAGAAGCCAATATACGGGAATGGTACGACCGATATGCATCACGGAAAGTCAAGTAGAATGCATCTTTTCATTGTCTTCATCCTGAAAAGTATCAATAACATAATTATATCTCCCGGCTATGAAAAAATAATATCTAATGAATCATTTTATTAAATTGGGAGGATTTATGCGATCAACTCGAATTATGTTAATTATAGTAGCAATTATTATTTTTAGTGCAATCAATTCATTTGGTAAAACTACTGCATCTGGTGATAACTGGCAAAAGCTATCGGAACAGAGTATAGTTTTTCTAACTATGGCAAAGGATTTCACGGAGATGGCTAAGGGCCAACGCGGGAATATCACCGAGTTTCAGGTTGCATTAGATCTAAATGCAGCTGCAACCTCAGCAAGCGATTACCTCGGCGCAGCCGGCGACATGCTTTGGATTTATGATCAGATAAACAATCCAGCCGATCGAGTGGCGGTGAGAATTTATGTTAATAAGCGACTCGATGATTATGGCATATTTCTTGAGCATCTTATAAAACAAGTCAATCTCGGCTTATCAATCTCGGTTAGTTCTGGCATTGCGGCAACGGGTATTCGTTTGAGAGACGAATTGCGCAGGGGACAGTACCTTTTGAAATCAGTTGTAATCGAATGAAAACTTATACTTAGTAACGTAGGGCGGGCGCTGCCCGCCATATAGAGTGCGCAATGCGCGCACCCTAAAGTCCCTTTAGTGGCACCGGCCTCTGGCCGGTGAAAGGCCACAGGCTGGAAGCCTATGCCACTGAGCAAAGATGATGGTGGTCAGTGCCCACCCTGCATTTTTTACTGCTCACTGCTCACTGACAACTCTTAAAGACATTAAACGCGATAATGCACGATTCCACCATTAAAGACCTCGCCGCCATCGTCGGCCCAACCCACCTCCTCACCAGCCCCGAGGAGCGCTGGGGCTACGCCTATGACGCCACCGACCGGGCCGCCATGCCCGATGCGGTGGTCTTTCCCGGCACCAATGCGGAGGTGGCCGCCATCGTCCGCCTGGCCAATGCGCACCGCTTTCCGGTGGTGCCCCGGGGCGCCGGCACCGGCCGCAGCGGCGGCTCCGTCCCCATTCAAGGCGGGGTGGTGGTGGTCCTGACCCGCCTCAACCGCATCCTCGAGATCAGCCGCCCCGACCTGGTGGCGGTGGTGGAGCCCGGGGTCATCCTCACCTGCCTCAAGCAAGCCGTGGATGCCGAAGGCTTATACTATCCCCCGGACCCGGCTAGCGCCGATTTCTGCACCATTGGCGGCAACGTCGCCGAGTGCGCCGGCGGTGCGGTGGCGGTCCAGTACGGCGTCACCCGGGATTACGTCCTGGGGCTCGAGGTGGTGCTGCCCACCGGCGAGCTCATCACCGCCGGCACCCGCACCATGAAAGGCGTGGTGGGCTATGACCTCACCCGCCTCTTCCTGGGCTCCGAAGGCACCCTCGGGATCATCACCCGCATCACCCTGCGCCTGGTGTCCAAGCCCCCGGCCCGCCAGACCCTGGCCGCGGGGTTCGCCGCCATGGAGCAGGCGGCCGGGACCGTCAGCCTGATCCTGACCTCGGGGCTGGCCCCCACCGCCCTGGAGTTCATGGACCACGTCACCCTTGCCTGCGTTAAGGAGATGCTGCCCTTTGCGCTGCCGGAGGCCACCGCGGCCCTGCTGCTCATCGCGGTAGACGGCCACCCCAAAGATGTGGAGGACCGGGCCACCCGCATCGCCCGCTTTTGCCGGGAACAGGGGGCCCGCCCGGTCCTCCGGGCCAAGACCCCCGAGGAGGCCGAGCGCCTCTGGCGGGCCCGGAAGGTCATCTCGCCGGCCCTCTTGAAGGTAAAGCCCCACAAGGTGAGTGAAGACGTGGCCGTGCCCCTGGGCGCCATTCCCGCCTTGATCACCGCCCTACAGGAAATTTCCCGCCGCCGGGGGCTCATCATCCCCAGTTACGGCCATGCCGGGGACGGCAATATCCACGTCAATGTGCTCTACGATCACCAGGTCCCCGGGGAACGCCAGGCGGTGAACCCCACCGTGGAGGACATTTTCACCATGGTGCGGGATTTGGGTGGCACCCTGTCAGGGGAGCACGGCGTCGGCCTCACCAAGGCCCCCTATCTGGGGATGGAGTTGTCCCCCGCGGCCATGGCCCTGCAACAGCGGATAAAAGCGGCCTTTGATCCCCACAACATCATGAATCCGGGGAAGATCTTTCCCGAGAGCGCCCCCCGGCCGTGATTGCCTCTTGACGCCGATAGGCACTCTATGTTAATCATAATTTAACCATGGATATATGAATTTTTAATGCTTGACAAAAATTTCACAATGACATACGTTTGAAAACTAAAAACCCGGCGATCAAAATATTGAAGGAGGATATCTCTGCATGGCAACCGTGGAATTCAAAGGTAAAACCTTTACGGTAGATGAAGACGGTTTTCTGGAAAATCTGGATCAGTGGAATCAGGAGTGGGTGGAGTACGTCAAGGACTCCGAGGGCATCGCTGAGCTCAACGACGAGCATTGGAAAGTCATCAACATGCTCCAGGATTACTACAAGAAAAACGGCATTGCTCCCATGGTCCGGATCCTCTCCAAGGTAACTGGCTTCAAACTGAAACATATTTACGAACTCTTCCCTTCCGGACCGGGCAAAGGCGCCTGCAAGATGGCGGGATTGGCCAAGCCCACCGGTTGCGTTTAAGCACTATCCGCAGTTTCATGAGTCTAGACGACACCTGAAGCAGATTCCCCCATGGCGGGGGAATCTGCTTTCTCATACTTTCCTCATGCCGCCCACACCGAGAATTAATTTGACAATCGTGGCGCGGGCCTTTACATTACAAAGAGGAAAATCCTTAATTTCCTTATAGTTCAGGCGCTCACCGGGTATAAAAACATACCGGGGGAAGGTTTGTTTATGAGAATTTTGCCCCTGGGGTCAGGAGTGAAGTTTCAGAGGAGAGGAGCATGACCCGGTCCATTCAGAAGGTGCTGTTCATCGAACCCCGGTCGCCCCGGGAGCATATTTTTAGCCGGGTGGCCATTCCCCGGTTGGGGTCGCTGTTGCTGGGAACCATCCTTGAGCAGCAGGGGATAAAGGTCAAAGTGGTGATCGAGGAGATTTCCACGCCCAATTACCCATCCCTGGACTTCCAACCTGACCTGGTGTGCATCTCCAGCATCTCCTCCACCGCGCCCCGGGCCTACGAGCTGGCGGACTTCTACCGCCAACAGGGCCTGCCGGTGGTCCTGGGCGGCGCCCACCCCAGTTTCCTGCCCCTGGAAGGTTTGGAGCACGCCGATTATGTGGTTTGCGGCGAAGGCGACGAGGCCCTGCCGGAGCTGGTCAACGTCCTGACCAACGGCGGGAGTCTGGCGGACATCCACAATCTCTGCTATCGGGACGGGGACACCATCCAGCAAAACCCCTGGCGTCCGTTCCTGGGGGACCTGGATTCCCTCCCCATCCCCGATTACACTCTGATTCACGGCTGGAAGGCCCGCAATCGGAAAGGCGTCGTCTCCATCGCCACCTCCCGGGGCTGCCCCTTCAACTGCAGCTTCTGCTCGGTTATCATGATGTTCGGCCGCAAGCACCGCGTCACTTCCATCGACCGGGTCATCAAAGAGATTCGCCAAAACGGCCTCCAGGCCCGCCATATCTTTTTCTGCGACGACAATTTTACCGCCGACCGCAAGCGCACCAAGGAATTGTGCGAGCTCATCATCGCCGAAGGTCTGATGATCGAATGGAGCGCCCTGGTGCGGGTGGAATCCGCCAAGGACCCGGAACTCCTGGAACTCATGGCCAAGAGCGG
>JBKQVS010000174.1:0-5791 GCA_052139855.1 Desulfobaccales bacterium
CCAAGGCCCTGTGGCGCCGCCTGCTGCACCCCAGAGCCTTCCGAAACCTGTCATATTGAGCCGCCCGGCATGACGTGGCGGATTACCAGATGTATCAGGCGGCATAAAGGCCACGCCCCCCGTGGAAGATCTAACCCCGTATGAATCGTAGCCCCATCTCCCGGAAACCGCCAATGATTGGCGCTTTCTCCCGACCCGGGGCTATTTTCGCCTGCCAGAAGCGCTGTCGCCTGGACCTGGCTTCAACTATTTTCGCCCTTGCCAGCAAAATGAGGGTCACATGTCTCTGCTCTGCTGGCAATTTCTCTCACCGAGAATAATGTTATCCAGGCCTGAAAATTAACCGCGCCGCCACCGGGCCGACCGGCATCCAAGCGGGACAGAAGCGGGACAGAAGCGGTGCCTGAGCGGAATGGAGCGGTTAGTTAGTGGTGAATCAGCGACCCATCAGTGAAATAAAGCGGGTACAATAAGATACTTATGCGGATCAACCGGCGGTAATTTCTCTCATACCGGGACAAGAGTGCTCCAATTGGGCCAATAAAAGCTCAAAAAACGAGCGAAAATACCTTATTTTGAAGATGACCAGCGCCCCAGATGTGGTTCTTTTACCGGAAGCGGCCGCCGACTTCCGCTATCTCCTGGCCCGGGGCTATCCCCGCAAGACAGCCCTAACCCTGGTGGGGAACCGCTATCGCCTGGATGAAATTGTCCGCCGGCTTCTCCACCGGGGGGTCTTCGCCCCGGAGGTCGCGGCAGCCCGCCGGGCCAGGCTGCGGTTGCTCCGGGAGGTGCCGGGGCAACCCCTGGCCCTGGACGGCCACAACGTCCTCATCACCCTGGAGTGCGCCGCCCGCAGCCTCCCCTTGGTGGCCGCGGACGACGGTTTTATCCGGGATGTGGGTGAAATTTCCCGGGCCTTTACGATCTCGGCCGCCACCGACCGCGCCCTGACGCTCATGGCCGATTATCTGGCGCACCATGCCACCGGGCCCCTTGAGGTCTTCTACGACGCCCCCTTAAGCTTGAGTGGCGAACTGGCCCGGCGCACCCGGGAAATCTTCGCCTCCCGGGGCCTGGACGTCCGGGCTGCCGCGGTGCCGGTGCCGGAGCGGGAACTCACCGTCTTCCCCGGGGCCATCGCCACCAGCGATACTGCCTTGATCGACGCCCGTGAAACCGTGGTGGACCTGGCTGGCGAAATCATCCGGCGGCATCCGGAATGGCGGCCCATTGTCCTAAGGGAACCGGGGCCCGGGGTGGCAGGATAAAGACCGGGGCGCCGGCTTTCCCGGGCGCACACTTACCTCGCCGGCAAAAAGTTCACCACGGGAGGCTCTCAGGGACTTGTCAAAAAAACCTTTTTGGATTATACCATTGCCCAAGAGCAACCACGGGCGGTTAACTCAGCGGTAGAGTGCCATCCTCACACGGTGGAAGTCACTGGTTCAAATCCAGTACCGCCTACCAGCCAATTCAAGGGGTTACGGTTTTTGACCGTGACCCCTTCTTAATTTTTGTGACCATTTTGTCACTGGTAACGCTAAAAATCGAATTTTCCAGTCCACAGGCGGCCTCCCGACGGGAGGGGTTAAAAGGGGGTCTGCCGGGATAACCAGGCGGCGCGTTAAAATTCAGGTCTTGCCATCTCCATGCCGAAAATACTTGCAAGGAGGTGGCCATGAAAACCGGATTTGATTTCATCCAGCGGATGCAGCAAGATGCCGAGTTTCGGCGGAAGGTGCATGCCTGCCTTCAAAGCGAGGAACGCCTGGCGGTTTTAAAGAAAGAGGGATACGATTTTACCCCTTTCATGCAAATTATCAATCAATTAGCCTCATGGCAACGGTCCATCGGCGAAATGCGGCAGCCCGGTGGAAGTGCCGCCCCCGGGAAGGGCCGCTCTGGTTTTTTGGCCCGCGTTAACCAAATATTCCATGTCGCTAAAGCCCCCCGCCCGAACCGGTAGCCAGGCTCACGGGGGCAGGTGCGGCTGGCCCTCGGGTGGCTTATCTGGTTGAGGGGCTGAAGTCGAGGGAATTTTGCAGAGCCCATGGCCCCGGGGTTAGGTCATCGCGGCCCGGGCCTTGACGGCGTCAGCCTCGAGGTGACGGCCCATCTCCTGCAGTAATGCGGCATAATTTCGCATCAGATTGGCCGCATCCTGGTCCTGGGGATACCGATTGGTTTCACAAATCTCCAGGGCCCACAAATAAAAAGCCTCAGCCTCAGCATGCCGGCCCTGGGCATGGCGCAGGACACCGAGATTGTTCAGAGTTTGAACCAGGCCGGCGTGTTCCGGCCCCAACAATTTTACCTGGATGGTTAACACCTTCTCAAGCAGATGCCCGGTTTCGTGGATCTCCCCGAAGGCGTAAGAGAGTTCTGCGGCGGCATGCAAATATGTGAGGTTAGAGGGCTGCAAGGCGGCGGCCAGTTGGTAATAGTGCGTCGCCGTAAAGTAATTGAAATCCATTTCCGCCAACTGACCCAGGAGAAAAGCGCCGCTCGCAGTCAGCCTCTTGTTCCTGGCCACAGCCAACTGCGAACTCGAGGCCCCGGCCACGTGCTGATTGCCCAGAGACTGGGCGCGCTTCAACAAAGCCACGGCCTTTCCCAGTTCCCCGCGCTTCAGGGCCATCCGGGCTAGGGAGACCTGATCTGGGCCACACATATCTTTAAATTCCTTCAGCCCCCCATAAATTTTCTGGAGCCGGCCTACGAGTTCACATTGCGTGGCGGGAAGATCCGCCAGCCTTTGCTGAATCCTGGTCCGGAAATTCCCCAGCACCCCCTGGACCCCAAAGTCCAGATTCATTCTTTGGGCTTCTTCGCGCAGCTCGGTTTCTCGGCGGATGAGGGTGTCTTTTATGCGCTTCGGGTTAAGTTTAAATTGAACCGCGTCCTTGTCTCGCCGCCGTCTGGCGTGCTCATATCTTTGGCTGAGCCGGGCCAAGGTCAGCCGGTTTCTAAAGGTGGATACGGTGGAGACCACAATCCCCAGCGCCACCCCGCTGAACCAGATGATCCACAGGAGGGTGATGATGTCTATGAAGTTTTTTTGGATAAGGATGATAATTGACTCCAGGATATCCATACATGCCCCCTGTCCCAACCGGATAGTGCTGAACCGGATGCTTTGGAGGAAGGTGCGCGGGTCTCAGTGAGGTCTGGATCAGGTTGCAATCCGGCTTCTGAACTGTTGAGAAAAATAATCCCAAAACAATTGAAAAACAATCAGGGAAAAGCTAATTTCGCGGGGCAGAATCTATAAATTATGGGTTCGGGTTTGGCTCCCCGGAGCGCGAGCCCGGGAGAAATGGCCAGAAGGGCTATGGAACTCCTGGGGCGGCTCGCGCCTGTCAGGAAAGAAGAGGTGCGGCTGCGCCCCAAACTCCAGGTCGAGTTTCACCGGCCCGGCTTTTTCTGGTAACCGGGGGCGGTTCACCGCGCCGCTTGCGTTCACCGCGCCGATTCGGTCATCGTGCTCTCCGTGCTGATTTCCTTCCCCGCGGCAAGAAATGTTCTTATCTGCCCGTCCGCCTTAGTTACCCCAAAAAGTATGCACTTGTGCTAAAATACAAATTGATCGATTCGGGTTAGATGAGGGAGGCGGACCATGCGGGGGTGAGATATGATCCTGACGGCGGGATCGGCCGGCATCTTCTGCAAAATTTACGGCCGGCGCTCAGTGGATGTGGGACCCCAGGGTGGGGACTGTCAGGGGTCTCTCTCTTGATCTAAGCCAGCTTTGTTGAAATCGTCATCCTGGCTTTTGTCCTCCCCCAAGGTTCCGCCAGGCCCTTGATGGCGGTAAGATCCCGGCTGGGTGAGGACTTCAGAGCAGGCGGCCCTGTCTGCCTCAAAGGAGCACATCGTGATCAGCCACCTGATAATCCTGGTAGTCGTGTTGCTGAGCTTGGGCGCGGGCCCGGCGGTAGCCGGGGAAAAGCCCGGAGCCTTAAGGGAACTGAAACAGGCGGTGACTTCCAACCCGCAAGACCCCCAGGCACACTACGCCTTGGGGTTGAAATACGAGAGCCTTGGGAAAACGAAGCAGGCCATCGGGGAGTACAATAAGGCCCTGAGCCTAAAACCCGATGATGTGAGAGTGCTCTACAGCCTGGGGCGTTTAATGGGCGAGCTCGGGAATGTTGAACCGGCTATCGAGATTATCAAGAAAGCGGTGAAACTCAAGCCGGATTCTGCGAAGGCCCGGAGCCTGTTGGCCGCAGCCTACAATAAGCAGGGGACCACGCTCATGCTGCAGGGCAAACTGGACGCAGCCAAGCAGGCCTTGGAGAACGGCATTCAGGCCAACGGGGGCCCTGCCGAGACCCAGGCCCTCCTCAATAACTTAGGATGCCTTTATGTCCGGGGGAACCAACCGGGCCAGGCGATAGGAACCTTCCAGGAAGTGCTCCGCCAAAATCCGGACGTTGCCCAGGCGCACTACAACCTGGCCCTCCTTTATTACGCCCAGGGGGACTACCAGTTGGCGTCACAACAATTTTTCGCCTTAAAAGGCATCGACCTCAATATGGCCGCCGAGCTCTCAGATTACCGCTTCAGGGTTCAGACACCCACCTATGTTACCCCCCCGGTCAAAACCCTCGTAACGTTTCCGGGCAGTCCATTGTTAACCGAGGGAACCGCATTACCGGCATATACCGGGTATTGAGCTGACGCGACCGAACCTTCCCTGGCCCCGCCGCCTGAGGCTCGGGGCCTTTTTTTGGCGCCTCGCGGTGGGCCCAAGGATTATGTGGAGCGAACCCGGGTAAGACGCTGCTCTCGTGATCCGAGCCATAACTTTCCCCTGGGGTTGCATGGGGTTATCCATACCGGCGGCCTCTTCATCACCTGTCTCACCGTAAACCGTTTCCTCACCCCCGCTTCCATCTTTCCCGGCAACCGCCCAAATCCCCATTTGACAAGTCGGGAGCTTTGCGATAATTATTTTAAGGATATATCGCCTCGTTAGCCCTAAGGAGACCTGCATGGCCATTGAAGAATTCCCCCGGATGAAACGTCTGCCTCCCTATGTCTTTGCCACGGTCAACGCCCTGAAAATGATGGCCAGGCGCCGGGGGGAGGATATCATCGATCTGGGGATGGGTAACCCCGACCTGCCCACGCCGCAACACATCGTGGATAAG
The DNA here is from genome assembly GCA_052139855.1 of Desulfobaccales bacterium. Lineage (GTDB taxonomy): Bacteria > Desulfobacterota > Desulfobaccia > Desulfobaccales > 0-14-0-80-60-11 > 0-14-0-80-60-11. The sequence goes on from JBKQVS010000174.1 coordinate 5,160, forward strand.
CTCACCGAAGCCGCGGGCAAGGCCGCCAACCACCGCTACTCGGCCTCCCGGGGGATTACCAAGCTGCGAGTGGCCATTTCCGACTGGTACAAGCGCCGGTTCGATGTGGACATCGATCCGGAAACCGAGGCCATCGCCACCATCGGGGCCAAGGAGGGGCTGTCCCACCTGGTCCTGGCGACAGTGGAGCCCGGCGACGTGGTCCTGGTGCCCAACCCGACCTACCCGATCCACTCCGCCTCCGTGGTGATCTCCGGCGGGCAGTTGGTGAGCATCCCTCTGGCTCATGACCGGGACTTCTTTGCCGATCTGGCCAACATCACCGAGCTCATCCGGCCCCGGCCCACCATGCTCATTATCTCGTTCCCCCACAACCCCACCACCCGGTGCGTGGATCTGGATTTTTTCAAGCGTATCGTGGAGTATGCCCAAAAGTACAACGTGCACATCATCCACGACTTCGCTTACGCCGACCTGGTCTTCGACGACTACAAAGCCCCCAGTTTCCTCCAGGTGCCCGGGGCCAAAGAGGTGGGGGTGGAGCTGTTCTCCCTCTCCAAGAGCTACAACATGCCCGGCTGGCGCATGGGGTTCGTGGTGGGCAACCAGCGCCTGGTCCACGCCCTGACCCG
>JBKQVS010000175.1:0-8496 GCA_052139855.1 Desulfobaccales bacterium
CTGCTGGACCTGGCCGCCCCGGCCCTGGCGGCCCTCCTCTGCTCTGGCGGCCTGCCCCCCGTGGTGGTCACCATTTTCGGCCTCGTAACCGTGTTCGCCGCCTATACCGCGGTCTATGCCTTAAACGATCTGGTGGACTACCGGGTGGACCAGGAGAAGCTCCAGGCCGCCGGGCCGGTCCCCAAAGCCGGTTATCTCGACGCCATCTTCATGCGCCACCCCCTGGCCCAGGGCCGGGTAAGTTTCCGGGAGGGAGTCCAATGGACCGCGCTTTGGGCCGGCGTGGCCCTGGTGGGCGCCTACCATCTCAATCCCGTCTGCGCCTATCTCTTTCTGGCCGGCTGCCTGCTTGAGGCGGTCTATTGCCGGCTCCTCCGGGTCAGCCATCTCCGCACCCTGGTCAGCGGCGTGGTCAAGACCCTGGGCGCGGTGGCCGCGGTCTTTGCCGTCTCCCCCCACCCCTCCCGGGCCTTGGTGCTCCTCCTCTTTCTCTGGCTCTTCTCTTGGGAGATCGGCGGCCAAAATGTCCCCGCCGACTGGCATGATCTGGAGGAAGACCGGCGTCTGGGCGCCCAAACCATTCCGGTGCGTTATGGCCCCGCCGGCGCCGGCGCCATTATCCTGTGCTCCCTGGCCCTCAGCGTCGCCTTGAGCGCCCTGCTGCTCCTGATCGCCCCCCTCCGGTTTTCGCCCCTCTTAACGACTCTGGCCCTGGCCGCCGGCGGCTATCTCCTGCTGCTCCCGGCCTATCGCCTCTACCGCACCCAAGACCCGGCCCTGGCCGCGGCGCTCTTTAACCGGGCCAGCGCCTATCCCCTGGCCATGTTGAGCCTGGCCCTGGCCGGCCTGGTTTATTAGAACCGTGGCCCCCGGCCGAGCCCCGATGCCTGACCAACCATCCCACCCAGGGGTTAAGGCCGGATATTGTGAGTCCCCGGCGCCGGATTACCCCCATTTGCCCCCGGCCCTGACCCGGCTCCTGGACCGCTTCCCCAATCTGAAGCGCCGCCCCCATCCCATGCTGGCCCACTTTCCCATCGTCTTCCTGCTGTCCGCCACCTTCTTCAGCCTCCTCTACGTCATCACCGGGGATCGCTCCTTCGATGCCACCGCCTTTTACTGCCTGGGCGGCGCCCTGCTCACCCTGCCGCCCACCATCGCCACCGGGCTCTTCACCCATTGGCTCAATTTCTACGGCGGCGCCGACCGGACCGTGCATATCGAAAAGCGCCTGTCCTATAGTGTCATAGTCATCGCCGCGGCCGCCTTCATCTGGCGCTGGCTCAACCCCCGCGTCCTCACGGATCTCCACGGCCTCAACCTCATCTACTTTTTCCTGGTCCTGTCCCTGACCCCGCTGGTGACGGCCAACGGCTATTTCGGGGGCATGCTCACTTTTCCCCTGGACGAAGAGGCCCCACCCCCAAACGCCCTTAAAGGATAGCCCCCATGGCAGAAAAACCTGACCCAATGCGGGAATTCACCCCGGCGGAACTGGCCGCCGGCTCCGGCGCCGAGGGCGCCCCCGTCCTTATTGCCTTTCGGGGCAAAGTCTACGACGTCAGCGGCAGCGGCCTCTGGGAGGGCGGCGGCCACATGGACCGCCACCACGCCGGTCATGATCTCACCGGGGAGTTCCCCGACGCCCCCCACGGCGAGGAGGTCTTTACGCGCTATCCCCAGGTGGGGGTCCTTAAGGCGGCGCCCCTGGCCCCCGAGCCCCCGGCCCCAAAACCCTCCCCGGCCCGGGAGTTCTGGCGCCGCCTGGTGCACCGCGTGCCGCTCCTCCGCCGCCATCCCCATCCCATGGTGGTCCACTTCCCCATCGTCTTCATGATCGCCGCCCCCGCCTTTACCCTGCTCTCTCTCGTCACCGGGGTAAAATCCTTCGAAGTCACCGGCTCCCACTGCCTGGCCGGCGGCCTCCTCTTCACCCCCGTGGCCATGGTCACCGGCTGGTTCACCTGGTGGCTGAACTACGACTGCCGCTGGCTGACCCCCGTGGTCGTCAAACTCATTTTGTCCCCTATACTGCTCCTGGTGGGGGCCGCGGCCTTCCTCTGGCGCTGGCAAAACCCGGAAATCCTGGCGCACTTCCCCGCCGGGCCCAGCCTGGTCTATCTGGCCCTGGTCTGCGCCTTATTCCCCCTGGTGGCCGTCATCGGCGCCTGCGGGGCCGAACTGACCTTCCCGGTCAACCATGAATGAGCCGTCTTTGTGGCCCCAGGATATTGCCAAACCAGGTTTCGTTCTTAAGTTTAAGAAAAGCATACAGATGACCTTGGCTTTGGCCGGGGCCTTGCCCATTGTTCCGGGAAATACCTCAGAGCGCGGCATGCCTCGGCGGAGGCCTTTCAACCAGTGGTGTAATGCATGAGCTCTTGGCTCACCCGAAACGATGAAAAGTTCCTGATCCGCCTGCTCCTAACTTTGAACCTTGAACTTTGAACCCGGAACTTTTCAGAACCAAGCTGGGAAACCAGGATTAAAGCCCGCCCCAAGGAGGGTTTACGACATGACCCAGGCGCCAAAGTTGGAGCACCTGCAAAAACTGGCCACCCTGATGCGCTATGATATCCTCACCATGACCACCCAGGCCGGCTCCGGCCACCCCACGTCGTCCCTGTCGGCCGTCGAACTGATGGCCGGCCTCATGTTCGGCGGCGCCTTCCGGTACGACCTGGATAATCCCAGGCACCCCAACAACGACCGCCTCATCTTTTCCAAGGGTCACGCCACCCCCCTCTTTTATACCCTGTGGGCCATGGCCGGCAAGCTGACCGAAGCGGACCTCATGACCTACCGCCATTTCGGCAGCCCCCTCGAAGGCCACCCCACCATGACTTTCCCCTACACCGAAGCGGCCACCGGCTCCCTGGGGCAGGGCCTGGCCATCGGTCTGGGCATCGCCTTGAACGCCAAGTACCTGGATAAGCTGCCCTACACCACCTACGTCCTCTTGGGCGACAGCGAAATGGCCGAAGGCTCCCAGTGGGAGACCCTGCAACTCGCGGCCCACTATAAGCTGGACAACCTGGTGGGCGTCCTTGACGTCAACCGCCTGGGCCAGCGCGGCGAAACCATGTACGGCCACGACCTCATGGCCTATGAAAACCGCATCAAGGCCTTCGGCTGGGAGACCATTCTCGTTGACGGCCACTCCTTCCCTCAGGTCCTGGCCGCCTATGACCAGGCCATGCTGGTCACCGACAAGCCCGTTATGATCATCGCCCGGACCATCAAGGGCAAAGGCGTCTCCTTCCTGGAGGATAAAAACGGCTGGCACGGCAAGACCCTGAGTCAGGACGAGCTGGCCAAAGCCCTGCCCGAGTTGGGCCCGGTGGATAAATCGGTCCGGGGGGCCGTGACTCGCCCCGAAGACCTGCGGCCGCCTGCGGTGGCGCCCCAACCCGCCCCACCGCCGGCCTACGATCCCGGCGTCCCGGTGGCCACCCGCAAGGCCTACGGCAACGCCTTAAAACGGCTCTATCCCCAGTATCCCGCCCTGGTGAGCCTGGATGCCGAAGTGAGCAACTCCACCTACGCCGAGATCTTTGAGGACGCCTATCCCCCCAGATTTTTCGAAATGTACATCGCCGAGCAAAACATGGTGGGCGCCGGGCTGGGCCTGGCCACCCGGGGCAAAATCCCCTTCGTCTCCACCTTCGCCGCCTTCTTCTCCCGGGCCTTCGACCAGATCCGCATGAGCCAGTACACCGGGCCTAACCTCAAGTTTTGCGGCTCCCACGCCGGGGTCTCCATCGGCGAAGACGGGCCCTCCCAGATGGGTCTTGAGGACCTGGCCATGTTCCGGGCGGTTCTGGACAGCGTGGTGCTCTACCCCGCCGACGCCGTGGCCGCGGAGCGCCTGGTGGAGGCCGCCCTGCAACACCCCGGCATCGTCTATATCCGCACCACCCGCATGGCCACCCCCATCACCTACGGCCCCGGCGAAGAATTTCACGTCGGCGGCTGCAAGGTGCTGCGCCACAGCGACCGGGATGTGGCCACGGTCATCGGCGCCGGCGTCACCCTCTTTGAAGCCCTGGCCGCCTACGACGCCCTGCGGCAGGAAGGCATCAACATCCGGGTCATCGACCTCTACAGCGTCAAGCCGGTGGACGCGGCCACCCTGCTGGCCGCCGCCCAGGCCACCCAATGCCTCATCACCGTGGAAGACCACTATCCCGCCGGCGGTATCGGCGAGGCGGTCCTGGCGGCCCTAACGCCCCACCCGGTCCGCCTCTATTCTCTGGCGGTGACCCAAAAGCCCAAAACCGGCAAACCCGCTCAACTGATGGATATGGAGGAGATTTCCCGAACCGCCATCATTAAACTGGTCAAGCAAATAAAGCAGGAAAAATAGCCGAGGTGAAGATTGCGGTAGGGGCGGGTTTTAAACCCGCCCCTGCATCTATCAATCCTCCAACCGGCTTTTCCTGGGGTGCGCCCTGCGCCCCCTTGCCATCAAACCGGGAAAGGTGAATTCTATGCGCCTGGGTATCGCCGCCGATCACGGTGGCTTCGAACTCAAGGAACAACTGAAGCAGGAACTCAAAACCCTGGGCCACGAGGTGGTGGACTTCGGCGCCCATGACTACGCCCCCCGGGACGACTACCCCGATCTGGTGGTGCCCCTGGCCCGGGCGGTGGCCCAAGGCCAGGTGGAGCGCGGCCTGGCCGTGTGCGGCAGCGGCGTCGGCGCCTGCGTGGCCGCCAACAAGGTGCCGGGTGTCCGGGCCGCCCTCATCACCGACCCCTACTCCGCCCACCAGGGCGTCGAAGACGACGACATGAACATCATGTGCCTGGGCGGCCGGGTTACCTGTTTTGCCCTGGCCTGGGAGCTGACCCAAACCTTCTTGAAGGCCGCCTTCAAAGGCGCGGAGCGCTTCACCCGCCGCCTCGACAAGATCAAAGCACTGGAAAAACAGGAGAAACCGGCATGAACCTGAACCCCCTCCTCAAACTGAGCACTTTTGGCCAGTCCATCTGGCTCGATTACATTCGCCGGCAGATGATCGACGCCGGCGAACTCAAAAAGCTTATCGACGCCGACGGCCTCAAGGGGGTCACCTCCAACCCCGCCATCTTCCAAAAGGCCATTGCCGGCAGCACCGACTACGACGCGGCCATCCGCACCCTGACCCAGTCCGGCGCCTCCATCGACACCATCTACCAGGCCCTCACCGTGGAGGACGTGCAGCGCGCCGCCGACCTCTTCCGGCCCCTCTACGACCGCGAGGGCGGCCAGGATGGCTTCGTCAGCCTCGAGGTCAATCCCCACCTGGCCCGCGACACCCGGTCCACCCTGGCCGAGGCCCGCCACCTCTGGCAGGCCCTGGCTCGCCCCAATGTCCTCATCAAGGTGCCGGCCACCCGGGAGGGCCTCCCGGCCATCCGGCAGCTCATCACCGAGGGCATCAACGTCAACGTCACCCTGCTCTTCGGCCTGCCCCGCTACCGGGAAGTGGCCCAGGCTTACATTGCCGGCCTGGAGGCCCGGGCGGCCCAGGGTCGGCCCCTGAACCGCGTGGCCTCCGTGGCCAGTTTCTTTTTGAGCCGCATCGACGTGCTCCTGGACCCCCAAGTCGAAAAACTGGCCGCCGCCGGCGGGCCTCACGCCTCGACGGCCCGGGACCTCATCGGCCAGGTGGCCATCGCCAGCGCCAAGTCGGCCTATACCATCTATCAGGAAATCTTCGGGAGTGAGCCCTTCAAGAAACTGGCGGCCCAGGGGTCCCGGCCTCAGCGCCTCCTGTGGGCCAGTACCAGCACCAAAAACCCGGCCTACCCCGACCTCAAGTACGTGGAGCCCCTCATCGGCCCCGACACCGTCAACACCCTGCCCCCGGAGACCCTCGAGGCCTACCGCGACCACGGCGACCCCGCCCCCCGCCTGACCGACGGCATGGACCGGGCCGCCGCCGCTCTGGCCCGTCTGCCTCAGCTGGGCCTCGACCTCGATCAGGCCACCCAGCAACTGGAAGACGAAGGGGTCGAGAAGTTCAACCAGCCCTTCGACTCCCTCATGGCCACCCTCGAGGCCAAGCGCCGGGAAGTCCTGGCCGGAGGCCGGGCATGAGCGCCGCTCCCATCACCCACCTCTTCCTGGATATCGGCGGCGTCCTGCTTACCAACGGCTGGGACCGCCGCAGCCGCCGGGACGCGGCCCAAAGCTTCGCCCTGGATCTCGAGGACCTGAACGACCGGCACAAGATGAGCTTCGACACCTATGAGGCCGGCAAGCTCAGCCTGGACACCTATCTGAACCAGGTGGTCTTCTATCGGGAGCGCTCCTTCACCCGGGAGGACTTCAAAGAGTTCATGTTCGCCCAGTCCAAGCCCAAAGTTGAGATGATCAACCTGGTGAGCGGCCTCAAGTGGCAATACCGGCTCAAGACCGCGGCCATCAGCAACGAAGGCCGGGAATTGACCCTCTACCGCATCAAGAAATTCGATCTCACCGCCCTGTTTGACTATTTCGTCTCGTCCTGTTTTGTCCATTTCCGCAAGCCGGACGAGGACATGTACCGCATCGCCCTGGACATCTCCCAGGCGGACCCGGCCCGGTCCGTCTATATCGATGACCGGGCCCTGTTCGTGGAGATCGCCCAAAGCCTGGGCCTGCACGGCATTCATCACACCGATTTCGCCACCACCCGCGACACCCTGAAGGACCTGGGGCTGGCGCTGGAGGGATAGTGTTGTGTCTCAGATATATTTTGAAAAATATTCCCACTTTTTCGGGAGGTTTTCGTAGGGGCGGTGAGCGCACCGCCCCCCCAACTAACACGTAGTTGCAAAAACCAGCATAAATGCTTATCCAACCGATCAAAGATCGGTAATTTGAAAGTCCCCCTTTGAAAAAGGGGGATTTAGGGGGATTTCCAAACGGTTATAAAAATCCCTTCGCGATCATTGGCGCACTGATGCAATTAAGCATTAGATATCGGCAATCAGCTTTCAGCACCGCGTCAAGCTCGGTAAAAGGCGAATCCATCCACGGAGACTCTTATGAGCAACCAGGATTGTGACATCGGCCTCATCGGCCTGGGGACCATGGGGCGCAATTTTGTCCTGAACATGGCGGACCACGGCTTCACCGTGGCGGCCTATAACCGCACCACCGAAAAAACCAGGGAATTCATGGACCAGGAGGTGGGCCCCCGCCCCATCCGGGCCGGCTACGACCTGAAAGAATTCGTCGGTCTCTTGCGCCGGCCCCGGGCCCTCATCCTGCTGGTGGCAGCCGGCGACCCGGTGGACGCGGTGCTCCAGGAACTGCTCCCCTTGCTTTCACCCGGCGATCTCATCATCGACGCCGGCAACTCCCATTTCACCGATACCAACCGGCGCGGTAGATTCCTGGCCGGGAAAAAGCTCAACTTCTTGGGCATGGGGATCTCCGGAGGCGAATCCGGCGCCCGCTATGGCCCCAGCCTGATGCCCGGCGGCCCCCGCCAGACCTACGATCGCGTCGCCCCTATCCTGGAGGCGGCCGCGGCTCGCGTCAACGGCGACCCCTGCGTCGCCTACCTGGGGCCGGGCTCCGCCGGCCACTACGTCAAGATGGTCCACAACGGCATCGAGTACGGCCTCATGGAACTCATCGCCGAGACCTATGATCTCCTGAAGCGCGGCCTGGGCCTGACCCCGCCCGAACTGGCCCTCCTCTATGACCGCTGGAACCGGGCGGAACTCAACTCCTTCCTCCTGGAAATCACCGCCAAGATCTTTTCCCGGCCGGACGACCAAACCGGCAAACCCCTCATTGACCTGATCCTGGACAAGGCCAGGCAAAAGGGCACCGGCATGTGGACCTCCTGGGATGCCATGGACCTCCAGGTGGCGACGCCCACCATCGACGTGGCGGTGGTCATGCGGGATCTGTCGGGCTACAAGGACGAACGCCGGAACGCGGCCCAGGTTTTGGCCGGGCCTCCCCCCGTCTTTCCCGGCGACCGGGAGGGTTTCATCGCCCGGCTGAAAAACGCCCTGTACGCCGGCATAATCGCCACCTACGCCCAGGGCATGGCCCTGCTCCAAAGGGCCTCCGCCAACTATGCCTATAACCTGGATCTCGAAGCCGTGGCCCGGATCTGGCGGGGCGGCTGCATCATCCGGGCCGCCCTCCTCGAGGATATCCGCGCCGCCTACCAGGCCCGCGCCGATTTGCCCAACCTCCTCATGGACCCCCGCCTGGGCCAGGAGTTTCTCAAGCGCCAGGCCGATTTGCGGGAAGTGGTCAAGACCGCCGCCACCCTGGGCCTGCCGGCCCCGGGCTTCATGGTGACCCTGAGCTATTTCGACGCCTACCGCAGCGCCATGCTCCCGGCTAACCTGATCCAGGCCCAGCGGGACTTCTTCGGGGCCCATACCTACGAGCGCCTGGACGCCCCCGGCACCTTCCACACCCAGTGGGAGGAGTGAGAATTGGAGATGAGGACTTGAGGGGAGGGCCGGGGGAAGTCAATTCCCCCGCCCTCCCCTCAA
>JBKQVS010000176.1:0-9444 GCA_052139855.1 Desulfobaccales bacterium
CGCCGATGGCGTCGATACCCGTCGGGTCAAGACCGGCCAGCGGCTCATCCAAGAACAGCACCTCAGGGCCGTGCACCAACGCGGCGGCAAGCTAATTGGTTGTCCACTGCCAGAAGAGAAGGAGAAACCGACAATGAAAGTATTAGGGAGAAGGCGGCACCTGGGGCTTGCAGTAGTGGCTGCCGCGATGTTTGTCGTGGTGGGATTGTTGCATCACCCCCGACAGCTTGCTGGTCAGGCGGCTGGTGGGATAGATGTACTGGGTGACGACATCCGTGAAATAGTTCAGCAGATCCCGCCGGGTGGACAGGGCCATGACCACTTCCTCCAGGGAGGCGTTGCCCGCCCGTTCCCCCAGGCCGTTGATGGTCACCTCCACCTGGCGCACCCCGTTCGAGATCGCGGCCAGGGTGTTGGCCACGGCCAGCCCCAGGTCGTTGTGGCAGTGGACCGAGAGGATGGCCTTATGGATATTGGGGATATGCTCCACCAGGTACTTGATCTTGGCGCCGAATTCCTCGGGGATGGCGTAGCCCACCGTATCCGGAAAATTGAGGGTGGTGGCCCCCGCCTCGATGACCGCGGTAAAGATCTGGACCACGTAATCCAGGTCGCTCCGGGAGGCGTCCATGGCCGAAAACTCCACGTTGGCGGTGTAGCGGCAGGAGTGCTTCACCGCAGCCACCGCCATCTCCAGCACCTCCTCCCGGGACTTCCGCATCTGATGCTTCAGGTGGATGTCGGAGGTGGAGATGAAGGTGTGGATCCGGGGATTGGTGGCCTCCTTGATGGCTTCCCAGCAGGCGTCGATGTCCGCCGGGAAAGCCCGGGCCAGACCGGCGATCTGGGGGCCCCGGATTTCCCGGGCCACCGCCCGCACCGCGGCGAAATCCCCGGGTGAAGAGTAGGGAAATCCCGCCTCGATGACGTCCACGTTGAGGAGTTCCAATTGCCGGGCGATCTGCACTTTCTCGTCAACGTTGAGATTGGCTCCCGGCGTCTGCTCCCCGTCCCGCAGGGTGGTATCAAAAATAAATACTTTCTCAGGCATCTGAACCTCCTGGCCCCGGCTGGGCCGCAAAAGGCAATGGCATTATACCACTGCTCCGTTCAAAAAGAAGCAGTTAAAACAAGATTTTGCCGAATTTGGGGGAGGAAAAGTTTGCCTGCCTAGGCAGGCAGCAAGCCTAGCAGGGTCAGACCCTGGAGGGTCAGAAGGGGATGCGGCTGGTGGCTTCGGGAAACGTTCATTTGCTTATCTACCTCAAAGTATTAGCAACATTGTATATGAAGATTAACTAAAATCAAGCCAAAAATGTTTACCATGATGCCTCGGGAGGGGTTTGGTGGGGCAGGCGTCCCTGCCTGCCCTGGGTGGCGATTACTGCGGCCCGCCCCACCTACCCTGGCGGCTCACTAGGCTGCAGACGCCTTTCTATCTCCGCGCCCAGGTATTGCGCCGCCAGGGCTTGACCCCGGGCCGTCCAGTGCCCATCCCGGGGGACAAAGTACAGCTTGTTCAACGGCTCTGCCGAGGCCGCCAGCACCGGAGTTAACGATTTGAGCTCTTTCCCCTGTTTGTTGATAATTGCGGTAAACGCCGCTTCATCAGGGGATATGGCCCCGTTTTGCCGATATTCTTCGATCTCCGGAGCCATGGGCAGGTAAAAAAACATTATGGAGCTGCCGCTATCCTCCACCGCTTTGATTAAATGCTGCACATAGATCTCGGTTAATCTAAATTTGCTTGGGTCGCCATAGCCCTTCTGCCTTTCCGGATAGGTAATCACCAGGCCATCTCCCCGCGGTTTGCCGGGACCGCTTCTGGAGAGATACCACCGAAGGCCCGCTTCCTTAACCAGGTTGGCCGCCTGGGACCAGGAAACCAGCCAGTTATAGCCGGGCAGCTCATAGAGCAGGTTCTTGACCAAACTGCTGCCGGAGCGCAAGCGTTTAGGGGTAACCTCCCCTGCCGCGGAAACCGCATAATACTGGCCCCGGGAGTCATCGACAAAATTTTTGCCCAGAAAGCTGAATACGACCAGGTCGGGTTTAAATTTCGCTCCCAGGACCTGAAAAAACTTCAAGGCATAATCAGTCCCCCGGCCCGGATTCCCGGCATTGATCGCTTCCACCGGGATCTTCTCGGAGATCAGGTGTTTTTCGATCAGATAGGGAAAGGTTTGGTCGTCATTTACGCCCAACCCGTAAGTGAAGGAATCGCCCAAAAACAGGATCCGATGCTCCGTATGCCTCTCAAACGGATATTCCTTATTGCCGCGCAGGCCCAGGGAATTATTGCTATAGGTGAAATCGAACGCCCCGGGCATGATTTGACGGCCCTGCTGATTGGGGGTGGGAATTTCCCCCCGTTGGGGGTCGAAGACAAAGCGGATGGGCGCCACCTCTTGCGGACAAAAGAGCCTGACGCCCACTTCCGCGATGCCAAAGGCGGCCACCAGGCCTAAGATAATGCTGATAATCTTCAGGAGAGCCTGCCGCATCGATCCTCTCACCCTATCCGGCCGAATTAACCCGGCCTCGCACCCGGAAATTAGCGCTCGCGTTTAGGTCAATACAGGTGGGACGCCTGGGCCACCCGCTTACGGGTTGGATGGTTTGGGCGCGGGGGTTTCGCCCTCTCCCTTATCCGTCCAGGACGGCCGGCGGTAATAGAGGTAGGTGCTGAGGGGACCGGAAGCCACGTACAGGAGCATCACCAGGAACCCCATGATATCCGGGGCCGCGGCAATGACCACAAACAGCAACACCAGGCCTACCAGGGTTTGGAAGGGGTGACGCCGGAAGACCTCCACCTTCTTGAAACTGGCGTATTTGATATTGCTCACCATCAAAAAGGAGAGCACGTAAATCATGGCCAGGATGTAAATGTGTTTTCCCGGGAACCACCCGCCGATTTCATGATAGAAGGCCACCGCGGTGGCAATGAGCATGGCGGCCGCGGGGATGGGCAGGCCGTTGAAGTAGCGTGGGTCCTGGGAACCTTGCTGGACGTTGAAGCGGGCCAGGCGCAGGGCCCCGCACACCACGAAGAGAAAGGCCGCCACCCAGCCGAATTGTTTGAAGGGTTTCAAGGCCCAGAGATAGACCAGGAGTCCCGGGGCCACCCCGAAGGCCACCAGATCCGAGAGGGAGTCGTATTGCGTCCCGAAGCCGCTGGTACTCGAAGTAATGCGGGCAATGCGGCCATCCAGGCCATCCAGCACCAGGGAGATGAAGATCGCCCAGGCGGCGTGGTAAAAGCGGCCGTCAATGGTGGCCACGATGGCATAGAAGCCGGAGAACAGGCTGGCGGTGGTGATCAGGTTGGGGATCAGGAAAACGCCCCGAAAGTGGCGGCGATCCCTTTTCTTGCGTCTTCTGCGGAAGGCCATCTGGCCCACCCTCCCCGGATCTTGCCCGGTGCACCGCCCCCGGCCACCGCCGGAGCCCGGCGCGGCCCGGACCGCCCCTGGCCGGCCCCAGGAGCTTGGGGGCGCGGGGTTACCCCCCACCCATATGTTAACCTAAATTATATCATGAAAATATGTCGCCCTGCTGCAAAATTCAAGTCCAGCGGGCCACGATGCTGCTGCCGGCCTTGACCCGGTCCCCGGCCCGCACCATTATCTGGGCCTCCGGCGGCAGGTAGAGGTCCACCCGGGAGCCGAAACAGATCATCCCCAGGCGCTCCCCCTTTTCCAGGTGCTGGCCCGGCTGGACGTACGAGACGATGCGCCGGGCCAACAGCCCGGCGATCTGCACCACCAGCAGGCGGCGGCTGCCTTCCTCCAGGACCAGGGCCAGTTGCTCGTTGAGGACGCAAGCGTCCTCCCGGAAGGCCGCCTTGAAGCAGCCGTCCCGGTGCTCGACCTCCCGCACCGTGCCCGCGGCCGGCGCCCGGTTGACGTGGACGTCAAAGACGTTCATAAAAATGGCCACCCTGCGGGCCGGACCGTTCAGGTAGCGCTCCTCCCGGACCTCATCCGTCAGAATGACCTTGCCGTCCGCCGGCGCCACCACCACCTCGGGCTCCGGGGGAATCAGGCGCTCCGGGTCCCGGAAGAAATAGCCGAAGAAGATCAGGGCCGCCAGCCCCGGCCACCAGAGCCAGCCCCAGTGCAGCAGCCAGCCCAGCAGCATCAATAGAGCGCTGGAGGCCAGGAAGGAATAGCCGGGCGCGGCTATGATACCGCGGCTCATAAGCTCGGCCCCCGATGATCTCGTGGCTGCATAATACTCATCAGGAAAAATTGCTGCGCTTATTTCCGCTTCAGCCAGCCCATCATGGACCGCAGCTTTTTCCCCACTGCCTCGATGGGGTGGGCCGCCTCCTGGCGGCGCATGGCGTTGAAGACCGGGCGCTTGGCCTGGTTCTCCAGGATCCATTCCTTGGCGAATTCGCCGCTCTGCACCTCGTAAAGGATCTGGCGCATCTCGTCCCGGGTCTCTTCGGTGATGATCCGGTTCCCCCGGGTGTAATCGCCGTACTCCGCGGTATCGGACACCGAATAGCGCATGTAGCCGAGACCGCCCTGATAGAAAAGGTCCACGATGAGCTTCAGTTCGTGGAAGCACTCGAAGTAGGCGATCTCCGGGGCGTAGCCCGCTTCCACCAGGGTATCGAAGCCAGCCTTGACCAGTTCCGAGACCCCGCCGCAGAGCACCGCCTGTTCGCCGAAGAGGTCGGTCTCGGTCTCTTCCCGAAAGGAGGTCTCCAGTACCCCGGCCCGGGTGGCCCCGATGCCCTTGGCATAGGCCAGGGCCGTAGCCAGGGCCTTGCCAGAGGCGTTCTGTTCCACCGCCACCAGGCAGGGCACACCCGCGCCTTTCTCGTATTCGGCCCTCACCAGGTGGCCGGGGCCTTTGGGGGCCACCATGATCACGTCGATGCCCGGCCCGGGCACGATCTGGCCGAAATGGATATTGAAGCCGTGGGAAAAGAGCAGGGTCTTGCCCTTGGTCATATGCGGCTTCAGATCGTTTTCATACAGCGTGGCCTGGACGTGGTCCTGGGTGAGAATCTGCACCACCTGGGCCTGTTTGGCCGCCTCTGCCGCGGACACCGGCTTGAAGCCGTATTTCACCGCCAGCTCAAAGTTAGGGGTTCCCGGCATCTCGGATACCACCACGTCCACGCCCGAATCCCTCAGATTGAGCGCCTGGGCGTGGCCCTGGGAGCCGAAGCCGATGATGGCCACCTTTTTCCCCTTGAGAATCCCCAAATCCGCATCTTTATCGTAGTACATTTTCATAATTATTTTTATCCTTTCTTCTGGCAGCCGCCAGTAGTCAGTTATCAGTTGCCTGCGCCATTACCAACTCGTGAAACCTGCTCTTAATGATCTATTTTTTTATAGAGTAAATTTAGATATAGTCGATTGAAAACCTTCAAATTCCATTAAAGTTTTACCACATTCGCATTTGGCTGATCCTCGCAAATCTGTATTCAATTGTCCACCTATGCCAAGTGATACAATTATAGCATCAGAATGGCATGGTTTTATATCGTGATCTTTTATTATAGCAGATACCTCTACCTCAGTGTTTACTTGAATATCCGGCTCCCGCCTTGGATATTCACCCCATTCAAATATAATATTCATCACTACTCCTTTACAAGAAATAATATTCAAAGAACGGCGCGTGAGACGCGCCCCATTATTCTGCTCACTGCTCACTGCTCACCGCTCACTATCAATCCTTCTTGCTCCGCTGGATGGCCAGGGTGCCGGTCCGGACGACTTCCTGGATTCCGTGATTCTTCAGAAGTTCCAGCACCGCCTTGGTTTTTTCGTGGTTGCCGGTGATCTCCAGGGTATAGGTGCTGGGGCTGACGTCCACCACCCGGCAGCGGAAGATGTCGGCAATGCGCAGCACCTCGGCCCGGGACTTGTCCTCCGCCTTCACCCGGACCAGCACCATATCGCGTTCCACGTGGGCCACTTCGCTCAGGTCCACCACGGTGATGACGTTGATGAGCTTGTGGAGCTGCTTGATGATCTGCTCGATGATCTGCTCATCCCCGGTGGACACCAGAGTGATCCGGGAGACTGCCGGGTCCATGGTTTCGGCCACGCACAGGCTTTCGATATTAAAGCCCCGGCCGGAAAACAGGCCGGTCACCCGGGACAGCACCCCCGGAAGGTTATCCACCGTCACTGCAATAGTATGTCGCGGCTCCGCCTTCGGCTCCATTTCCCCTCCTAAGCCAGTAACATCTCGTGCATAGCCTTGCCTGCGGGCACCATGGGCATGACGCACTCTTCCGGTTCCACTTTGAAGTCCATGATCACCGGCCGGGAGGTCTTGAGGGCCTCTCTGATCACCGGCTCCACTTCCTCGGGCTTGGTAGCCCTCAGCCCCACCGCGCCGTAAGCCTCGGCCAGCTTGACAAAATCGGGAGCCGTCATGGGCGTGGAGCTATAGACCCGATCATAAAACAACTGCTGCCACTGCCGCACCATGCCCAGGTAAGTGTTGTTCAGGATGGCGATCTTTACCGGCAACTTGTTATCCACCACCGTGATCAACTCCTGGATATTCATCTGAATGCTGCCGTCCCCGGCGATATCGATAACGATGGCATCCGGCTTGGCCAGTTGCACCCCCATGGCCGCGGGAAACCCATACCCCATGACCCCCAGGCCCCCGGAGGTCATCAGGCGCCGCGGGTGCCTGAACTTGTAAAACTGGGCCGCCCACATCTGGTTCTGCCCCACCTCGGTGGTGATGTAGGCCTCCCCCTTCGTGAGCTCATAGAGCTTCTCCACCACGAATTGGGGCTTGATGACCTTGGCGTCCCAGGTGTAGGTCAGGGGATGCGTCGTGCTCCACTCGTTGACCGTGTCCAGCCAGGGCTGGCGCAAATCCGTCCAATCCCGGACGGGTTTGTCCTCCAGCAGTTCGTTGAGCTGCCCCAGCGTATCCTTGCAGTCCCCCACGATAGGGATATCCACCTGCACGTTCTTGCTGATGGAGCTCGGGTCGATATCGATATGCACGATCTTGGCGTGGGGCGCGAACTCCGACAGCTTCCCGGTCACCCGGTCGTCGAACCGGGCCCCCACCGCGATCAGCACATCGGCCTGGGACACGGCCATATTGGCGCAGTAGGTGCCGTGCATGCCCAGCATCCCCATCCACAGGGGATGGTCGCCGGGGAATCCCCCCAGCCCCATGAGGGTGCTGGTCACCGGGATCTGCAAGGCCGTGGCGAATTTATAGAGATCCTCCGAGCTGTCCGACAGCACGATGCCGCCCCCGGTATAGAGCACCGGCCTCTTGGCGTGCAGGATCATGTCCAGGGCCCGGGCCACCTGCCGGGGATTGGCATGGTACGTGGGGTTGTAGCTCTTGATCTTGATGATCTCGGGAAACTTGGGCACCGTGCTGGCCTGACTCACATCCTTGGGGAGATCCACCAGCACCGGCCCCGGCCGCCCGGACCGGGCGATATAGAAGGCCTCGTGTATCGTCCTGGCCAGATCGTTGACGTCCTTGACCAGGTAATTATGCTTGGTGCAAGGCCGGGTGATGCCCACGATGTCCACCTCCTGAAAGGCGTCGTTGCCGATCAGATTGGTGGGCACCTGCCCGGTAATCACCACGATGGGGATGGAGTCCAGGTAAGCCGAGGCAATGCCTGTCACCGTGTTGGTGGCGCCGGGCCCCGACGTCACCAGGGCCACCCCCACCTGGGCAGAAGCCCGGGCATAGCCGTCCGCCGCGTGTACCGCGGCCTGTTCGTGGCGTACCAGGATATGCTGGATTTGGGGGGTGCGGGCCAGTTCGTCATAGATATCCAGAACCACCCCGCCGGGATAACCGAAGATGTGCTTGACTCCCTCCCGTTCCAGGCATTTCATGAGAATTTGGGCGCCGGTCAGCTTCATTGCAGGATTTCCTTCTGGCGATGCTGGGCCAGGATCAGCTCGATCCGGTCGCGGCCGGCCAGCTTCAATTTTTGCAGCCGTTTCCGCTCGATGGTCTCCACCGTGGTCAAATACGGCCGGCGGTTGAAGGTCTCCAACTGCTTCTCATATTCCCGGTGTTTTTCAACATATTGCTTCAACTCCGGGTCCCGATCCATCAACTGTTCTATAAGCTCCAGGTCCTGTTTCTCCATTTTTCGCCCCTGGCCATATGATAGATAATTAACGTTAAGATATTAAAATACTGTTAGGTTTTTGTCAATCATCGGGAAAATAAGAACTGCGCCTAAAATCCGGGGGGTATTTGCCGTTGGTAGTCAGGTCTCCCTCGGCAAAAGTCCACCTCGCCTCAGCCGCCATTGCCCCGGCGATCAGGCAAAATTACCGCCCAGCCTCACCTCCCCGGCCGGCCATCCCTCGCCACCCACAAAAAAAACAGGGCCGCAAGCGGCCCTGCCTGGGAGTTTCGGTAGTGGGGGTCACGGGTTATGGCCGCAACATCCTCCTTCGCCCCACCAGCCCCAAACCCAACAGGCCGGGCCCGGCGCACAATAATACGCTGCCGCCGGATACTCGGCTGCCTAAAAGATGCGTGACAGGCTGGGCGGGATTTTTCATGATAGTCATTATAACCCGATCTCAACGAGATGAGCAAGCCTTTTCACACCGGCCGGCAAATTTCTTCCGCACCGTTTAGAATGACCCTGTCTGTCCCCTGGGCGATTCTCAGCCTGCCCAGAACGCAAAGGGAGCCATACCGGAAGGTATGGCTCCCTTCTCCCACAACCCGGTGGGACTGCAACCCCCACATCGCGCCCCTTCCTTTCGCATTGCTTGAGGGGGGCCGGCGGCAGATTTTCCGGTCCTCGGGTTTCACTCATATAATAATCACACTTTGGATCGCTTCAAGGGAGGAAACCCATTTTTAAGATAGGGAAACCCGGGGATCATCGCGCTTGGCAGAAGTTCTTTTTTTATTCCTCCCTCCCCTCGAGGGCAGTCCCGGGCCTTTCCCCCACCCATAAATCATGCAAAATTCCTGATGGCCCTACTCTTAACTTTGAACCTTGAACTTTGAACTTTGAACTTGTTGAAGCAGAGTCCCGGGGTGAGGGCTGAAAAAGCAAAAATTTCTGGCCATGCGTCCAGCTCAGGCCGTCTCGGGGGAGGAGGGCGGCCGCGGCCCGGACCCCAACACCGGGAACGGCGTCCCCTGGCGCATCCCCGAGCGCCCCACGCACACCAAGCAGCGCCTGGCCCGGCTTTTTTCCCGCGATCCCAACTCCACCGCCCTGGTCAGCAACAAACGCCCCGACGATTGGCGCCGCGTTCTTGGCCCCGAAGACCGCCGTTTCCTCCTCCAGGAATTTGGCGACCTGCTCGTAAAACTGGGGTACGAAAAGTCGGACGATTGGGTCAATGCCGGGCGATGATGAGATGAGGGGGTGAGGGGGTGACGATTCCTCCACATTATTTAGCCGCCCTGCTTGCGGGGCGCGTTTTTTTGGCC
>JBKQVS010000177.1:0-25214 GCA_052139855.1 Desulfobaccales bacterium
AAACTCCCCACCCAACCCCCTATAAGTCAGGGCGCCCCGCCGGGTCGCCCTTGTTTCTTTAATTTTCTCTTTCCTTCCAGGCAGTAAAGCGCTAATCTGAATTCAGGGCCATGGAAATCTGGAAGAATCAGCTTTACTTCGGCGACAACCTGGATATCCTCCGGGGCCAGCACATCCCTGCGGGCAGCGTCGACCTCATCGCCTCCAGGGCCTGCACAAAGAGGGTTACGTGATCGGGAAGATCGTGTCCCGCAAAAATAACGACCCGCCGTTGGTTTATGGGTAGGAAGGGAGAGAAGAATACCGGGTGCCGGGACTCAGCTCGCCCTTCCTAATCTTGCTTCCACCTCTTGCGGTAATATCCTTTTCCTTGCCATATGCCGCCTCCTGAGGCCTTGCTCAAGAAGGCCAATTCCCTTTAACTCGCTAATCCTGAGGTTTTGGTTTGCAGGCCGCGCGGACGCATTCGCGCAACCAACGATGGGCCGGGTCTGCGTCAAAACGCGGGTGCCAGGCCTGGGATATATTGATCGGTTCGGTGGTTACCGGCAACGGGAAGATATGCACGGCCAGGAGTGCTTGGACTGATTCGGCGAAAAAGCGAGGCATGGCCGCTACCAGATCGGAAGCGGCGGCGGCGGCCAGCGCACCGTAAAACGTCGGCACCACCAGGGCCACGCGCCGAGATAGGCCCACTTGCTCCAGGGCCTTATCAATCGGCCCGTACGGCTGGCCCCGTCGTGAAACGCTTATGTGTTCCTGTCCGGCAAACCGTTCTGCAGTGACTTCCGCGCGGGCCAGAGCGTGTCCCTGCCGCACGACCCCCACGAAGCAGTCCCGAAAGAGCATCTGTAGGCGAACTTCAGGTCCCATAGCGCCGATGACCCCGAGATCGAGATCCACCTTACCCTCACGCAAAGCTTCTACATCCTCCTCTCCCTGAGGGGCGAACCGCAGCACCACCTGCGGGGCCGTGTCCCGAACAATTTCTACGAGTCGGGCTGCAAAAGTGCCGGCGAAGGCATCACTGGAACGGAGCGTGAAAGTTCGTTCAAGGGTGCCGGGTAACTGGGTTTTTCCCGCCTGTAGCAGGTTCTGGGCTTCTTCGACAATGGCCTGTACCCGCCCGCGCAGCACTAAGGCGCGAGGCGTGGGCACCAGTTTCCTCCCCGCTCGCACCAGAATCGGATCGCCGATGGCATCCCGGATACGCGCCAGCGTTCGGCTCATGGCAGGTACGCTCAGGTTCATGCGCCGGGCCGCCGCAGTGACGCTCTCGGTGCGCAAAAGCGCATCCAGGGCGACTAGCAGGTTCAAATCCATGGAAGGTATAGTTGATTGCATTTTGTGCAACTATATATTGCAAAAGTTGCACTTTTCGTCAAGTCAAATGAGGGATATGATAACACCCAAATCATGGGCGACGCACTCATGGAGATAATCGTCGCTCGATCTGATCATCAAGGAGAATTTTCCATGGCAGCATCAAAGCATTCCGCATTACATGCCCCGGCCGTGACCCGCGTCCTGGATCGCCTATTCCAAGCCGCCGAGGAGACCGACCCCGCCATCGTGGCCCGATTAAGAGAGGAAATGGGGAAGACGGATGGTCCGGTAAATGACAGCGAGCGAGCCGAGTTGTTGGGGGAAGCCTTCCTGCCCGTTTCTCGGGAAATGGGGCAACTGCTGTATATTCTGGCCCGCGCCCAGCGGAGCCGCAACATCGTGGAGTTCGGCACCTCCTTCGGCATTTCGACGATTTTCCTGGCGGCGGCGCTGCGAGATAACGGCGGCGGGCGGGTCATTACCACGGAAATGAATGGGGAGAAGGTCAAACGCGCCCGTCAGCATCTAGATGCCGCGGGACTGGGGTTCCTCGTTGAATTCCGGGCCGGGGACGCCCTGGTTACCTTGCGTGACCTGGAGGGCCCCATTGATCTGGTGCTTTTGGATGGTTGGAAAAATCTTTACCTGCCGGTTTTGCAACTGGTGGAACCGCACTTGCGTCAGGGAGCACTGATCATCGCAGATGATCTCGATATCTTCCCGGAAGCCCATAAGCCTTATCTCGAATATGTGCGTCGCCCCGAAAATGGTTACCTTTCGGTGGAGGTGCCCCTGGGCGATCGCATTGAGGTCTCCCTGCGTAATATACCCTGAAGCGCTATCTAAGCTGGGCGGGGCCTATAATAGGGTTAATTCCGCCCACGGGTGCAGAGAGGGCCAACAAATCCATAGAATTCTAACAAAATATTGACAATTACCCGGCAATCATGGTAAAAATTAATGGATTTTAACCCAGAGCTTGGATCCGGCGACGCACGGACTGAGACTCGGAGGGCGGCAACCCCCCAGAGGATCAGGTCTGGGGTTTTTTTATGGAGATCATCAGCGACCCCCAGGAGATGCACACCCGGGCCCGGCAGTGGCGGGACCAGGGCCTCAAGGTCGTCCTGGTGCCCACCATGGGCTTTTTTCACCCGGGGCACCTGAGCCTGATGGAATATGGCAAAACCGCCGGCGACCGCCTGGTGGTCAGCCTCTTCGTCAATCCGGCTCAGTTCGGGCCCCAGGAAGATTTGTCGCGCTATCCCCGGGATCTGGACCGGGACGTGCGTCTGGCCCGGGAAGCCGGCGTCCACTGCCTCTATACCCCCGAGGCCGGCGCCATGTATCCCCCGGGGTATCAGACCTATGTGGCCGTGGAGTCTCTCTCCCAGGGCCTGTGCGGCGCCTCCCGGCCGGGCCATTTCCGGGGAGTGGCCACCGTGGTGCTCAAGCTCCTGAACCGGGTTGCGCCCCGGGTGGCCGTCTTCGGGGAAAAGGACTACCAGCAGTTGATGGTGGTCAAGCGGATGGTCGTCGACCTGGATGTGCCGACGGAAATCGTCGGCCGCCCCATCGTCCGGGAGCCCGACGGGCTGGCCATGAGTTCCCGGAACACCTATTTGAACCCGGCGGAACGGGCCGCGGCCCTCTGCCTCTATCGGGCCCTCCTGGCGGCCCGGGAACTGGTGGCCTCTGGCGCCAGAAGTCGGGACAATATCCTCGAGGCGGTGCGCCAGATTATTAACGCCGCCCCCGGCGCCGATATCGACTACGCCGCCCTGGTGGACCCGGAGACCTTGAAGGACGTCGAGGCCATCGAAGGCGATGCTCGGCTGCTGCTGGCGGTCTGGATCAATAAGACCCGCCTGATTGATAATACTTTGTTATCGGAGTCCCGTTTATGTTGCGTGTAATGATGAAATCCAAAATCCACCGGGCCACCGTCACCCAGGCCGACCTGAACTATGAGGGCTCTCTCACCATCTCCGCCGAACTGATGCGCGAGGCCGACATCCTGCCCTACGAGATGGTCCACGTCTATAATGTCTCCAACGGCGAACGCTTCGAAACCTATGCCCTTGAGGGCGAAGCCGATTCCGGGATTATCTGCCTCAACGGCGCTGCGGCCCGCAAAGGCGCGGTCGGGGATTTGATCATCATCACCACCTACGCCACCTACGAGGGCGCGGAGCTTGAGCGGCATCAACCCATAGTGGTCATGGTGGACCGTCACAATCGCCTCAAAAAGACCGCCTCGGCTGAAAAACCCCTCGCTTTTTTCTCCATATCCAGTTAAATTTTCTAGGTTAGGCGCGGAGCCTCCTCCGCGCCGCGATTATTCTTGCAAAGGAGTCCCATTAGGATGGCCAAATCCGATTTCCTGTTTACCTCGGAATCAGTGACCGAGGGGCATCCCGATAAGGTGGCGGATCAAATCTCCGATGCCATCTTAGATGCCATCATCGCCCAAGACAAGTTTGCCCGGGTGGCCTGCGAAACTCTGGTCACCACTGGCCTGGCCATGATTGCCGGAGAAATCACCACCAACGCCCGGGTGGATTTCCCCGACATCGTCCGTGCCACCATCAAAGAGATCGGTTATAACGACTCATCCGTGGGCTTCGACTGGGAAACCTGCGCCGTCCTCACCTCCCTGGACCGGCAGTCGCCGGATATCGCCCAAGGCGTTGAAGGCCGGGGGCTGACTCCGGAGCAGGGGGCCGGCGACCAGGGCCTGATGTTCGGCTATGCCTCCACTTCCACCGAAAACTTCATGCCCATGCCCATCTGGTACGCCCATCGCCTGGCCGAGCGTCTGGCCAAGGTCAGGAAAGACGGCCGGTTGGCGTTTCTGCGGCCCGACGGCAAGACCCAGGTGACGATCCGCTATGAAAACGGGGAGCCCAAGAGTGTGCATACCGTGGTCATCGCGGCTCAGCATAATCCCGACGTCAAATATGAGGATCTGAAAGAGGCCATCGTCGAGGAAGTCATCAAAAAGACGATTCCGGCGAACCTGCTGGTGGACACCCGATTCCTGGTAAATACTACCGGCAAGTTTGTAGTGGGGGGCCCCCTGGCCGACTGCGGCGTGACCGGCCGCAAGATCATCGTGGACACCTACGGCGGCCGCGGCTATCACGGCGGCGGCGCCTTTTCGGGCAAAGACCCCACCAAGGTGGACCGCACCACTTCTTACATGCTGCGCCACGTGGCCAAGAACGTGGTGGCCGCGGGCCTGGCCAACCGCTGTGAAGTCCAGGTGGCCTACTCTATCGGCCTGCCCGACCCCTTGTCCATCATGGCCTACACCTACGGCACCGCGGTCATCCCCGAAGACAAACTCCTGGAGATCATCAAGTCCACCTTCTGCTTCAAGCCCGCCGCCATGATCCAGTATCTGGAGCTCCAGCGCCCCATCTTCAAGAAGACCGCGGCTTACGGCCATTTCGGCCGCACCGACCCGGACTTCACCTGGGAATACGTCAACAAAATAGACATATTGCGGGAAAAGGCCGGGCTCAAAGGCCCTTCCCCCATCTGCATCTGCCAGCCGCAAGTTGCGCAAGCTAAGTGAGGATTCGATTCGCATGGATTACGATGTCAAAGACATTAAGTTAGCCGATAAGGGCCGCCTGCGGGTGGAGTGGGCCCGGCGCGATATGCCGGTCTTGAATGCCATCCGGGAACGCTTTGAGCGGGAAAAACCCCTGGCCGGGCTCCGGATCGCCGCCTGTCTCCATGTCACCACCGAAACCGGCGTGCTGGCCGCCACCCTGAAAGCCGGCGGCGCCACCGTCTACGTCTGCGCCTCCAATCCCCTGAGCACCCAGGACGACGTGGCCGCTTACCTGGCCAAGGTTGAAGAAATTCCCACCTTCGCCATCAAGGGCGAGGACGGCGACACCTATTACCGCCACATCCACCAGGCCCTGGAAGTCAAACCCCAGATGACCATGGATGACGGCGCCGACCTGGTCTTCACCATCCACACCAAGCGCCAGGACCTCCTCGCCGACGTCTTCGCCGGCACCGAAGAGACCACCACCGGCGTCATCCGCCTCAAGGCCATGGCCAAAGACGGCGTCCTCCGTTACCCGGTCATCGCGGTGAACGACGCCATGACCAAATACCTCTTCGACAACCGCTACGGCACCGGCCAGAGCACCATCGACGGCATCATGCGGGCCACCAACCGGCTCTTGTCCGGCGGCATCTTCGTGGTGGCCGGCTATGGCTGGTGCGGCCGCGGCCTGGCCATGCGCGCCCGGGGTATGGGCGCCCGGGTAGTTATCACCGAGGTCAACCCCTTAAAAGCCCTGGAAGCCCTCATGGACGGCTACGAAGTCCTGCCCATGGACCGGGCTGCCAGGCTCGGCGACATCTTCTGCACCCTCACCGGTGATATCAATGTCATCCGGGAGGAGCATTTCGCCCTCATGAAAGACGGCGCCATCCTGGCCAATTCCGGGCACTTCAACGTCGAAATCGACATCCCGGCCCTGGAGCGCCTCAGCACCGCCCGCCGCCAAATCAGGGACGCGGTGGAGGAATTTACCCTGAAAGACGGCAGATGCCTCTATGTCCTGGCGGAAGGCCGCCTGGTCAACCTGGCCGCGGCCGAAGGCCACCCCTCCGCGGTCATGGATATGAGCTTTGCCAACCAGGCCCTGTCCGCGGAATTCATCTCCAAAAACCACCAAAAATTCGCCAAGCAGGTCTATCCGGTGCCGGAAGATATCGATCGGGAAATCGCCCGCCTGAAACTGGCGGCCATGCAAGTCGATATCGACACCCTGACTCCCGAACAGGAAAAATACCTGGCCTCCTACGATTTGGGAACGTAAGTTATCAGGACGCGAGACTGAAAGATCAGGGGCCAGGCAAGACTGTCCCCTTTTTTTCTCATTAGGTGCTGCTCCACTCAATATCCGGGTTGCAGACCGGCAGGGATCAATTTCGGACGCTGGCTTTACTGACCCCTGGTCCCTGACCCCTGCATGAAAAGGGATTGCCCAGAATGACGGAAATCAAATTCGGCACCTCGGGTTGGCGGGGGATTCTGGCGGAAGATTTCACCTTCGCCAACGCCCGCCTGGTCTGCCAGGCCATTGCCGACTATCTGCATAAAGAAGGTCTCACCCGTCAGGGCGTGGTGATCGGCTACGATACCCGTTTCCGGTCCGAGGCCTTTGCCGCCACCGCCGCCCAGGTGATGGCGGCCAACGGCATCATCAGCCACCTCACCACCCGGGATTGCCCCACCCCGGTGGTCAGTTTCGCCACGAGGGAGGCGAAGCGCGCCGGGGCCATCAACATCACCGCCAGCCACAATCCCTCGGAATATAACGGCATCAAGTTCTCTCCCGCCACCGGCGGCCCGGCCCCCGAGGCGGTCACCAAGCCCATCGAGGCCCTCATCGGCGCCATGACCGACGCCGCCGTCAAGACCATGCCCCTGGCCCAGGCCCGGGACCAGGGCCTGGTGGTGGACCTGGAGCCCAGGGCCGCTTATTTCAGCCACCTCAAGACCCTGGTGGATCTTGAGGTCTTGAAAGCCTCCGGCCTCAAGGTGGTGGTGGATGTTTTGTATGGCACCGGCCGCGACTATCTGGACGCCTTCTTAAAGGAGGCGGGGGTGGAAGTCGAGCTCCTCAACGGCTATCGGGACGCCTACTTCGGCGGCCACCGGCCTGAGCCTTCCGAGGAATTCCTCCAGGACCTCGCGGCCCGCGTCAAGGCCACCGGGGCCCACCTGGGCCTGGCGGTGGACGCCGACGCCGACCGCTTCGGGGTCATGGACGCATCCGGCGCCTATCACGACGCCAACACTGTCCTGGGCCTCCTCTTCGATTATCTTATCGAGACCCGGGGCTGGGACGGCGGCGTGGCCCGCAGCGTCGCCACCACCCACCTCCTGGACCGCATCGCCGCCCGGTATGACCGCCCGGTCTACGTCACCAAGGTGGGCTTCAAGTACCTGGGAGAGTACATCAATCGCGACCAGGTGGTCATGGTGGGCGAGGAGAGCGAAGGCTTCTCCATGAAGCACCACCTGCCGGAAAAAGACGGCATCCTGGCCGGGGTCATGATTGCCGAAATGGTGGCCCGGAAAGGCAAGGGCCTCCCCGAACTCATTGCCGACCTCTTTGCCAAAGTGGGCCCGGTCTACAACCGCCGCCTCAATTTCTCCCTGACCCCGGAAGTCAAGGAGCGCCTGCTTCAGCGCCTGAAAACCCCGCCGGCCCGGTTCGCCGGCCTGGCCGTGGCCGAACACATTACCCTGGACGGCCACAAGTACGTCCTGGCCGACGGCAGCTGGGTCTGTTTCCGGCCCTCCGGCACTGAGCCGGTGGTGCGCTTCTATTTCGAGGCCTCGTCCCTTGAGGAACTGGAACGCCTGCGGGGCGCGGGAGAAGCCTTGATCCGGGAAACCTGAACAAATGCCCGGGATGAACCTCCCTTACCTCCTGGAAGCGGCCCTCATGGCCGTGGTGCTCCTCTTTTCCGTCATTTTCCATGAAGTCGCCCATGGCTACATCGCCCTCATGAACGGCGACCCCACCGCCCGCATGCTGGGCCGCATCACCCTGAACCCCGTGCCCCACATCGACATGGTGGGCACCATCATCCTGCCCCTGCTCCTCCTGATGTCCCACGCCGGCATTATCTTCGGCTGGGCCAAGCCGGTGCCGGTCAACCCCCTCAACTATCGCAATTACCGCTGGGGCGAGTTTGCCGTCAGCGCCGCCGGGCCCGTGAGCAACCTGGTCCTGGCCGCGGCTTTTTCCGTGGTCTTGCGTCTGGGCCTGGCCAACCCGGGCCTCATGCATCTGGCCTACTTCGGCGTCAGCATCAACATCTTCCTGGCCCTCTTCAACCTCATCCCCATCCCGCCCCTGGACGGCTCCCACATCCTGGCCCTGCTGCTGCCCCGGGAACTCGCCCGCCTCTACGACCACCTCCAGCCCGTGGGCTTCATCCTCATCCTTATCCTGTTTTACACCGGCGTCATGGGGGCCATCATTATGCCCCTCTACCGCCAGATTGCCCTGATCATGCTGGGCTGAGCGCCCCTGCGTATTGATGGATGGGATCTGCCCGGCATAATTTTTCCTAAGGTTCGCCCCCCCAAAACCCCCCCACCCCAAAAATTCCTGATATTAACTATTGTGCATAACTTGCATCTTGCCCCAAACCGGCGTACACTTATAATGTTAAGCAGAGAGGAATCCGGAAGGGAGGCGTCTCGCCCCTCGGCCGGTTTTTTCATCGACTACTCATAAGGAGAGCTTGCAATATGGATAAATGTCCTCACGGAGCCGATCCCAACGCCTGCGGCGAAGACCCCAAGGGGTGCTCGGGCTGTGATCCGGCTCATCATGCCACCCAGAAAGATCAGGAAGAAAGGGATTTGACCCGGGCCCTGAAGCAGATTCGCCACAAGCTGGTGGTGATGAGCGGCAAGGGCGGCGTCGGCAAAAGCAGCGTCGCGGTCAGCCTGGCCCTGGCCCTGGCCCGCCGGGGGAACAAGGTGGGCTTGATGGATGTGGACCTTCACGGCCCCAACGTCCTGCGGATGCTGGGCCTTAAGGAGCCCCTGGACCTGACCCATGCCCAGTTTTCCCTGCCGCCTGACCTCTTCGACCACCTCCGGGTCATCTCCGTCGAGGCCATCATGCGGGACCGGGATATGGCGGTGATCTGGCGGGGACCCTTAAAACACCAGCTCATCCGCCAGTTCATCAGCGAAGTCCAGTGGGGCGCCCTGGATTTCCTGGTGGTGGATTCCCCGCCCGGGACCGGCGATGAGCCCATGAGCGTGGCCCAGACCATTCCCGACGCCCGGGCCGTCATCGTCACCACCCCCCAGGAGATCTCCCTGGCCGACGTGCGCAAATCCCTCAATTTCTGCGAAAAGATCAACATGCAGGTCCTGGGCATCGTGGAGAATATGAGCGGTTACGCCTGCCCCCACTGCGGCAAGGACCTGCCCTTGTTCAAGCGCGGCGGCGGCAAAAAAACCGCCGAGGCCGCCAACGTCCCCTTCCTGGGCGCCCTGCCCTTTGACCCGGCCGTGGTGGAGGCCGCCGACCAGGGCCAGCTCCTTAACGTCAAGGAGGCCGACAGCCCCTTCTTTCAGGCCCTTGCCCCCATCGTGGATCAGGTCCTGGCGGCCCTGCCCCTGACGCCCTTGGCCACCCGGGAGCCCGGGGTCCTGAAGTTTGCCCTGCCGGTGGAAGACGGCAAATTGTCTGACAAGTTCGGCCATGCCTCCCACTTTGCCGTCTTTACGGTCAAAAATGGCGCCGTGGGTCCCAAGGAACTCGTACCCAGCCCGCCCCACGAGCCCGGCGGTATCCCCGAGTGGCTCGATGACCTGGGCGTCACCCACGTCATTGCCGGCTCCCTGGGGGAAAAGGCTCAGAGCCTCCTGGCCCATAAAGGCATCGAAGTCATCGCCGGCGCCCCCCTGGAAGCCCCGGAGACCCTGGTACAGAAATATCTCGCCAAGACCCTCACCACCAGCCTCCGGGAACACCCCGGCAGCTGCGGCCAGTGCACCACGGCATAATCTAACAGGGAAATAAGGACAAAAGGCAAGGAGGAGAGGTTTTCCCTCTCCTCCTTCTTAACGCCTGGCCTCACAACTCCCTTTAAGTGGGCAGGGGGAAAAGCCCCTTCTGCCGATGCCGGCGTGACCTTTGCCAGAATTGAAAAGAAAGCGCCCTCGCCTTAGCCAAGACGGTCCGGGTGGGTGTTCGACGTTGCACCCCGAAGGTTACAACGTGATCACCTGCTGCACTCCAGTGCCTGCCAAAGCCGCATATAGCGTTGGAAAGCACCCCAGATTTGCGGCCGGGATGAGCTTTCCGTTTAGACCCCGTTCATGGCAGCACTGGTCGCAGCCCATAAGAATCATGCCCGTCTGCTCATGCAGAGCCTGAAGGTCTGCGGCCGCCTCCGTGCCTTCCATGAGGAAAAACGTGTTGTCTACCATGAAAAACATTCCCAGCACCTCGGCACCGTGCCTGCTTTCCTGCAGTTGAGGAATGATCATGGAAGTCAAGATCTTCTGGCAATTTGGGGAATTCAGGATATAAGCAACCTTCACGCAGACCTCCTTTCTTGAGCTTTTCCTGGGACCCGAAACCCGCCTGGCGCCGGCAAACAGGCGGAGTTATGACGGAGTCGGATTCCAGAATGAGGCATTTTTTGTCACCTCTTTTAGTCTCTTTACAAACAGAGGAGCAGAATCGGAGGCGGATGAAACATAATTGCCCTGCAACCTTGCGGTATGACGCGGGGTGCTGACGATAGCCATAATATCCGCAAGTGGGAGGATGGCCTCATCCGTTCCGACACGAAAATCCGACCAGTTTCTCACGTGCTCTTCCGAACGGAAGAGATGAATACGGCTTCACGTGTAGGGCCAACTTTTCGCCCAGTTACAAAGAGGGATATTAACATAACCACATATTCCAGCCGGACTTTGGCTCTCTAGAGCTCCGTCACGCACGGTTACTTGTATTGACTCACCGCAATCCAAACAGGGCGCCTCGATCTGAATCGCCTTACCCGGGAAGACCCAGCAGACCGCCAGGGCTTCAAAACCTCATTGTGCAAACCATTTTTTCTGTCCGTCAACACTGATACGGTATTGAGTGGGCAGGTTGTTGAATGGCGCAAATGAAGCGATCAAATCGGTATCGGGGTATAGCCAGATGGGCAGTTTGGTGTCATCCATCAACTCATGCAGGAGCCTCTTGCCCTCTTCCGGGGGCACGGAAAACTCCCTGGCAATCTCAGTGAAGTGGGGACCATGGCCACGTTTTACAAAAGTTTCCATGATAAAATAATAAATTTGGTCTTGTTGTTTGGTATCAGCCATATCTCCTCCTGTCTACTCTGTTGCACTGGTGGGGGAGGACAGGGCCGCTGGCTCCTGGCTCCCCCACCCTTTAGTCATACTCCAACACGGTCATTTCCGGGCGGATACGTCTCAGGTAAGAGAAATGACCTTTCCCGCCACCTGCATGGAAGTGATGATATCCAGCATGTTGGTGACTTCGCCCACCTGATTTTTCTCAAAGAGATCAAAAGCCTTCAAGCAGGGGCCGCAGACCAGGATGCCAAGGCCATTCCGGGTCAATTCTTGAAGGTAGGGCAAGGCCTCCGAACCTGCCGCGGTCAGTTTGACTGCCCCGTTTAACAGGACCAGGCGCCACAGATCGCCCCCCATTTCCTTCATAGTCTTGATGAAATTGACGACGATATGCCGTCCGAGTCCCTCATCTCCCTTGCCCAGGCTTTCGGTGGCCAGCAAGATCACAATCTTTTTCCCGGCTTGGGCCTGGTCCTGGTGAGTTGAGCATCTCCCGCCGCTGCTAGCCGGATTCTTTAGTTCGCCTTGCTTCGTCTCAGTCATGGCCGGTTCTCCTTTGCTGCAGAAATTTTAACCTTAAGACGATGGCGACAGGCGAAAGGATACAACTAATTTCTGGGGGGCTTGATGAAGAGGTTATAGCCGCTGGGGGTGTCCGGCTGGCAGGTTAAGACGTTCCTCTCATCCACCTCGAAGACACAGTGTTCTTCCAGCAGGGCCTTCAGCTTTTTCCGGCCGCGATGGAGCCTGATCTTGACGTTATCCACGGTGATCCCCAGGATCTCGGCGATTTCCCGCTGGCTGAATTCGCTGATATCCGAAAGAATGATGACACTGCGCAGCGACTCGGGGAGATGGTTGACCAGGCCGAAGACGCATTTGCGCATCTGGGATTGCTCCACTTCTTTCTGACTCGTGGGCGCCTTGGCCGGCGTCGGCTCCCCGGAGATTTCTTCCAGGCCCAGGTTGGCGGTTTTTCCTTGCTGGCGGAAATAATCCAGGCAGATATTGTGGGCAATCCTAAATATCCAGGCCTGCAGCCCGGCCGCATCCCTGACGTTGTCCAGGTTATGGTTGATTCTGATAAAAGTCTCCTGGACCAGGTCATCCGCCACCCATTCGTTTCTCACCGTATGCAGAATGAATTTTCTGACCCTCTGGTAATACTGATCGTAAATCTCCGTGAGGTGCATCTCTTAATCCCCATCAATTCATGAACCACATTTCGGACTGCATTTATCGTCTGGCAAGGGGCAGGCATCCCCTTCCTGGCCCATTAAAGTTCTGATGCTGTTCTTCATCAGCATATTGAGATTATTCTTAATTTTATAAGCACATTCTACGGCCGCTTGAATGTCCTCCGGGGATAGGCCGCAGGCCTGGGCCTTCCGGTAATAGTAGTCAAAGCAGGGGATACAGTTGGCCGCGGCCGCCGCCCCCAGGCAAACCAACAATTGGGTTTTTTCTTCCATGGATCGTATGCCCTCCTGATTCTGCTGGATTGTTCTAGAGACGTAAAAGATCGCCAAAAGGTTACACCGGTCTCTCCTCCCCCTCCCCTCAATTATTTCCTTCCTCGCTCCAGTCTAAAGTCAGCAGCAAGGCGTCTTCCTGGGTATCGTCGTAGTAGCGGCGGCGGCGGCCCACTTCCTCAAATCCGAAGGACTTATACAGGGCCTGGGCCGGCAGGTTGGAGGTCCGCACCTCCAGCCAGGCCAGCTCGGCCCCCAAGGTCCGGGCCTGGGCCAGGCCTTCGGCCAGCAGCCCCCGGGCGATGCCCCGGCGGCGGTGCTCGGGGTGCACTGCCAGGTTGAGGATGTGCATTTCGTCCAGCACGACCCAGAATATGAGATAGCCCCAGGTCTGCCAGGGAAGGGGGGCGGCGGGGCCGGCTGCCAGCGTGTGGCTGTTCCGGTGGCCCAATTCCGACAGGAAGGACCACCGGGACCAGGGGGTGGGGAAGGATGCCTTTTCAATAGCCCAGATGGCCGAGACATCCGCCAGGCCGGCTCGGCGGATGAGAAGCCCCGGGGTCATTTCTTTTTGAGAACCTCGCTGGCCACGGCAATGCCTTTCTGGCCGGATTGCTTCAGGGCCAGGGCTGCCTCCCGCAGGTCCTTTTTATCCCGGATGTGGGCCAGTTTCATGAGCATCGGGAGGTTGACCCCGGTGACGACCTCCACCTTGCCGTCTTGCAGGAAGGACAGGGTGAGATTGGATGGGGTCCCTCCCAGCATGTCCGTGAGGATGATCACCCCGTTGCCGCCATTCACCTGGGACAGGCCCCGCTGGATCTGCTGGCGCGAGGCCTCGGGCGCCGCGTTCGGGTCCAGGGACACGGCCGCGATGCCCTCCTGCCGCCCCAGGATCAGGTCCCAGACGGCGAGCAATGCCTCGGCCAGCTCCTGGTGCGTGACGATTAGAATTCCGATCATAACGGTTCTCCTGCGGTCCGCGGCATATCGCGATGGCTGAGGGTGAACGGATAATTATCCCGGCTCAGATGTTGCCCCAGGACGTTGGCGATGACCACCGAACGGTGCTGCCCGCCGGTGCAGCCGATGGCCAGCGTCAGATGCGTCTTGCCTTCTTCCTGGTAGTGGGGCAGTAAGAAGTCCACAAACGTAAACAGGTGGTCGAGAAAAGCCTGGGTCTCAGGACGATCCATGACATACTTCTGGACTTCGGGGTTCTCTCCGGTAAGCTCTTGTAATTCCTCAATAAAAAAGGGGTTTGGTAAGAACCGCACATCCAGCACCATGTCGGCTTCCGGGGGAATGCCCTTCTTGTAGGCAAATGAGATCAGATGCAGCCACATCCTCTGGCGCGGCGCCAGCTCCGAGTATTCATCCTTGATCAACTCCCGCAGTTGATGCGGGTTGTAGTGGGAGCTGTCGATGATCCGGTGGGCCAGTTGTCGCAAGCCCGCCAGCGAGGTGCGCTCTTGCCGCAGGGCCTGGACGATGGTGTCATGGTCCGCCAGCGGGTGCTGGCGGCGCGTCTGGCTGAAACGCCGCATCAGGGTGGCGTCATCCGCCTCCAGAAAAATGATGTGCAGATGATAGCCCGATGCTTCGAGACTACGAAAAGCCTGGCTGAAATTCTGCAGGAAGCCTTCGGTGCGGATGTCCATGACCAGGGCGATCCGCCGCCCGCTGGCCACCGCCGCCGCCTGCATGTCCAGGAAAGGCATCAGCAAGCCCAGGGGCAGATTGTCTACGCAAAAAAAGCCGATATCTTCCAGGGCCCGCAGCACCGTGCTCTTCCCCGATCCCGACAGCCCGGTGAGAATGAGAATGGAAAAGGGGGACAGGTGGCGTGGGTTCGATTCCCGGTGCGAACCTGGTGGTTGAGCCATTTTTGTCGTATCGCCCGAACTCAAGAGACCTGGGTGGTTGCCTGGGTGAGCCAGATGAGCATCTCCGGACCCAACTTCAAAATTCCGCGTCTCGTTCGGCAATCAAGCGGTAAATCTCCTCGGCCCCCTCCGCCTTCATCAGGTTGTCCCGGAAAGGCTGGCTCATGAGCATCCGGGAAATCTTGGCCAGGGCCTTGAGATGGAGTCCGGCGGAGTTAACCGGCGCCAGCAGCATGAAAAAGATATTCGACGGCTTGCCGTCCATGGAGTCGAAGTCAACCCCTTTAATACTGCGGCCGAAGCACAGCATGAGACGGGAAAGTTGCGTTAGTTTGCCGTGCGGAATGGCGATGTTATCACCGATGCCGGTGCTCCCGAGGCGCTCCCGGTCTAGCAGCACCTCCATCACAGTTTGCAGGGAGAGCTCGTCCGGGCCTGGCGCCAGACTTTTGGCCAGTTCCTCCAGCACTCCCTTCTTGTTCGTGGCTTGCAAATTGGGCAAAATGCAATTTGGCGCCAGCAGCTCGATAATTTTCATACGCTTCCCTGATACCTCTATCCCAAATCGGGTTCGACCAGGACATAGGTGCCATCCGGCCGTCGGTATAAAATGTTCAAGTTGCCGCTGGCCACATTGGTAAAGACCAGCAGGCTGTCTTTCCCGCTTTGCATGAGTTCCACTGCATCGGCCAGTTGCAGGGCCGGCACCTCCACCCGTTTCCGCCGTATGGCCGGTAAAGCCCCGGCTTCCTCCGCCTCGGCCGGACCCGGGGCCGCCGATCGGCTCCGGTCGCCTTTGGCGCTCCGCATCTTGTCCCGAAACTTCTTCAACTGCATATCGATCTTGTCCATCACCAGATCGATCGCCGCGTACATGTCAGTATTCTCTTCCTTCCCTTTAATGATGCGGCCATTACTGTCAATCGTCACATCCGCCAGGTGGCGAAACTTTTCCAGCCCCAAAACCACGTGGGCTTCAACCGGTCCGTCCACATACCGCTTGAACTTGTTTAAACGGTCGGTCACATAATTTTTTAAGGCCTCAGAGGGTTCAATCTGTCTGAAAGTTACGGATATTTGCATTAATGCCTCCCAAAGGGTTTAACTCGCCGAAAAACCCGGATCTCAAAGGGCGCGGTTTTCTGGCTGGCTCTTGCGCTGGTAGCCGGGTTTTTTGCGTTTACTGGAGGGTAGCACCCCCAGCATGCCTCGATATTTGGCCACGGTGCGCCGGGCAATGATCACATCCTGGCGCCTCAGGTTATCGGCTATATCCTGATCGCTCAGAGGGTCTTCCGGGTTCTCCCCGGCCACCAGCTGCCGGATCTTTTCCTTGACGCTCTCCGAGGCGATCTGGTCCCCCAAAGACATGTTAATGGCGCTGTTGAAGAAGAACTTCAGGTTAAAGACTCCCTGGGGGGTGTAGACATACTTGTTGGTGGTTACCCGGCTGATGGTGGATTCGTGCATCTGGACATCTTCCGCCACCTGGCGCAGGGTCAGCGGTTTCAGGTGCGACAGGCCGTGGTCCAGAAAATCCCGTTGGAAACGCACGATACTTTCGGTGACCCGGTACAGGGTCTTCTGCCGCTGGTGGATGCTGCGAATAAACCACAGGGCGTTATCCAGGTGCTTCTGAATATAACTCTTCACCGACTCCGGCAGCTTATCGGGACCCCGCAGGGCCTCCAGGTAAAAGGAGTTGACCCTTAATTTGGGCAGGCCGTCATCGTTCAGCCGGATGACGTAGTCGTTCCCCACCTTTTCCACGTGCACGTCGGGGTTGATGTAGTCCGGCTCTTCTGAGTCGAAACCCCGGCCGGGCTTGGGCTCCAGGTTGGCGATCAGGTCCCCGGCCTCCACCACTTTCCCGATGGGCACCTTCAGGTCCCGGGCGATAGCCTGGTAATTCTTGTTCCCCAGGTTATTCAGGTGCCGGTCGATCATATCCAGCACCAGGGGATCCTGGACCCCCAGGATCTTGAGCTGCAGCAGTAGGCATTCTTTCAGGTTCCGGGCCGCCACCCCCGGAGGGTCGAAGCCCTGGACCACCTCCAGCACCTGCTCCACCCGGGCCGGCTCCACCCGCATTTCCTCGGCGATCTCCTCCACCGTGGACCGGAGATACCCGTCTTTGTCCAGGTTGCCGATGATCATCACCCCGATGTTATCGCCTTCCTGGTCCAGTTCGGCCATCCGCAGCTGCCAGACCAGGTGGGATTTCAGGGTGGTCTCCTGCGCATTCATGGACTCAAACGGCAGGGCTTCCCGCTCTTCGTATTCCCCCATGGGGGGCGGCATCAGCCGGTCTTTCAGGAAGCTGTCCCAATCCCATTCTTCCGCCGCGGATTTGGCCTCGCCGTCGCTCTTGGCCTCCTCCGGCGTTGATTCATCGCCGTTGGAATAATTTCCCAGACTGACCTCTTCCTCTGCCGGCGCCTTTTCTTCTTCAAACTCCTCATCTTCCAAGACCGGGTTGGTTTCCAGGGCCTGGGTTATTTCCCCCACCAGTTCCAGACGGGAAAGTTGCAGCAGCTTGATAGCCTGCTGCAATTTCTGCGTCATGATCAGGGATTGCGTCAGTTTTAAACTTTGTCTGATCTCTAAGGCCATCAGCTCGCCCTATGCGAAAAAATACAAAAATGTACAAATAACCGCAATAAAAACCCCGGCCGGTGGCCGGATTCGTAAGTATTATAACTTAAAGGTCTCGCCCAAGTAAATTCTTTTGGCCAATTCACTCCCCACCAGCTTTTCCGGGGTGCCCTCCTCCAGGATGACCCCCTCGTTGAGGATATAGGCCCGGTCGCAGACCCCCAGGGCTTCCCGGACGTTGTGGTCCGAGATCAGCACCCCCAGGTTCCGGCTTTTCAAGTCCCGGATGATGTTCTGGATATCAGTCACCGCCAACGGGTCGATGCCGGCAAAGGGCTCGTCCAGGATGATAAAGTGCGGCGCGGTCACCAGGGCCCGGGTGATCTCCACCCGGCGCCGCTCCCCCCCGGACAGGGCCGAGGCCTTCTG
Organism: Desulfobaccales bacterium; assembly: GCA_052139855.1. Taxonomy (GTDB): domain Bacteria; phylum Desulfobacterota; class Desulfobaccia; order Desulfobaccales; family 0-14-0-80-60-11; genus 0-14-0-80-60-11. Next base: position 17,598 of record JBKQVS010000177.1, read on the forward strand.
GTGCGCCAGGTGCGAGATGCGCAGGTCGGCCAGCAGCTTCTCCAGGCGCTCCTGGCGCGTCTGGGGCGACGGCTCCAGCGTCTCCAGGATCGCCATGATGTTCTCGGCCACCGTCAGTTTCCGGAACACCGAGGGCTCCTGGGGCAGGTATTGCAGCCCCAACCGGGCCCGGCGATAAATGGGCAAAAACGAAATGTCCTCCCCGTCCAGGTAAATCTTGCCCTCGTCCGGCTGCAGCAGCCCCAGCACCATGAAAAAGGTGCTGGTCTTGCCGGCCCCATTGGGGCCCAGGAGCCCCACCACCTCGCCGCTTCTCACTTCCATGGAAACGTCGTCCACCACCTTGTGGCCGTCGTAGCTCTTGGTCAAAGATTGCAGGGCGAGGCGGTGCATATTATGGCTGGGGGCTCTTGCGGGCTTTGGGGCTGACAGGCTGCTTGGCTTTGCCTTCGGAAGCCCCCTGGGAATAGAGCAGGGCTTCCACCCGGCGTTGGGGCGAACTTTCCACCAGCACCTTGTTGGTCTTGAGATTGAAAATGATCCGTTCCCCTTTCAGGGTATTTTCGGCCCGCCATAACTGGGGATTGCCCGTCAGCACCACCTCATCCCGCTTCTTGTAATAGACCGCCTCATCCCCGGTGGCCACCCGGTCCTCCTGGACCATGCGCACGTTACCTTTGGCCACGATGTGGTCGATCTGCTCGCTCCCCATATCCCCCAGGGGAGTCTGCTCCGCCGCCTCCTTCGGCGGCGTCACGGCCACTTTGGGCTGCTCCGGTTTGGTTTCCAGGTAGATCCACAACTGATCGGAATACAGGGTGGCGTCGCCGTGTACGGCCTTCACCTGGCCGCTGAATATGATGATCCCTTTGAGCTTATCCGCTTCCATGCGGGCCGCGGTGATGCGCAGGGGGATTTCCCCTTCCTCCTTCTTGGGGGCCGCGCCCTCCGCCGCCAGCGACACCGTCCAGCCCATGACCAGGAGCCCGGCGAGAGCTAAAATCCGCAGGCGTCTCACTGCTTGCCCCTCCAATTCTTGACCTGCATTTCCGTGAAGTGGTGTTGGGTCATAATCAGCTTCTTAACGGCCAGTTCCACCCGCATCCCCTTGCCCTCCACCCTGAGGCCCGGTTCCGTGATTACCACTTCCTCGGGCGCCAGCAAGGCGCGCTCTTCCGGGAGATAGGTGGCCACGCTGGTTTGGACCAGCAAATCGGCCCGCCGCATCTCCACCTTCCCCGTCAGGGTCAGGACCCGGGTCTTGGTGTTAAACAGCCCCGCTTCGGACTTCACCCGGATGTCTTCCCCCGGGCCGAAGAATTCCACCCGGACGGTGCTGATGCTGATGGTATCCTGTTCCGGGTGAAAATCCGCCTTCTTGGCCTCCAGGACCCACGTCTTATCGCCTTCATGAATCTCGGTGAGGGACAGGCCCTCCATCCGCGGGGGCTGGGCCGGGGTCGCCGGCTTGGGCGGCGGCGGCGGCGGCCCATAGCCCCAGATGCCCCAGGCCCCAACTCCCAGCAACACCACAGCGCCCAGCACCCAGAGCCACTGGGAGCGGCCCCGCCCGGCCGGCCTTCTATGCGTATTATTTTTCATGCCAAAATCAGCGCTTTTCTACGAAATTATATGCGGCTTGGGCCTGGGTGTAAAGGCTATTCTGGCCCCGGACGGGTTATCCGGCCCCCCGCGGCAGTCCCGGCAAGCCCGGACTTCGGCCGGGTGCGCCTGAATCTGCCCTTCTTTAAGCGCCTTACCCCTAACCGCGGGATATTTATTGACACAGAATATAAAAGATCTATTTTATATCAATAAGTTGTCATCATCCCGGGAGATTTGTGCCTCCCGTCGTATGGTGCATTTCAGGTGCTGACGCTGGCAGCCTGGCCTTTTCCCCCTGAGAGACTTTGACCTCCGCCCCTGGAGATGCGTATGGCCTACGAGCCCAAATCCCTGGACCTCACCAATGTGCAGATTCCCGAGGATTTAGTCAAACTGGTGGAGCAATTGGCTGAGATCACCCATGATAATTGGGTGCGGCAGCGCCTGGCCGATGGCTGGCGCTTTGGGCAGCGCCGCGATGACCTGCTCAAGGAACACCCCTGCATCGTTCCCTACGACGACCTGCCGGAATCCGAAAAGGAATACGACCGGAAAATCTCCCTGGGCGTCGTCCAGGGCATGATTGCCTTGGGATACCGCGTCGAATCTTCCTCAAGTCCGGCGCTCTCCGGCCCCACCTGCTCCTTGATGCCCCACGGGGTGGTTGCCCCGGATCAGCACTTCGCTGGTGATCTGAGCAACCTTGACCTCGTAAAATCCCTTGAACTGTGGCAAACCGTCAAGTCCACCTCCGGGCCTTTTCCCACCACAACCTATCAGGACCTCGGCCGGCACATCATGGGGCTGGGAGAGCCTTTGCTGGCCTACGACATCGTGGCGGAAGGACTTAAACTCTGGCCCCAGGACACCCGCTTGCGCCAATTGATGGCTCTGGCGCTCTTGCGCTCCGGCGCGGTGCAGCAGGCCTTGGATCTGCTCCAAAAGCTCTTTGACGAGGGCAACCGCGATGAGGAGACCCTCGGGCTCCTGGCCCGGGCCCATAAGGATTTCGCCAATCAGGCCGCCGACCCCCGGGATAAGACCAAACAGTGGGAGCTGGCCTACGAAACCTACGTTTCGGCCTATGAGAAGACCAGGGGCTATTGGTCCGGCATCAACGCCGCCACCATCGCCCGGTACTTAAACCATCAAGACCAGGCCGTGGCCCTGGCCAATCGGGTCACGGAGCAATGCCTCCAGGAATTGTCCCAGGCAGCCGGCAATCCCGGCGAGTTGTACTGGCTTCAGGCCACCCTCGGCGAAGCCGCCTTGATCCGGGGTGAGTTCGACGACGCCGTCAAATGGTATACCCAGGCCGGCCGGGGGGCCGGCCGCCGATATGGCGATCTGGCCTCCACCCGGCGCAACGCCCGGCTCCTCTTCACCGTCATGGACCTGGACCCGGACCAGCGGCAACGCATCGAAGCCTGCTTCCAAATTCCCCGCGTCGTCGTCTTTGCCGGCCACATGGTCGATCAGCCCGGTCGGCCGCAGCCGCGGTTCCCCAATTATTTGGCCCCCCAGGTCTATCAGCGCATCGCCGACACCCTGGTCCGGCGCGATGCCCGCATCGGGGTGGCTTCAGCCGCCTGCGGCTCCGACATTTTATTCCTCGAGGCCATGCTGCAGCGGCAAGGCGAGATCAACGTCATCCTCCCGCACCGCAAGGAGGAATTTATACAGAGCAGCGTCTCCATCGTCCCCGGCGCCGATTGGGCTCCCCGCTTCGAGGCGGTGCTCCAGCAGGCCGCCCAGGTGATTATCGCCAGCGAGAATCGTGCTTCCGGCAATGCCATGGTCTATGAATACGCCAATCTCCTCCTGGATGGCCTGGCCATGTTGCGGGCGAAAATGCTGGACACCGAATTGATCCCCCTTGTAGTATGGGATGGCGGGGCTGGGGATGGACCCGGGGGCACCAGCGGCATGATCCAGCACTGGCGTTCCCACGGTCTGGAGCCTGAAATTATCGATATTACCCGGCTCCTGGCCGACACTCCTCCCCAGGCGCCCCAGACTGCGGCCGCCCCGCCTCCGCTCCCCCGGAGTGGCGCCGGGGCCTCCACCCCCCGGGGCTTTACCGAGGAAATCCGGGCCATGCTTTTCGCCGATGTGGTGGGGTCCAGTAAGATTATGGAGGAACAGATCCCGAACTTCGTCGAACATTTCATGGGGGCCATCAACCGCCTGGCGGCCGAGTCCCCCGACCGGCCCTTGCTGAAAAACACCTGGGGCGATGCCCTGTACGGCGTCTTCGCCTCCGTCCAGAAAGGGGGCAATTTCGCCCTCCAACTGCGCGATCTGGTTTCCAACACCGACTGGCAGGCCAAGGGGTTGCCCAAAGACATCAATCTGCGCATCTCCCTGCACGCCGGGCCGGTTTACTGTTATAAAGAGCCCCTCTCCAAGGAACAGGAATACGCCGGCTCCCACATTGTGCGCGCCGCCCGCATTGAGCCCATCACCCCGCCGGGACAGGTCTTCGCCAGCCAGCAATTTGCGGCCCTGGCCTCCACCCAGCGGGTGCACGGCTTCACCTGTGAGTACGCGGGACGCATCCCGCTGCCGAAACATGCCGGCATCATTCCCCTGTACCTGGTGCGCCACGCCAACTCGTGACCCCGGGCAGCGGATTAGCGCCGGAGCCGGCCCCAGGATGGCCAAGCGGTTCCCGGTCCGGCGCCCGAAAAATTGACCCCAGCGGAGATCTATCTCCCGAGCCCATAAGGAGAAGCAGTGATGGCGCACGATGTCTTCGTTAGCTATTCCGTCAAGGACAAGACCACCGCGGATGCCATCTGCGCCGCCCTTGAGGCCAATGGCGTGCGCGTCTGGATTGCCCCCCGGGATGTCATGCCCGGCAGCGACTGGGGTGAATCCATTATCGATGCCATCCATGAAAGCAAGGTCATGATTTTGGTCTTTTCGGCCAATTCCAATACCTCGCCCCAAATTAAGCGGGAGATTGAGCGGGCGGTTAATAAAGGCATCACCGTCGTGCCCTTCCGCATCGACGAGGTTCTGCCTTCCAAGACCTTGGAGTACTTTATCAGCACCCAGCATTGGCTGGATGCCTTCACGCCCCCCCTGGAGAAACACCTGGACAATCTGGTGGGCATTCTCCGGTCCATCCTCACCAAACAGGGGGAAAAAGTGGCCGAACCCCGGCTGAAACCTCACCCTCCCGAGGCCGAGGAAGAGGCGCCGGAGGAGCCCCCGGCCCCGAAGCGCCCGGCCCCGCACGCGGCCCCCCCCGAGGCCGACGCCACCATCACCTTGAAGGTCCCCAAATGGAAAATCGTCACACTGGTCCTCGGCTTGGTGATCGGCGCCATCGTGGCCGGGGGCGTGGTCTGGTGGACGGTTGGGCGGCGGCTGCCCACTCAGGTGGCGGGAGCCAAGGAAACCGCCCCACCCCCGGGAATTTCTCGTGAACAAGCCGCCCGGGAAGTTTTCCAAAAGGGCCTGGTTGGCAAGGATGATGATGAAAAAATCGCTCTTTTTACCAAAGCCATTGAGTTGGACCCGAACCCCGGCTATTTCTACATCCATCGGGGCAAGGCGTATTTAAGCAAGAATGACTACAATAAGGCCATGGAGGATCTGGATAAGGCCATCGCCGCCATCCCCAACTCCTTCATCTCATATAATCTCCGGGGGGTTGTCTATGATGCTTTGGATAAACAGACTCAGGCCATGGGGGAATTCAACAAGGCCATCTCGTTAAACCCCGCCTACGCCGAGGCCTACAGCAACCGCGGCGCCGTTTTCTTTGAAGATAAAGAATATGCCAAAGCTCTCGCCGATTATGAAAAGGCCATCTCCATAGACCCTAACTTGGCCGAAGCCTATAATCGGCGCGGCTTTTTATATGCCTTCCAGGGAAAGTCGGCCCAGGCCTTGGAGGATTACAACAAGGCCATCGCCTTGAACCCCAAATTGCGCGATGCCTACCTTAACCGGGGCTATTATTATTTGGGCAAAAAGGAGTATGAACCGGCCCTCAACGATTTCAACCAAGCCCTGCCTCTGGGTTGGACCCATCCCGTCACCTATAACGCTCGGGGAGAAGTTTACGCCGCCAGAGGCGATTTTGAATGGGCCCTCAATGACTTTAATATGGCCATCACCAATAATCCCAACTATGGCAAGGCTTATAAGAATCGCGCCATTGTTTACATGGAAACCGGGCAGTTGGAAAAATCCCTCAATGACTTTACCAAAGTCATCTATTTGAATACCGATCTTGCCGAAACCTATGAACTGCGCGGCAAATTATATAAGAAGCGCGGCGATGAAGAGCGGGCTCGCCTGGACTTTGACAAGGCCAAATCCCTCAAATAGCGCCGGCCCGGGCCGGAGCCTGGCAACGAGAAATAAATTACCCCCTCTCCGCCTGCTTTCGAGGCGAGAGGGGGACGATACATAACCTTACGATGTTATGAAAAACGCTCCTGAGCCGGCCTCAGGACGCTCCGCCGTCATGGCGGGCCACCCTGCCGCCGTTGGACCGCGATTGGGCTGCGGGCTGGGCTGCGGCGGCAGGCTGCCCTGCCTGGTGCATCTGCGCCGTCGGCCGCGCCGGCCCCGTGGGCCGGGATGGCGCCGCGGCTCCTCCTTGCACCCCATTATGCTGTTGCCGGTAAATATCCTGGCTGCTCCGGTTTTGCATGGCATTGAGGCGGCCCCGTTCCTGGGGATTCAGGGTGCCGTCGGCTCTCATCCGCCCTTCCGCACCCCTGCTCCGCCCCTGCTCCGCCTGCAAACGCCTGGCTTCTCCGGGGGTCAATTGCCCGTTAGCCAGCCCGCCCCGGATGCGCTCCTCCTGGTGCTGCTGGGGCCGGTCTAGCCACCGGCCTGGCGGCGCCGCCGCCTCGTACCTCCCGGTTGCCGGCTGAACCGGCTGGTAGACCACGGTGTTGTCGTAAACCGCGTAAGGCTGGGGCTGATAATAGGGTTGCCCCGCCTGTCCAAACAACCCGCCGATTACGGCATCATAGGGGTTTAACTGGCCGCCGCCGTAAGATGGGTAGCCCCCACCGGCAGGCCCTAAAGCCTCCATACCAGGAACCAGCCCCGCGCACCCCGAAACCGCCAGGATGCCTGATAACAAAACTGCCGCCAACCTAATGTTGGCCATAGTGCCTCCCGTTCCTATCCCCCTCAAATGAATCCATCATCTGCGTTACCGCGCAATTCCCGGTCTTGAGTCCGGGTCCGGGGCGGCGCCCGCTCCCCGGGGTCGCCGCCTTTTTTTCTTCTTGATAATTAGATAAATATCGAGGGGTTCCGTTAGGAATTTTTCTGGTGAGGACTCATCTCAGGGGGGTGGCCCTATCTTCCGGCCCTGCGGAAAATTCTGGTCAAGCAGGTTTATCGTGGCGGGAGGTGCGGGGGTATTGATGGGAAAGGGGGCAGGGGCCACTTACGAAAAGCCCCTGGCCCCCTCTCCCAAAAATCGGGAACCCGGGCTCACGTCCTGAGCGCCAGCTCTTCCACCAGGCGGTCGGCGAAGGCCAGGATGAAGTCCCTCTGCTGGCGGGTGGCGTAATCAATGCAGGTGCAGCGCATGGTCTCCCGGCTCCGGATGAGAAACTCGAAGCGCACGAAGTCGTCCCCCGCCTCCACTGCGAACCTGAACGGCCGGCAGTCCCGGTGGGAGAACTGTTCCGGGCTCAGCACGTCCTCCGGCAGATCCACCCACCAGATATCTTCCACCCCTGCGGCAATGGCGTGGGCATCGAGATATTCCCGCACCCGGGGGATATCGGGCCGAGGGATTTCATCCATTTGGTATTGTCTCATGGTTCCTTCCTGACTGGGTTCTTTCTCAGGCAAGCATAATCCGTCATCCTGAGATACCAGCCCATGCGAGAGGTCTGTGCCATGATAGAGATAATATCGTGGGGGCCGGTGGCAGGCGATGCCTCGGTCCCCTTCCTAAAACTCCCCATATGGGATTGGGGGTGGGGGATTGGGGGAGGGGGTAAGGGCGTGTGCCCTTAGCCCCCA
>JBKQVS010000178.1:0-59576 GCA_052139855.1 Desulfobaccales bacterium
CATGGGCGTGTTTGGACAGATTCACCGTGCCGTGGATCGCCGCCCGGCAGAATTCCAGGCCGGGGTCCTCCTCCCGCCAATGCTCAAACCATTCTCGGCCCAGGTCCAGGCTCACGTCCTTGCCGGTCTCGGGAATAGTTTTGATGGAGATTTGCAGGGAATTTTTGGTCTTCATCTCAACATCGCGAGGGGCGGTCGAAATAAGGCTTGGCCACCAGCCGTAAATATTTTATTCTATAGAACTATATCAGGGTGTCAAGATATTAGCGGAAAAACCTGCCAGCAAAGAAGCAAGACCCGCCACCAAATTATTTAATTGCAATTGATTTTCAGTAAGTATAAACTTCTTTGGTTCGTTTGAATTACTTGTTGCTAAGGAGACCCCTGATCCAGGACCAACCACCCATGAAAATTGCCTTTATCGGCCAGCCCAATTGCGGCAAAAGCACCATTTTTAATTATTTTAGCGGATACAAGGCCGCGGTGTCCAATTTTCCCGGCACCACGGTGAAATATACCGTCAGCCAGGTGGTGTTCGAAGGCGAAAAGATCACCTGCGTAGACCTGCCCGGGGTCTACTCCCTCACTTCCACCGACCAGGCCGAGCTGAATTCCCGCAACTACCTGTTGACCGGGGAGGCCGACGTCATCGTCAACGTCATTGACGCCTCGCTCCTGGGGCGCAGCCTGGAACTCACCCTGGAGCTGATGAGCCTGGAGCGCCCCCTGGTGGTGGCCCTGAACATGATGGACGAAGCCGCCCGCAAGGGTATTGTCATCGACGCCGCAAAGCTCTCAGAACTCCTGGGGGTGCCGGTGGTGACTTGTGTGGCCGCTGCCGGCCGGGGGTTGACCGAGTTATTGCAGACCGCCATTCAGGCCGGCCACCTCGGGGTGCAGCCCGTCCAGATACTCTTCAGCGCCGACGTGGAACAGGAGATTGCCGAGCTCAGTAATCATCTGGATGAGAACCGGGCCTGTGAATTGGGCCTGCCGCACCGCTTCATGCTGGTCAAGCTCCTGGAGGACGACCCGTACCTGCTGGAGGAGGCGGGCAGACGCCACCCCGATTGCGTAGCGCTGGTGCGGCACCGCCAGAAGATTTTGGCGGAAAGCCACGGCCGGCCGCCGGAGACCGTCATCTCCTCCGAGCGCCACGCCCTGAGTGTAAATGTCTTCGAGCAGGTGGCCGTGGTCAGGCCCGCAGGCAAGCCCGACTGGCGCAAGCGCCTGGACCACATCGCCACCCACAAATTCTGGGGCTACGTGCTGCTGGTGTTGATCCTAAGCCTCTTTTTCCAGGGGGTCTTCCGGTTTGGCCAATCACTGGAGAATTATCTTACCTCCTACCTGGACCTGGCGGAAAAGGCGGGGCAGGCCTGGCTGGGAAGCCAGACCCTGACCTACACCCTCACCGACGGCCTGCTCATGGGCATCTTCGGCGGGGTGGCCATCGTCCTACCCTACCTGGTGCCGTTTCTCATCGGCCTGGCCATCCTGGAGGACAGCGGCTATCTGCCCCGGGTGGCCTTTTTGATGGACAATCTGATGCACCACCTGGGCCTGCACGGCAAATCAATCATCCCCTTCATCCTGGGCTACGGCTGCAGCGTGCCCGCGGTGATGGCCACCCGCATCCTGGAGAGCCCCCGGGACCGGCTGGTGGTCTCCTTTCTGGCGGTGCTGGTGCCGTGCTCGGCCCGCTCGGTGATCATTTTCGCATTGGTGGCCTACGCCCTGGGACCTTACTGGGCTTTGGGGGTCTATTTCTTCAATCTGCTGGTCATCGCCCTGTTGGGCAAGGTCTCCACCTGGATCCTGCCCGAAGTCTCCCCGGGGCTGCTCATGGAGATCCCCGAGTACCGCTTCCCGACCTTGAAGAATGTGTCCCGCAAATCCTGGCACACCCTCAAGGAATTCATCGTGGTGGCCTGGCCCATCCTCATCGTGGGCAGCCTGGTCCTGAGCCTTCTTCAGTTCTATCATCTGGAGGTGTACGTCAACGATCTGTGCCGCCCCTTCACCGCGGTCCTGGGCCTGCCCGCGGCGCTGGGCACCACCCTGATCTTCGGGATCATGCGCAAAGAGCTGTCCCTGATCATGCTAACCGAGGCCCTGGGCACCACCCAGATCACCACGGCGCTCACCCTGGCCCAACTTCTCACCTTCACCATCTTTGTGCTGTTCTATGTGCCCTGCGCCTCCACCATCGCCGCCATGAGCCGGGAACTGGGCTGGAAGGGCGCGGCCGCGGCCGCGGGCCTCTCCCTGGTCCTGGCCCTCATCCTGGGCCTCCTGACCCGGGGCTTCGGCGCCCTGGTGTTCTGAGAGATAATAGTTGAGGGGAGGACCGGGGGATTTTTCATAAGCCAATTCCCCCGCCCTCCCCTCAAACTCCCCTCCCAACCCCCTGTAAGGGATTGGGAGTGGGGGCTTGGGGGAGTGGGTAAGGGCCTCGGCCTCTATCCCCTTCCCCCAGCAAAATTGTTGACGAGGCTCCCTTTGTCGGACCGCTGGGCTCCCTTGCAGCATTTGTTAAGCGCTGGCGTCGGCCAGAGCGTCTTCACCGCGGCGGTGGCCCTGGTGGGGCTTAAAGGGGAACTGCGGTGGGAGGGCGCGGCGGGCGTCTTGTCCCGGAACCCGGGCGCGGCGGCCGTAACCCTGGACACGGTCTTCGATCTGGCCTCCTTGACGAAACCCCTGGCCACGGCCCTGGCCCTGATGGTCCTGGCGGACCGGGGCAAGCTTAGGCTGACTACGCCCTTGGGAGAGGTTCTGCCGTCCGCATGGCTGCCGCCGGAGAAGCGTCCCCTGACCCTCACCAGTCTCCTCACCCACCGGGCCGGGCTGCCGGCCTGGCGGCCTTTCTACCAGGAGGTGATGGCGGCCCCGGCCCCCCCTACCCTGCTGGAACGCCTGGCCGCAACCACTCCCCTGGAAAACGCTCCGGACACGGCAACTCTTTACAGCGACCTGGGCTTCATGCTGCTCAAAGCAGTGGTGGAGCGGCTTAGCGACGAGAATCTGGATCGGTTCTGCCGGGAGTCGATCTACCGGCCCCTGGGGCTGACCACCCTGGGTTTCAACCCCCTGGGGCAGCCGGGGGGAAACCGTCTCTCGTTCGCCGCCACCGAGCCGGGTCTTATCCCGGGACGTGTTGGTGCGGGTGAAGTTCACGACGAAAACGCCTGGGCCGCGGGCGGGGTGGCGGGCCATGCCGGTCTCTTCGGCCCCGGCCGCGAGGTCTTTCGTCTGGTGGCTTGCCTCTGGCAGGCTCATGGTGGAGAAAGAATCGGGCCGCTCACCCCAGAGGCAGTCAAGCGCTGGTTGACGATTCCTCCCGGGGCGGACCGGGCCCTGGGGTTTGACACCCCCGGCCCGGACCCGGCCCAACGGGCCGCGGGGCGTTATTTTTCTCCCCGGAGTGTCGGGCACCTGGGATTCACCGGCACCTCTTTTTGGCTGGACCTGGACTCCGGTCAGATGGTAGTCTTACTGACGAACCGGGTGCATCTGGGCCGGGACGACAAGGCGAAAATTCAGGCCTTCCGGCCGCGGTTTCACGAGGCGGCCTCCCGGGCTTTGGGTTATTAATCGGGTAATCCGGCAGACAAACTAAACCAGCATCGTATGGGCGGGTTTCAAACCCGCCCATACCACAATTGACTGAAATGATGCGCGACAAACTCTCCAGCAATACGTTACACATCCACCTCCTGGGCATTTGCGGCACCGGCATGGCGGCCCTGGCCGGCATCCTGAAGGAGCAGGGCCATCGGGTGACCGGCTCCGACGAGCACGTCTATCCGCCCATGAGCACCTTGCTTGAGGGGTTAGGAATCCCCATTCAAAACGGTTATCGCCCGGAGAACCTGACGCCGGTGCCCGACCTGGTGGTGGTGGGAAACGTCATCCGCCGGGACAACCCTGAGGCCCAGGCGGTTTTGTCCCGGAACCTGCCCCGCCTCTCCCTGCCCGAGGCCTTGAACCGCTTTCTGGTGGGCGACCGGCAAAGCCTGGTGGTGGCCGGCACTCACGGCAAGACCACCACCACGGCGCTCATCAGTTGGCTCCTCTTTGCCCTGGGGCTGGACCCCGGGTTCATGGTGGGGGGCATCGCCAAAAATTTCGAGACCAATTACCGGGTGGGCGGCGGCCGCTACGTGGCCATGGAAGGGGATGAGTACGACACCGCGTTTTTCGACAAGCGCCCCAAGTTCGTCCACTTTAACCCCCGGGCGGCGGTGCTCACCTCCATTGAGTTCGACCACGCCGACATCTACCCGGACCTGGACGTCATCATCCAGGCCTTCGAAACCTTCCTGGGCACCATCGCTTCCGGCGGCCGGGTCCTGGCCTGGGGGGACGCCCCCCTGGTGCGGGAGGTCTGCGGGCGGAGCCGCGCCGCGGTTTCTTTTTACGGCGTGGGCGGTGACGTGGCCTGGCAGGCGGCGGCCATCAGCCCGGTCTCCGGCGGCATGAACTTCACCGTCCTGAAGGAGGGCGCCCGGTGGGCGGATTTTTTTCTGCCCATGGTGGGGGAACACAACGTTTTGAACGCCCTAGCGGCGTTGGCGGTGCTGGCCGAAGTGGGGGCCGAGGCCCCGGCCTTACAAAAAGCCCTGCCCGGATTTAAAGGGGTCAAAAAACGCCAGGAAGTGGCCGGGGAATTTCAGGGGGTGCTGGTGGTGGAAGACTTTGCCCATCATCCCACCGCGGTGGCGGTGACATTGGCCGCGGTGCGCCGGGCCTATCCAACGCGGCGCCTGGTGGCGGCGTTTGAGCCCCGCACCAACACCTCCCGGCGCAAAATTTTTCAAAAGCCTTACGCCGAGGCGTTTCATGACGCTGACGTGATATTGGTGCGGGAACCCCCGGACCTGTGGAAAGTGGAGCCCGAGGAACAGTTTTCCTCCCGGGAACTGGTGTCCGACCTGACGGCCGCAGGCAAGGAAGCCCTCTATTTCCCCGATACCGAGGCGCTGCTTACGGGCCTACTCAACACCTTGCGCCCGGGCGACGTGGTTTTGGTGATGTCCAACGGGGACTTCGATCACCTGGTGCCCTGCCTCTGCGAAGCCTTGGGGGGGAAGAGCCGACAAGCAACGGGGTAGGGTTAATCGCCCTGCCCCGGGATTCAAGATCCTCGCCTGAGCGCGGAGAGCCCCGCTCTCATCCCGAAGCCCGTGCCAGTGAAAAATCGCCCCGGGCCTAGTGGCGCCTGCCATCCATCGTGATTAGATTAATATAATAAATGAGACAAATCTGATCTCTGCCTGGGCAAAGCGGTTGATTGCCGGGAAACAATCTCATAGAAAGAGTAGACCTGTATCCAGGTTTGCGGGGAAGGAATAAACGATGCTCACTGAGTCTGGCCAAAATATTGAAGAGGGCCCGGAATCTGCCGAGGCCGTGAAGTTAATCACCGCGATCTTCCCACATCCCATCCACGGCAGGCTGGTAGAACGCCTGCTGCTGATGGTAACCCGTAATATCTCCCTGGAGGGGGTGCGTTACGGCTTGAGCTGGCGGGACGGCAGCCTGGCCTTCTACCGGCCGATCACGGCCCATTAACCGCAGGGGCAATCCGAGGGGAGGGGGCGGCAAGCCGCACCCCTCCCTTTTTCATTTGGGCCGCCTTAAACCGATTGCATCACACCAGCCAGGGTTTAAACCGGTCTTTGGCCGGGGTAATGAGGTGGAACACCCGGTCAGGGCCGTCATGGCTGGCGATTACCGTCACCGGCGCGCCCTGAGGCGCATCACTGTAGGCCGCCGCCAACTCCGCCGCCATCTCCAGGTCGTCCCCGGCTGCAGCCCCGCACCCCAGGACCAGCGGGCCGGGGTAGTGATCTACCTGGAGCAGGAAATTCCCTGGAGCTCTCAGGGCCTCAATGGCCTCATTGTCCCGCTGGGTCCGGCCCACCACGGCCTTGGTCTTGCCGGGCAGGCGGAAGTGCCGGCCGTACTTGAGCAGTTCCAGGTCCTGCCGGGAGGCCTCCTGCACGTGCCGCAGCAGCTCCTTGAGCCGGGCCGCGTACCCCGGATCGGTCAGGAGACACCCCCCCGCCGGGGCGGGATACCGGGTGATGCCGTAAGCCTCGGCCAGGGCCATCTGGCGTTTGCGCCCCCGGCCGCTGAGGTTCAACAGCCGTTCTCGGTCCACCCAGCCCCGGACCTCCGGGATCGTCGACTTGAAGGATTTAGCGCTCAACGGCCGGAGAAGCAGGTCGGCGAACCCCGATTCCCGGGCGATGAGGTTCAAGGACCCCCGGTTCTGGCTCATGGGCCGCTGTCCCAGGACTTCCCCGGTGAAGAGAAAATCAAACCCCGCGGCCCGCATCAGGGCCCCGGCTTCCCGGAGCATCAGGATATGGCAGTCGATGCAGGGATTGTGGCCCCGGCCCCAGCCGTGGGGCGGAGCATAAATGAGGGGCAGATATTTGTCGGTGAAGTCCACCTCCCGGAGAGGCAGGCCCAGGTGGGCGGCCGATTCCCGGGCCCGGGCCGCCCCGAAAAACGGCGTCACGAAACAGACCAGGCTGACGTCGATGCCCTGGGCGCGCAGCGTGGCTGCGGCCAGCATGCTGTCCAGCCCTCCGGAAAAGAGCCCCAGGGCCCGAATGGTCTTGGTCATGGTCAGTTATGGCAAGGTGCGTTTTAGGCACCAAGAACGGCGCGTGAGACGCGCCCCAGGAATTTTAGAGAGCTACTAGTGATCAGGCGGTGCTGTCTATGCAGAGCTCCCCAAACCCCAGACCCTTGATGAAGGCCGAAAAGGAGCGGCGCACCATTGGGGCCAGGAAGGCCGGCCATTCTTCCGGCGCCAGTTCCAGGCGGACCCGGTCCCCCTGCACCCGAAGGCGCACCCGGGAAAAGCCCCGGCGCCTGAGCCAGGCCTCGCCCCGGCCCACCCGGGCCAGGTCCTCCCTGGTTAGTTCGGTGTCATAGGGGAAGCGGGTGGCCAGACAACTCTGGGCGGGCCGCGCAGCATCGAGGCCCAGGCCCCGGCTCAGGGTGCGGATGGCCGCCTTCCCCAGGCCTGCGGCCAGGAGGGGGCTTGCGACACCCAGTTCCCGGAGGGCCCGGTGCCCAGGACGGAAATCGGCCAGGTCGTCCAGGTTGGTGCCGTCCCACAAAACCGGGAGCCCCCGGGCGGCGGCAATCTCCCAGGCCCGGGTAATGATGGCCCGCTTGCAGGCATAGCACCGCTGCCGGCGGTTGTGCCGGAATTCCGGGAGGCTGAGGGGATCAATTTCCCGCACCACGTGGTGGACGCGGAAGCGCCGAGCCAGGGCCCAGGCCGCGGCCAACTCTCCCGGCACGGTGTGGGGTCCGGTAAAGGTGATGGCGGTCAACCCCGGTCCCAGGGTGTGCGCCGCGGCGGCCAACAGGAGACTGGAATCCAGCCCGCCGGAGAACAGCAGGGCCGCCAGCCGGTGGCGCCGGAGGTATTCCTCTAAGAGATTGATGACCTCATCTCCATGATATGAGGGGAGGACCGGGGTTTTTCGTAAATTCGTAAAGGGGTCCCCCGCCCTCACCTCAGCTATCGTGGCCCGCGGTGCTGATCCAGGAAGTTTCGCCATTCAGGGGCAGCGGCTCCACCGGTTCCCCCAGGAGAAACCGGCCGGATTCGATCCACTGTTTCAGGTGCTGGGCGATCTCCCGAGCCCGCACCATGCTGGACAGGGGCACCGTGGGCACCTCTTTGCCGTCCAGGGAGAGGGTGCCGCTCTTTAGTTGGGCGTAGCTCACCTGCCCCAAGGTCTTACCGGTGCCGGCGGGATAATCGCCGCCGTAATCGACGATGGGAGCCAGGAGTTCGGCATCACTGATCCCGCAAAAGTGGGCTATTTCCTCATTCAACAGGGGGATGGGGATCCCCAAGCCCACCGCCAGGGAGCAGCCGTAGCCCAAAAAGCTCACCCCCACCAGATAGCGGGGGTCCATGTGCTTCATGTCCCCCACCACCATCAGGGTCCCGGCCGGTCCCAACGGTATCCCGTTTTCGGCCCGAGGTTTCTTGGGGTTGTGTTGGGTGCCGGGGAAGACCACGTAGCCCACCCCGCCTCCCAGGAAGATACGGGTGCCGATGCCGATGGTGCGGTAGTAGGGGTCATTGAACAGGGGGCTCAGTTCTCCCGCGGTGCAGAAATTGGCGTTGCCGGCCCGGGGCCGGAGCGGCCCCATATACGTGTAGATGGTCCGATTCGACAGGTTGACCGCCACGTTGTAATTCTGATAGCAGTTTCGGGGGTTGCACAGGATGGCATTCACCATCTGCTTCAGGGTGATTTCCCGCTCCAGGCGCTTGTTGGGGTAACAGTCGGTGCCGTAGGCCTCGGCCAACAGGTGAACCGCCTTGCCGGCCACCAAGTCCTGGATGACGTGGCCGCCACCGTATTTGAACTCCCCCGGGTACACTTTGTTCAGAGGATCTTCCTCGCAGGGTTCGGTGGCGCCGACATAGACATCCACCGCCGCCAGGCCGGCATAAGCCGGCACATGATTGAGCCACACCCTGGACGCCTTGATGGGGGGCTTGGCATGGCCGAAATTAATGAAGGCCCCCGAAGAGCACATGGGCGAAAAGGTGCCGGTGGTTACCACGTCCACGGTCCGGGCTGCGGCCACCTCGCCTTTGCGGCGCACGATGTCGATAATCTCTTCGGCGGTGACCACCACCGCTTGGCCCTTCTTAATTTTCTCATTAATTTCCTGGTAGGTTTTGTTCACCTGATAGTTGGCCATAATTTACCCTTCTCCGGCGAGGCGATTTTCATCACGGGATATGGTTTCCCGGGTGCGCATGGGGCGTTTCTCGTCACCAGCCTGGTCTCTCGGTTCATCAGCATCGCTCCGCCGGGCAACGCCTTGCCCCACCTGACCCTGCCGGCGGGATCTGCTCCAGAGGGGATTAAGATGAGAATCTTTGGCAGAGGATTGAGCCGATAAAACTCTCATAAAAACTCCAGCCCCAAAATCACGGACAGCGAGCCATCTGGAGATATTTTATGAAAATCGTTAATTAACTACAACTTATAATAAGTTTTCGGCGCCCGGCGTGCAAGGTTGACTTGAGGGCATTTATCGGCAAATATGGTTACATCCGTCTGGACGACCCCATGCGAAATATCCTTTGCCCTCTCTGTGAGCATGATCATACCTGCCTGGTAACCCGGCGCCGGGAACGGGGCCTTACCTACACCACGGTGGAGTGCCGGGATTGCGGCCTCGTCTATCATAATCCGGTGATTGAGGACCAGGATCGTCTCGAGGCGGCCGTGAGTCACCGGCAGTGGCACACAGGTGATGCGGGTTTGCCGCGCCAACTCCGCAAGCTGGAGAAACGCTGGAACCTGCAGTGGCCCCTGATTCGGCCGGTCTTTCAGCCCGGGTATCGCGTCCTGGAGATCGGCTGCGGCCTGGGCCTGGTGGGCGCCAGGCTCAAAAGTCTGGGAGCCCGGGTGTGGGCGGTGGAGCCCGACCCGGAGCAGGCCGCCTATGCCCGAGATCACCACGGCCTGGAAGTTTTTACCGGCCGCTTCGAGGAGGCGGACTTCGCAGATGGACCCTTCGACTTGATCCTGGCCTCCCACGTCATCGAGCATTTCCCCGAGCCCCTGGCCTTCCTGCGCCGGGCCCGGACCTACGCCCACCCGGAAACCCGGCTCTTCCTGGAAACCCCCAACGTCCTGGCCCCCAAGGTGAGCTTCCGGCGGATGTTTTCTCCGGCCCACAACTTCTACTTCGCCCCCCAGACCCTGGGCTGGCTGCTCACCAAAGCCGGCTGGCAGGAGGAAAAGCTGCGGGTGTGGCGCCGGGACGCCTTCCAGGTTCTGGCCCGCCCCGGCGTCCCCCAAGCGCCGGTGGTGGACCCCCGAGTGGCCGGGGAGGTGAGACGCGCCATCGCCCGGCACCAGTATATGTATTATCTGAAATTGCTGTTCATCTGGCGCAAAATGCCCTGGTGGCAAAAATATTGGATGTACCAGCCGCAGGAGTCCGGCCGGTAAACCTTAGGCTCAGGTCTTCCGAACCAGCGGGATCACCTTGGCCTTGCCTTCGGGAGCGGGGGAGCCGGGCTGGGGCGGGGCTTTGGGAGGAATGAGCGTGAGTTGCACCGGCCGTCCCCCCATGGTGAACTCCTCTCCCTGGAGATGGGTCTCCTCCAGGATCCAGACCAGGGTTTGGGGGGGCAGGGCGAGCACAAGCAATTCCACTTGATACCACCCCCGCTTGACATCCGGGGTAATATCATTGACGCGGGCGTAAAACGCCGGCTTGCGGTCCAGGTGGACCAGCACCAAATCGTTGAGCGTAGCCATGACTGTCTGATGGCGGATGGCCGGCAAGGATAATCATATCTGGGGGGACCGGCGGGACTACTCTACCAGATCACCGCCAAAATGCAAGGGCGCGTCGTATCAACCGGAGTGGCTTAGAGGGAAACCGGATGGCAGAAGTCCAATTCATCGATTTGAGCGACGAAATCAAGGCCGAGGCGCGGGGCACGAGTTTTTTCCCCTGGCAAAGGCGGCTGCAGGCGCCTGAGAACCTGGTTTCCACCTTCCATCTCGTTTCCATCAGCCCGGGCCAGAGCCGGGGCCACCACCTCCACCCCGGCCACGCGGAGTGGCTCTACCCCTTCCACGGCCGGGCCGTCTTAACCTGGGAAGCCAGCCCCGGCCAGGTCCGAGAACGGGTCATCACGGGCGACCGCACCCTGATCCACATCCCGCCGGGCCTGGCTCACGCGGTTACCAACCCCGGGCCGGCGATCCTCTATCTCCTGGCCTGGCGGGAGGTTACCGGCCCCGGCCCCACGGACCCCGAAACCATCCCCCACCCTCTGGGCGACTGAGGCAGGACTACCGGGTAATGGGATATTTATCCATTCACCCGCGGTTTATCACCCTCAGGCCAAAATTTCGGTTGGACATTACTTTCAGGGAAAATGGCATAGCAGGAAAAGGGAAAGCCACGAAGGCTCTTTTTCCCGTCTTCAGACCGGAATAGGCCTTCGTGGCTTAATTATGGGCGGACCCGTGGTTTTCCGTTAATGACAGCACTTATGCTCGTGCTGATGGTGCCCCTCTCCATGGATGTGTTCGTGAGTGTGCGCTTCGGCCTCGTGCCGGTGTTCGTGTCCATCATGGCTGTGGGTACAAGCCTCGTGGCTATGCTCGTGCTCATGCTTGTCCTGGTTGTGGCAGCACATACTGTAGTGCCTCCTTTTCTTAATCTCTTGTTTAAAACATAAGAACTCATCTCATTGCCGTCAAGACTTGCAAACCGTAACCCGTCCCACTCGCGCTTTTCATTTGCCGTTCCTCTAGGTCCATCTCGGCTAACGCTCCGGCCATAGGCCCGGGTGGGCCAAGGTCAGGCCGGGTGGCACACGGGGCAGCCCTGCAGCCGGAGAGGCTTCTCCAGATTGCAGGAGGCCAAAAGCTCCTCGTCCGCCATGATCGCCTGAGTGGGGCCGTCCGCGGCGATGCGCCCCTCCTTGAGCACCAGGGTGCGGGGGCAGAGGTCCAGGACCAGGTCCAGGTCGTGGGTGGCGATGATCAGAGAATGCTCGAAAGTCTTCAAGAGTTCGATGAGCTGGCGGCGGGTCTTGGGGTCGAGGTTGGAGCTGGGCTCATCCATGACCAGGATGGCCGGGGCCAGGGACAACACTGCGGCAATGGCCACGGCGCGCTTTTCCCCGCCGGACAGATGGTAAGGCGGGCGGTCCTTCAGGTGGACGGCGCCCACGGCGGCCAGGGCCTGCATCACCTGCCGGTCCACCTCCTCCGGGGTCAGGCCCAGATTTAAGGGGCCAAAGGCCACGTCATCATAAACCAGGGGCATGAACAGCTGATCGTCAGGGTCCTGAAAGATCAGGCCCACGGTGCGCCGCACGTGCTTCAGGGTCTTTTTGGTCACGGGCAGGTCCCCGATGCGCACCCGCCCGGCTTCCGGCAGCAGGCAGCCGTTAAACTGGAGGAGGAGGGTGGATTTGCCGGCGCCGTTGGCACCCACCAGGGCCACCTTCTCTCCATGGGTAATCCTGAAGGAAACTCCCTTCAAAACCTGGTTGCCGTCCGGGTAGCTATAGTACAGGTCGTCGATTTCAATGATATGATGGCTCATTTGAGCAGCTCCATGACCCAGGCGCCTGACAATTGGGAGACATTATAGAGCCTGAGCAGTATGAAAAAACCGGACCAGCCCAGGAAAAAGCCCACATCCCGGCCATGGAGGTGCAGGGGCCGGAGCAGGCGGATTTCGCCGTCGAAGCCCCGGGAGAGCATGGCCAGGTGCAGGCGCTGGGCCCGGTCCAGGGTGCGCAGGAGCAGGTGGCCGAGCATGGAGCTATAGGCCCCAAAGCCCTGGCCGCGGCCATCAAAGGTGCGCAAGGCCCGGGCCCGCACCATCCGGGCGGCTTCGCCCCCCAGCACGAACAGATAGCGGTAGAGGAAGAGGAGCTGAAGAGCGAAGGCCCGGGGCAGCCCCAGCCGCTCCAGCGCGGCGCACACCTGGTGAAAGCCGGTGACGGCCACCAGAATCAGGGCGGCGCTCACCGTCAGGACGAACCGGAGCATAATGGAGAAAAAGGAAACCCAACCGCCGGAAATGGCCAGGGGGCCGAGGTGCGCCATGACCTGCCGGTCCAGCAAGGGGTTGAAGATGCCGATGAAAAAGGCGAAAGGCGCGGCGATCAAGATTTTCTTCCCCAGGTACCCGACGGGCACATTGCCCAAGGCAATGAGGACCACCGGGTAGAGAATGAAGGGAATCAGGCTGCCGACGGCGTACTTGGGGAAGGAGACCACGGCCACGATGAACACCATGGTGGTGAGGAGTTTCACCCGGGGGTCGAGCCGGTGGATGGGGGTGGCCTGGTAGGACAGCGTCTCCAGATAGCCGATATTATAGAGAGAATTTTCGATGGTGCCCATGGGTGCGCCTCAGAAAGCCCGGGGTCAGCCTTGGTGACCAGCATACTTTTTCAGGCCGAAGCCGATGGCCCCGACCAGGAGCAGGGTGATGGCGGCCCCCAGCACCCCCGCCAGGGATCTGCCGGGGTTGACGTCGGGCCAGCTCTCTGCTTTTTTGGCATTTCTTTCGCCTTCCGGCTTCCTGAAGTCATAGTCCGGCAGAAAGGCGAGCTTTTCCTGGAGGGAGGCCAGGACCCCGTGCGCCCCGGCCATGGGGGCCTCAACCTCCTCCTTGCCGGTGACGCCCTGGATGGCCCACTCCAGCCCGTCCGGATGGGTGGAGGCAAACCAGGAGAGGAGGCCGCCGGTGAACAGGGCCAGGGCCACCAGTCCGATGATGACCGGCTTGAAGGAGCGGGGCGGGCCCGACGCCGCGGCGGGGAGCGCCATCTCCAGGATTTCCGGCCGGGCCTTCCAGACGAAGGTCACCACCGCCGCGGTGATGAGGCCTTCCACCACGCCGATGGCCAGGTGGATCGGCAGCATCAAGAGCATAAACGTGACGAAAGGAAGTTCCGAAATGCCGGAAAAGAGGGTCTCAAGAACGACCGCGCAAGCGCCCATCACCACGCTTAGCATGGCAGCGGCCAGGGCTCCCTGCAGAATGCGGCCCCGGGTGGTGCGGTCTCCCACGATCTTCTGATAAATAAAGGGATAGGCTACGAAACAGGCAAAAAATCCCATATTGAAGATGTTGCATCCCAAGGCCAGCAAACCGCCGTCAGCAAAAAACAAGGCCTGCACCGTGATCACCGAGGCCAGGGTGAGAAAGGCGGCATAAGGTCCCAACAGGATGCTCAGAATGATGCCGCCCACCAGGTGGCCGCTGGAACCGGTGGCGGGGATGGTGAAGTTGATCATTTGGGCCGCGAACACGAAGGCCCCCAGGACTCCCATGAGGGGGAGCTTGCGGTCGTCCATTTCCTGTTTCAGTTTCCTGGCGCTGTAATAGGTGAGGCCCGCGGTGGCGGCCCACATGGTACCGCCCACTACCGGGGAAATTAAGGCGTCGGCCATGTGCATGACTCATCCTCCTGATCGTTTAAGAGCATGGTTACCTCCTGAATTTCTCCAAAATTTCTTGGCCTAAAAATTATGATATGCGGTAACCATAGGCGTGACTTTACGACTGCCGGCTTTGCCCATCAGGTCGATGGCGGTGCCGGCGGAAACGGCCCATTTTTCCGTGATAATGTACTCGATCCCCGGGAGGAGTCCCAAAAGGGTGCTGGGGGATTGGAACCCCTGAGGAGAAGAAATATTGGTCCAGGTCCAGTTGCTGTACATTTCCAGCAGCAGAACCCATTTGGGATTGATGGGATATTCCGCCGCCAGGTTGAAGGTTACAAATTCACGGGAGCGGACCGAACTAGGGTTCGAGGTATAAAGGTTAACCGGACTATTTAACCAAATATTGCTATAGAATAGGAACGGTTTCAGCCATTTGTAGAGGTTGATGCCGGTGGTGAAGGTGAAGGCCCCGGTGCCGATGGCATCCTGACCCAGGAGCGCCGGATTGAGGTGGTGGGCGTGGCCGGTGGGAAAACCCACGCCTCCCACCCCCGTGACCGCGGGCGTGAATTCGGTTTCTTCCAGCAACAAGTACTTGGCCACCGCCGTAACATCTCCGATTCCGCCGTAACTGGCGGAACGTTCGCCATTGGGACCGGCAATACTCGCATCGAGGCTGTTGCAAAAGTTATTGATGAAGGGAGCGATGACATAGAGCTCCAGGTTTTTGGTAGGGCCATAGGTAAATTTGACCGGCATGAGAAAAGTGTAATAATTCCCCTTGGCACTCGTATAGCGCCAGTTATTAGAGAAAAGCGCTGGGGAAAAAGAAAAGGCCGAGAGGACCTGGAGACTGGCATGGTGCTCCTCAATGGGAAGGCAACTGTCGCTGATCAGGGGGCCGCACGTGGTGGGGGCTCCCTCTTTTTTTGCTGCTTTTTTCTCTTCCTCCGCTTGTTCCGGTCCTGGTTTCTCCATAATGGCGGCTGGGCCTTGGGCCGCGGCCGGCACCGCAGAACCAAATACCCACCCGTTGAAAAAAATCAGCAGCAGGAACATTGCTCCTTTCCTGCAATGAATCAATCCCATATTTACTCCCTTGCTGAAATAACAAAAAAAACCACGAAAACCTGGCACCTGCTGGCACCCAAGCCTTCGTGGCTGTTTGGCTCAAATTGGTTATTTCTCTGCTATCCGGGGTTCATCCCCGAAGTCTCGCTCAATTTATGGCAAGTGGGAGAAAATGTCAAGCATTTTCCCGGGTGAATTCGACTCAGAAGAATCTTAGCTGGACAGATGATATTCCCGGCGGCGCCAGGCTTTGAGGGCTTCCACCAGGTTGTAGGTGAGCCGGTCCTGGCAGGGCATGGACCCCAGGGTGATCTCGGGCTTGTTGAGGCCGTGGTAGTCGGAGCCGCCGGTGATCAGGAGGTCAAGCTCCCGGGCCAGCTTCAGATAGAGGGCTTGCTGCTCCGGGGTGTGCTCGGAGTAGAAGACCTCGAGGCCCGCCAACCCCTGGGCTTTCAGTTCCATAACCAGGTTTTTCAGGGCATAGGCCGTGCCCTGGTTCAGGGTGAAGGGGTGGGCCAGGACCGGGATGCCTTTGGCCTCCCGGATCATGGCCAGGGCCTGGTCCGGGGGAAAGCGAAATTTGCTGACGTAGGCGGGTTTGCGCCAACCCAGGTATTTGTCGAAGGCTTCCTGGAGGTCTGCGACGTAGCCCGCCTCCATCAGGGCCCGGGCGATGTGGGGCCGGCCCACCTGGCCGCCGCCGGAGATCTCCTCCACCCGGGCCATGGTGACGGTGATGCCCAAGGCGTTGAGCTTATTAATGATCTGGGGATTGCGGTCGAGGCGGGCCTGTTTGAGCACCGCCAGGCGCTGGTCCAGGAGGCCGTTGTGGTAATCGACGTAGAGGCCCAGGATGTGCATGGTGCCGCCGGGAAACTGGGCGCTGATCTCCACCCCGGGAATGACCTCGAGCCCGTGGGTCTGGCCCGCGGCCACGGCCTCGGGCAGGCCATCCACGGTGTCGTGATCGGTGAGGGCCATGGCCGTGAGGCCGCCCTCCTTGGCAAAGCGCACCACCTCCGCCGGTGGATAAGAGCCGTCGGAGGCGCTGGAGTGGACGTGGAGGTCTATAAGTTTCATATTATTGGATTATTTTTTCCCGTTTATTCGCCGGTGAGGGCGCCGGCGCCACATTTTCTCTCTGTCAGACGCATCGCCCTTAACGGCGTCACTGAAAGCTGACCGATCTATGACTACCTGATCAATTCCACCATCTCCCGTACGGCTCGCTCGATGCCGACTAGTATAGCCCGGGCCATGATGGAATGGCCGATGGAGAACTCGGCAAACTCCTCCCGGCCCTTGAACGGCTTGATATTCCGGTAGTTGAGGCCGTGGCCGCATTTGACCTTCAAGCCGATGCTCCGGGCGTGGCGGGCGGCGTTGAGCAGTTCCTGAAAGAGCCGGGTGGCTTCGGCCCGGGTGATGGCGTCGGCGTAGGTGCCGGTGTGGAGTTCGACCCACTCGGCCCCCACGTCCTTGGCCGCGTCGATCTGGGCGGTCACCGGGTCCACGAAGAGGCTGACCCTGAGGCCCACTTCCTTGAGGTCCTGGACGAAATTCTTGAGAAAGGTCTGGTTCCCCGCCACTTCCAGGCCCCCCTCGGTGGTGAGTTCCTGGCGTTTTTCCGGCACCAGGGTCACCAGGTCGGGTTTGACCTCCCGGGCGATGGTGAGCATCTCCGGGGTGGCGGCCATCTCGAGGTTGAGGCGGGTCTTGACGGTCTGGCGCAGCAGCTCAAGGTCCCGGTCCTGGATGTGGCGCCGGTCTTCCCTGAGGTGGACGATGATACCGTCGGCCCCGGCCAGCTCGGCCAGGGCTGCGGCGGTCACCGGGTCCGGTTCGTTGGTGAGGCGGGCCTGTCGCAGGGTGGCCACATGGTCAATGTTTACTTCGAGTCGCGGCACGCGGGGTTCTCCTTCCAATGCAAAATGAAAATGATTCTTATGACGTTTGCCAACAATTTCTTCTGACGGGCGGTTTTTAAATCCCCCTAAATCCCCCTTTTTCAAAGGGGGACCTTATCGGCTCAATCCATGATGACTACGACGTTAAATAATGGTTTTCGGTTGCCCAACTTTCTGTATTGTTTGTCATTCTGAGCGCAGCGAAGAATTTCATGGTTATGGGATGTTGAGTCCCTTCGCTACGCTCAGGATTACAAAAAAACAAATTTCCAGCCATCTCGGCTGGGGGAGAACCAGGCGAAATTTATTCATCCCCCCCTCTTGCAGATGGGGAAAGGGGATTTTACTGCTCAGGGGGTGTCGGTTCCAAGTCCCAGGAGCGCCCGGGATAGAGGACCGCCATCAGCTCCCAGGTCCTGGCGGTCATGCGGGCTTCGGCGGCGGGGTCGCCGTGGTCGTGGCCCAACAGGTGTAATATACCGTGAATCAGAAAAAAATCGAGGAGTTCCTGCCAGGGCCAGCCAAATTCCCGGGCCTGGCGGCGGGTGGTCTCGAGGGAGATCACCACCTCGCCCAGGAGCGGCGGGGGTCCGCCGGCGTGGGGGGCGTCGTCCAGGGGAAAGGCGATAACGTTGGTGGGGCCGCGCCGCCCAAAGGTTTCCCGGTTGAGGCGGGCCATGGCCCGGTCGCCCATCAGGATAAGGCTCAGTTCTTCCTCAGATAATCCCAAGGCGCTTAAGATCTTCGCGGCTTTTTTCCTGAGTTTCTCCTGACTGAGGACCGTTTTTCTTTGGCGGTTGTTTATCAATATCCTCATGGGACTTCTTCTTATCGACGGCCTGGGGGTATTGGATGCGTTGGTGAAAGATGCCGCTCAAGATCTTGTTAAAGCTTCTGGCGATGTGGTGCAGGTCCTTCAGGGTGAGTTCACATTCATCCAGTTGGCCATCGGCGAAGACGTTATTGATGATCTTCTGGACCATGCCCTGGATACGGGCCGGGGTGGGGTCGGTCAGGCTCCGGGAGGCCGCCTCGACCTGGTCCGCCAGGAGCACCAGTCCGGCTTCCTTGGTCTGGGGGCGGGGGCCCGGGTAGCGGTAATCCTCCATCTTGACCTGGTTGGGTTTGGCCGCCTGGGTCTTGGCCTTGTGGAAAAAATAGTGGATGAGGTTGGTGCCGTGGTGCTGGTGGATGATATCGGCGATGTTCTCCCCCAACCGGTGTTTCCGGGCCAGGTCCACCCCGTCCTTGACATGGGAGATGAGGATCAGGCTGCTCATGGACGGGGCCAGTTTCTCGTGCTTGTTTTCTTCGCCCATGAGGTTTTCCACGAAATAGGCCGGCTTCTTGATTTTGCCGATGTCGTGGTAAAAGGCGGCGGCCTTGGCCAGCATGGGATTGGCTCCGATGGTCTCGGCGGCGGCTTCCACCATCTGGCCCACCACCATGGAGTGATGATAGGTGCCCGGGGCAATAAGCATCAGTTCTCTGAGCACGGGCTGATCCAGGTTCAAAAGTTCCAGCAGGCGGATATTGGAGGAATAGCTGAACGACGATTCCATGATGGGGGTCAGCCCCAGGGCCAGGATGCCGGTGAGCACGCCGCCTCCCAGGGCGAAAGCCTCGGCGATGAGCAGGTCGTTGCCGGTGAAAGGAAACTCCAACAATTTGAAGGTGAACACGAGGACCATATTGGCCAGGCCGATGCACAGGCCGGTGTGAATCAAGGCGTTGCGGCGACGGCAGGTTTTCACGCCCCAGACCCCCATCAGACCCGCAATGACAAAGTAGATGAACAGGGGAAAGGGTTTATCCACCACCAGGGCTGTGAAGGTGGCGCCGAGACAGGCCACCCCCACCCCGGTCTCGAGACCCAGAAACATGGCGGCCAAGATGGCGGCTAATCCCTGGGGCAGGACATATACCAGGTTGTGACCCACCAGGGGGAGGTTCCGGGAGACGTTGTCCCCCAACACCAGGAGCCCTTTGTTGATCACGGTGCTGGCCAGGAGCAGGGCCGCCACGAACATCAGGTCCAGCAAGCGGTTGGAAAAGCGCCGCAGGGCGATGCGGGCCAGTTGATAGGAGACCCCCAGGAGCACGGCGAGGCAGAGGAAGAGCCCCAGGAAGATGAGCACCCCCCGGCTGCGGGGGTAGATCTTGGTCTGGGCCTGCAATTTTACCAGGTGCAGGGGGGTGATGCGCTCGCCTTCCCGCACCAGCATCTCGCCCCGCTTTACCTTGAAGTAGACGGGCTTTAATTCGTGCAGGCGGACCTGTTGGCGCTCATGGGTTTCGGCCCAGTTGGGGGAGACGTTGGGCATCAGCAGGAGCTGGGTAAAATCGCACACCAGCCACCGGTCGGCGGGAGATACCTCCAAGGCCACATCCCGGCAATAGCCCGCGGCGGATTTCCGGCCCTCATCCATCTCAATGAACGAGAAGGGCGGACGCTCCACCGTTTCCTGGCGGGAGGGCAGGCGCCGCAGGAGAATCTCCCGGGGCTCCGGTTTAAGGATGGCGTTGCTGCTGATCACCCCTTGCCGAAAAAACTGTGCCAGCACCTGGCTGACCATGGCTTCCAGGTAGGGCGAAAATTCGGCTTTGGCCAGGAGATGAAAGGTGGGCTTGGGGGAGGTGACCCCCAGGATGCGGTCGAATTCGGGCTTGTGGTCCAGCAAGACTTTATAGGGCACCGTGGGCTTGGCGTTGGCCGGGGCAGCGGCCCCGGCCCGACCGGCGCGAGGCGGCACCGCGGCTTCCTGGGAGATGCGCCGCATGTAGTCCATAGATTTCTGAAGCCGCTGCTGCACCTCCTCCCCCAACTGCTCCTGCAAATCAAACACCGGGGGCACCTGGGTCATCAGCTCTTGCTGCTTCTTGGCCGTGGTCTCCACGTCCTCCACCAGGAATTCGCCGATGGCCTTGACGTTCTCAAGGGCCACATCCCCCACCCGGTAGTTGTGCTGCGGCTCCGAGATTCGGGGCGCCAAAATAAGGGCCAGCAACAGGCTCACGGCAAGGAGCAACGCTACTCTGGCGCCCGTGTCCTGCCCGGGGGATAGGACGAGTTTCCGGGATAAGGATTTGGGCAATTTGGCGCGCAGGCTGCGCCCCATGCCAAAGATACGGCTGATGCTTTTGGGCACGTCTTTTTCAGTCATAAGGGTGCTCCGAGGTTCCGGGCGTCTCGCCCCTCCCGTGAAATCAGGCTCAGGCGGGAGTTGGTTCCGCCTCATGGCCGGACCGGCGATTCCGGCGGCTCTCATAGGCCCGGATGATGTCCTGCACCAGGGGATGGCGCACCACGTCCCGCTCGGTGAAGTGGACGAAGGCGATCCCTTCCACCCCGGTGAGCAGGTCCCGGGCTTCCACCAACCCGGACCGCGCCCCGGGGGCCAAGTCGATCTGGGTCACATCCCCGGTGATCACCGCCTTGGAGCCAAACCCCAGGCGGGTCAGGAACATCATCATCTGCTCGGACGTGGTATTCTGGGCCTCGTCCAGGATGACCATGGAGTCGTTCAGGGTCCGGCCCCGCATAAAGGCCAGGGGCGCCACTTCGATGATGCCGCGCTGCACCAGGCGGGTGGCCTTTTCAAAATCCATCATATCATGAAGGGCATCATAGAGAGGCCGCAAATAGGGGTTCACCTTCTCGGCCAGGTCCCCGGGCAGGAAGCCCAGCTTTTCTCCGGCCTCCACCGCGGGCCGGGCCAGCACGATGCGGATGCAGTCGTTGTTCATCAGGGCGGCCACCGCCATGGCCATGGCCAGGTAGGTTTTGCCGGTGCCGGCGGGGCCGATGCCGAAGACGATGTCATGGGCCCGGATGGCTTCGATGTAGCGCTTCTGGTTGAGGCTTTTGGGGGAGATGCGCCGCTTCATGGCGGAGATGTAGACCGTGTCCAGGAAGATATCCTTGACCGAGGCGCTCTCTTTGTCCTGGAGAATCTTGATGGTGTACTGCACATCCTGGGCCAGGACCGGATAGCCTGATTGGAGGAGGCCGTAGAGTTCCTGGAGCACCCGCTTGGCCAGGCGCACTTCGGCCTCGGGCCCCTCGAGGGTCACGCGGTGGCCGCGCACGTGGTGCTTCACCCCCAGACTGCGGCTGACGATGGCCAAGTGCTTGCCGTGCTCGCCGTAGAGAGCCTGGGCCAGGGAATTGTCCTCAAAGGTGAGTTGGTCGGTGGCCATGAGGTGAGATTTCGCCGGGAGAGATTTATCCGTTGGTCGGCCTGGTTCCTATAACCTGCCCCTGGATGCGGCGCTGCCGGGGCCGGTTGTCGAAGTCCAGCAAGACGATTTGTTGCCAAGTGCCCAGGAGCGGGCGTCCACCGGCGATGGGGATACTGAGTGAGGGCTTGAGAAAGGCGGCACGCACGTGGGCGTAGCCGTTGCCGTCGCCCCAACGGCGGTCGTGTTCATAGGACCTATCCTGCGGGAAAAGGCGGTGGATGGCCTCCCGCAGATCGTTGACCACGCCGGACTCAAACTCGATGGTGCTCAAAGCCGCGGTGGAACCGGGGATGAACAGGGTGAGGAGGCCTTCCGCCACCCCGGTTTGCTCAACTTCAGCCGCCACCGCGGCGGTGAGGTCCAGGATGTCGGTTGCGGCCGTGGTCTTAACCTCAAGGGTAAAGGTTTCTAGGGAAAACATAATAAATGTTAATATTACCAAATTCCAGGGCTATCTACAACTGATAACCACTCTTCGAAACTTTCTCTCATTTTCTTTAGCCGGGCCGGATGAGGGCCATCAAGCCCGTCTGCCGCGGGCGGCTCATTAAGGCTTGACTAAGGGCCGGGAATAATCTAAAAAATGTAAGTTTACGGACCTATTCAGCAGCACCCTATATTCAGGCTGACACTCCATGGCACAATCCGATACCATCCGCAACCAGCGCCTGCAGAAGCTGACAGAGCTGAGGGAACAGGGCGTCGAGCCCTATGCCAACGGTTTCGTCCCCACCCACACCATCGCCCAGGTTTTGGGGGAGTTCGGAGCCCTGGCCGGGCCCGAGTTGGAGGGGCTGAACCGGACCTTCCGTCTGGCCGGCCGCCTGATGCTGCTACGCGAGTTCGGCAAGGCCACCTTCTGCCACTTCCAGGACAGCACCAGCCGCGTACAGGCTTACGTCCAGAAACAGGTTATCGGCCCGGAGGCCTTCGCCCGATTCAAGCGCCTGGACCTGGGCGACATCGTGGGGTTTACCGGGACGCTGTTCCGCACCAAGACCGGGGAGCTCACCCTGGCGGTGTCCGACTTCGTGCTCCTCACAAAGAGCCTCCTGCCCCTGCCGGAAAAGTACCACGGCCTCACGGACGTGGAGACCCGCTACCGCCAGCGCTATCTGGACCTGATGGTCAACCCCCAGGTGCGGGAAGTTTTTGTCAGGCGGGCGGCGATCGTCAGTTTGATGCGGCAGTTTTTTGAGGCCCGGGGCTTCCTGGAGGTGGAGACCCCCATGATGCAGCCCATTCCCGGGGGCGCCACGGCCCGGCCCTTCGTCACCCACCACCAGGCCCTGGACATGACCCTGTACCTGAGGATCGCCCCGGAACTTTATCTGAAGCGTCTGGTGATCGGCGGCTTCGACCGGGTTTTCGAGATCAACCGCAATTTCAGGAACGAAGGGCTCTCCATCCAGCACAATCCCGAATTCACCATGTTGGAGTTCTACCAGGCCTACGCCACCCATGAGGACCTGATGGTCCTGACCGAGGCTCTTATCTGCCACGTGGCCCGTGAGCTCCTGGGCACTCTGCGGCTGACCTACCAGGGCGCCGAGATCGACCTGACCCCGCCCTGGCGCCGCCTGGACCTGAGGGAGTCCCTGACGTCGATTGGCGGCATCCCCACTGAGGTGGTCCGGGACCGCCAAGCCCTGGTGGAGTTGGCCCTGAAAGAGGAGGTCAGCCTGCGTCCCGGCGAAGGCTACGGCCGGGCCCTGACGAAACTCTTCGACCTCAAGGTGGAGGCCCGTCTCCAGCAGCCCACCTTCATCACCGGATACCCTCTGGAGACCTCGCCCCTGTCCCGGAAAAGCGAGAGCGACCCGGAGGTGGTGGACCGGTTTGAACTGTTCATCGCCGGCCGGGAGATAGCCAATGGCTTCTCGGAGCTCAACGACCCGGTGGACCAGCGGCAGCGGTTTGAGGCCCAACTGGCGGCCCACGCGGCCGGCGATGAAGAGATGCCGCACGCCCTGGACGAGGACTTCGTCACCGCCCTGGAGCAGGGCATGCCGCCCACCGCGGGGGAGGGCATCGGCATCGACCGCCTGGTGATGCTCCTCACGGATTCCCCCTCGATCCGGGACGTCATCCTGTTTCCGCTCCTCAGGCCGGAGAGGTAAGCGCCTTGAGTTTCTTCGAATCATTCGTGGCCCTGCGGCTGCTCAAGGGGGTGAAGCGCCAGAAAGGTTTTCTGCCGCTCTCCACGTTTATCTCCGTGGCCGGGGTGATGGTGGGGGTCATGGCCCTTATCGTGGTCATCGGGGTGATGACCGGCTTCGACCTGGACCTGAAGAAGAAAATCCTCAGCGTCAACGCCCACATCATCGTGCTCAAGCACGGCTCCAGCCTCACGGACGCGCCGCAGGTGGCGGATAAAATCCGGAAACTCCCCGGGGTGGTTTCGGTTGATCCCTTCATCTATACTCAGGTGATGTACTCCGCTCCGGGAAACGTCTCCGGGGGGGTCATCCGGGGCCTGGATCTGGAAACCATCCGGCGGGGAGGCCCCCACGCCCTGAGCGTGGTGACCGGCAAGTTCGCCGACCTGGCGGCGGGCGCCCCGGGGGACCCCCCCCGGATCGCCATCGGCAATGAGCTGGCTAAAAACCTCAACCTGGCGGTGGGTGACTACCTAAACATCATCTCCCCGTTGGGCACCCTGACACCCATGGGGAGGTTGCCCCGGATGAAGGCCTTTCGGGTCACCGCGGTCTTTCACTCCGGCATGTACGAGTTCGACAATTCCCTGGTCTATACCAGCATCCCGGCCCTCCAGGAATTTCTGGGTCTGGGGCAGCGGGTCACCGGCCTGGAGGCGGAAATCAAGGATATCTACGGGGCGGCGGAGCTGGCGGAGGTCATCCAGAAAGACCTGGGCCCGCCCTTTTACACCAAGAACTGGATGGAGATGAACCGCAGCCTGTTTGCGGCCCTGAAGCTTGAGAAGATCGCCATGTTCATCATCCTCACCCTGATCATCCTGGTGGCGGCCTTCGGCATCGCCTCCACCCTGTTCATGATGGTCATGAAAAAGACCCGGGACATCGCCATTCTCAAGTCCATGGGGGCCACGCGCCAGAGCATCATGCAGATTTTCATCATCAACGGCCTGGTCATCGGGGGCCTGGGCACCATGGGCGGCCTGGGGCTGGGCCTGGTGCTCTGTGCCATCCTGAAACAGTACCAGTTCATCAAGCTGCCCCAGGATGTTTATTATATTTCCACCCTGCCGGTGACGGTCCAATTGCTCGATGTGCTGGCCATCATCGGCGCCACCATGGCCATCAGCTTTATCGCCACCCTCTATCCTGCCTGGCAGGCGGCGCGTCTGGACCCGGTGGAGGCGATTCGATATGAGTAAGGTTTTCGGTTTCAGATTCCGGGTTCTGGGTCAGAAGAGGCAGCCCCGAGGACATTAACAGGTTGAGCTCAGGAAGGGTCGAAATCTGAGAAGATGAAGGGCCGTCATAAAAAGCGCGCCACACCAAAAACCTAAAACCCAAAACCTACATTGACGCTCCCTGGGGAAAGTGATAAGGTGGCTTACCGCTAGGAAAGCAATGAAAGAATACGCAACCTCCCAGACTCCGGTAAAGATTGAGCTCAGAGGGCTGGTCAAAACCTTCAGGCACAACGGCATCCAGGTGGAGGTACTCACCGGGGTGGACCTGGACATCCGCCAGGGAGAGACTTTGGCGGTGGTGGGGGCGTCGGGGGTGGGGAAATCCACCCTGCTGCACATTCTGGGGACCCTGGAGCGGCCCAGCACCGGGAAAGTGCAATGGGAGGGCAAAGACGTCTTCGCCCTGGATGACCGGTCTCTGGCCGCGTTTCGCAATCGCAAGGTGGGGTTTGTGTTTCAATTCCACCATTTGCTGGCCGAATTCAACGCCCTGGAAAATGTGATGATGCCGGCTCTCATCGCCCGTCTCCCCCAACCGGTGGCCCGGGAGCAAGCCGAGGCGATTCTGGTCCGGGTGGGGCTTAAAGAGCGCTTGACCCACCGCGTCTCCACCCTGTCCGGCGGCGAGCAGCAGCGGGTGGCGGTGGCCCGAGCCCTGGTGCTGGAACCGGAGGTGCTCCTGGCGGATGAACCCACCGGCAACCTGGATCCCAAGAGCGGGGCCCGGGTGCAGGAACTTATCCTGGAACTGAACCGCGAACGGGGCCTCACCTCGGTCATCGTCACCCACAACCTGGAGATGGCCCGGATCCTGGACCGACAGATTACCCTGCTGGATGGCAAGGCAGTAATTTTACAGGGAGAATAAGGTGGTACAACGCCTCATAGCATCATTTCTCCTGGTGTGGCTGGCGGTGGCGGCAGGCGGGCCGGCCCTAGCTCAGGAGCAACTGGTTTTTAAGAAAGTTGTGGTTTTTCCTTTTTCCGTCACCAGCAAGGAACCTCTAAATCTTCTGGGGGAAAAGGTCAGCCAGGAAATCAATGAGCGCTTGAAAGCCGACGGTTTCACCCCGGTTTCCCAAGAAGACCTGCATAAGGAGCTCTCCCAGCTAAAAGAACCCATGAATGACGAGCAGGCCCAGGCAATCGGCCGCAAACTGGGAGCCGATATGGCCATCTGGGGCACCTTGCTCAAGGTGGGAGACCTCCTGTCCCTGGAAGGCCACGTCCTGGATCTCAGCGGCCGGAAAGGAGCCACCACCCTGAAACTCCAGGGGACGGGACTCCACGCCTTATCCGGCCTCAGTCGTCAGATGGCCCAGGAATTGAGCCTGAAGGTTTTGGGCAAAGAACGGGTGGCCCATATCGTGATCAAGGGCAACCGCCGCATTGAGAAGGATGCCATCCTGGGAGTCATGCAGACCCGGGAAGGGGAAATCCTGTCGCCGGCCCACTTGCGGGAGGACTTGAAAGCCATCTATAAGATGGCCTATTTCACCGACGTCCGGATGGATGTCAGCGACACCCCGGAAGGGCGAGTCCTGACCGTCCTGGTGAAGGAGAAACCCGCGATCCGCGAGATCCTGACGAAAGGCAACCAAAAATTAAAGAAGGACAAAATCCTGGAGGTCATGAACCTCAAACCCTTCTCCGTGGCCTCGGAAGGGGCGATTAAGGAAGATATCAATAAGGTGCAGCAGGCGTATCGGGAAAAGGGATATTATGAGGCCAAAATCTCCTATGAATTGGTGCCGATAAGCGAACACGAAGTCGACTTGGTGCTCAATGTCAATGAAGGCGGCAAAATGGCCATCAAGGACATTGAGTTCGAGGGCAACAAGGCTTTCAGCTCCAAGGAACTCCGGAAAGTGATGGAAACCAAGGAGCGGGGCTTTTTTGCCCCCGTAGCCTGGATTACCGGTGCGGGCAAGCTGAACCGGGACGTCCTGGAACGGGACCTGGAAAAAGTTGCGGCGTTTTATTACAACCATGGCTATATCAAGGCCAAGGTGGGAGAACCTAAGGTCGACATCAAGGGGGATTGGATTTATATCACCATTCCCGTGCAGGAAGGCCCCGAATATCACGTGGCCAAGATTGATATGACAGGAGACCTCCTGGAGGACAAGGACAAGCTCATAGGAATGATCAAGACTCCCAAGGAGAAGGTCTACAGCCGGGAGGTCTTGCAGGAGGATCTGACCAAACTGGCCGATTTCTACGCCGACCAAGGCTATGCCAATACCGACATTGTGCCCCTCGTCAAGGAGGATAACGAAAAGATGTTAGTGGATGTCACCTTTGACATCCATAAAGGGCAAAAGATCTACTTCGAACGCATCGACATCGCCGGCAATGTCAAGACCCGGGACAAGGTGATTCGCCGGGAACTCCGGGTCTATGAGCAGGATCTTTTCTCGGCCACCAACCTCAAAGAGAGCATCAAGAATCTGAGGCGCCTGGAATATTTTGAAGATGTGAACTTCGCCACCACCCCAGGGAGCTCCCCCGACCACATGAACTTGAAAATCACCGTCAAGGAACGCCCCACCGGCACCTTCGGCCTCGGTGCGGGTTACAGCACCCAGGACCGCCTGGTAGGGATGGTGGAGGTCAGCCAGAACAACCTCTTCGGGCGGGGCCAACAAGTCAAGGTATCGGCGATGATCGGCTCTATTTCCCACCGGATCCGGGCTACCTTTGTGGAGCCCTACCTTTTCGACCGGCCCCTCAGTCTTGGCATCGACGGCTTTAACTGGGAGAGGCAATACAGCGAGTACACCCGGGTGAGCAAGGGCGGAATGTTTCGCCTGAGCCACCCCCTGATCTGGCAGTACACCCGCCTCTTCTGGATGTATCGCTTTGAGAACGTCAACCTCAACAACCTGGCACCCGGCGCCTCTCAGGTGTTGGTGCAGGCTTCCCAGATTCATAACACCAGCGCCACCTCCTTCGTAATCCGGCGGGATTCCCGGGACTCCCTGTTCGCCGCCACCAAGGGTTCGGACAACAGCGTCTCGGTGGAAATGGCCGGCCTGGGAGGCGATACGGCCTTTGTGCGCTATATCGCGGAGAGCGGTTGGTATTTCCCCCTCAAATGGGATATCGTCTGGGTGGAGCATGCCCGGGCCGGCGGGATGAACAAGCTGCATTGGGGGCAGATGCCGGCTTACGAGCTGTTCTACCTGGGCGGTATCGACACCATCCGGGGGTTTAAATATGCCGAAATCAGCCCCCGGGACCCACTCACCAATGACCGCATCGGTGGACCCCGATTCCTGCAATTAAACAATGAGATCAGGTTCCCGCTCTATAGGAAACTGGGCCTTACGGGGACCCTCTTCTTCGATGCCGGCAACGTCTATGGCCCCGACTATGTCGGGCCGTTTCTGCGCACCAGCGCTGGCTTCGGCGTCCGCTGGTTCTCCCCCATGGGCCCCCTCCGGGTGGAATGGGGTTATAATCTTTCGAAACACCCCTGGGAACGGACCAGCGCCTGGGAATTCACCATGGGCGGGTCATTCTAACCTTAGGGGGCCAAGAGAAAATTTTCCGGGCGAGGGATAACCGGCCGGGGAAGTCAAGTTTTTTTATATCGATCAACTCAGGAGGATTGCATGTCTAAAGTAGCTGTAGGTCTCTTATTAGCCGCGGCTTTGGTTCTGACGCCGATGTGGGCGGCGGCCGCCGAATTCAAAGTCGGGATTGTGGACGGCATGGATGTGGTCTCCAAATCCGCGGATGGGAAACGGGTCCAGGACAGCATCAAACGTAAATCCGAGGAACTGGGCAAGCCTTTCGCCCAGCGGCGGCAGGAACTGGGCAAGCAAGTCGAAGATTTCCAGAAGCAGGCAGGCGTGATGAAAGAAGATGCCCGCAAGACCAAGGCGGCAGAGCTGGAAAAGAAGATGCAGGACTTGCAAAAGCAGGGCTCAGACGCTGAAAAGCAACTGCAGCAGTTCCAGGAACAGCAACTGGCGCCATTGTTCCAGAAACTGGAGAGCGCCGTCAAGGGCGTGGCCCAGCAGGAGAAGCTGGATATGGTCCTGGACAAGCGGAATGCCGGGCTCCTCTACATGGACCCCAAACTGGATATCACCGACAAGGTGCGCGGCAAGTTCGGCGGTTAAAGGCTGCATGACACACACCCTGGGCGAGCTGGCGACCCTTCTGGGAGGCGAACTCCGAGGGCCTGCCGATCTTTCCATTGAGGGCATTGCCCCCATAGATCAAGCCACGCCTGGGGAAATCACCTTCATCACCCAGTCGCGGTTCGCCCGGCTGGTGGATCAGAGCCGCGCCGGCGCCTTTATCGTATCCCAGGAATACGCCGGGCTGGCGCGGCCCCTGATCATCGTGCCCCACCCCTATCTGGCCTATGCCCGGGTGGCGGCCCTCTTTGCCTGCCCCGTGCGCCGCTGGCCCGGTATCAGCGACCTGGCCTATCTGGGCCCGGAAGTGGCGCTGGGCCGGGAGATCTCCATTGCCCCCCTGGTTTTTATCGGCACCGGCGTCCATCTGGGCGACCGGGTGACAATCATGCCCGGCTGCGTCATCAGCGATGAGGTCCGGATCGGCGCCGACACCCTGATTTATCCCAACGTCACCATCCTGGAGCGGTGCACGGTGGGAGAGCGGTGCATCATTCACAGCGGCACGGTGATCGGCTCCGACGGCTTCGGGTTCGTCCCTCAAGAGGCGGGCCACGTGAAGATCCCCCAGCTGGGGACGGTGGTTATCGAAGACGACGTGGAGATCGGCGCCAATTGCGCCATCGACCGGGGAGCCCTGGGAGCCACCCGGGTGGGCCGGGGCGTCAAGATGGACAACCTGGTACACCTGGCCCATAATGTGGAAGTGGGAGAATATTCCTTCCTGGTGGCCCAGGTAGGAGTGTCCGGCTCCACCAAAGTGGGCAAAGGGGTGACCCTGGCGGGGCAGGTGGGGCTGGTCGGCCATATCGAACTGGGAGACGGCGTTCAGGTGGGCGCCAAATCCGGCGTGAACCGTTCCGTCCCCGCGGGCCAGACGGTGTCCGGCTACCCGGCGCGGCCGCACCGGGAATGGCTCCAGATCATGGGCCATCTCCCCAAACTCCCTGACCTCTATCAAAGACTGAAACGACTGGAGCACACCGTGAATGAACTCTCCGCCAGACTGAAGCAGGAGCCGGAACCATGACCCCGCCACAGACCCTGAGTCTGGAAGAAATTCAGAAAATCCTCCCCCACCGTTATCCCTTTCTCCTGGTGGACCGCATCACCAGTTTGGAGAAGGGTAAGAGTGTGGTGGGGTTGAAAAATGTCAGCATTAACGAGCCCTTTTTCCAGGGGCATTTCCCCGGCCGCGCCATCATGCCCGGGGTCCTCATCGCCGAGGCCATGGCCCAGGTGGGGGGCATCCTGGCCCTCTTATCCATCCCGGAAAACCTGGGCAACCCCTCCCTTTTCCTCTTGGGCATAGATAAGATGCGTTTCCGCCAGCCGGTGGTCCCGGGAGATCAACTGCGCATCGAAGTGAAATCCGTGCGTGGTGGCAAGAAATTCTGGAAAATGAAGGCCCAGGCCTTTGTCGACCAGACCCTGGTGGCCGAAGGAGAGCTCATGGCCGCGGTGGGTCAAGGGGAGGAATGAGGATGGTCCAAATCCACCCCACCGCCCTGGTGGATAAAAGCGTCGAAATGGGTGATGGCGTAAGTGTGGGGCCTTACAGTATCATCCAGGGCCGGGTCGTGATCGGCCACGACACCCACATCGGCTCCCACGTGGTGATTAAGGACTTCACCACCATCGGCAACAAGTGCGAGATTTTCCAGTTCGCGGTCATCGGCGAAGTACCCCAGGACTTGAAATTCCAGGGCGAGGAAACCCAACTGATCATCGGCGACGGCAACATCATCCGGGAGTTTGCCACCCTCCACCGGGGCACCGCCGGCGGCGGCGGCGCCACCCGCATCGGCCACGGCAACCTGTTCATGGCCTATACCCACGTAGCCCACGACTGCCAGGTGGGCAACGGCGTCATCATGTCCAACGCCGCCACCCTGGGCGGTCACATCACCTTGGAAGACTATGCCATTTTGGGAGGCCTCTCCGCGGTGCACCAGTTTTGCCATGTAGGCTGCCACGCCTTTGTGGGCGGGTGTTCGGCGGTGCATCGGGACGTCCCGCCGTACGCCATGGCCGTGGGTAACCGGGCCAAGCTGGTGGGGCTCAACCTGGTGGGCCTGAAACGGCATGGCTTTACGGACTCCTCCCTCCAGCCCTTGAAACGGGCCTACGAGCTTTTGTTCCTCTCGGAAATGAACCAGAAAGAGGCCATTACCAGGATCAACAACGAACTGCCCTTGACTCCCGAGGTCCAGCACCTCCTGACGTTTCTGGAGACTTCGGAACGGGGCCTGCTTCCAGCGGATGTCCGAGAACATCGGCTTAATCGCGGGTAAGGGCCAGTTCCCTCTCCTGTTCGCCCAGGCGGCCCGGCAGCAGGGGACTGCGGTCATCGCGGTGGCCCACCGGGGGGAGACTGACCCGGCCCTGGCCTCCCTGGTGGCCGAACTCCATTGGATTCACGTGGGCCAACTGGGCAAAATCATCCGCATCTTCAAGGCCGCGGGGGTCCGGCAGGCGGTTATGGCCGGCGGGATCAGCCGGGGCCGCCTGTTCCGGGAGTTTCGCCCCGACTGGCGGGCCCTCAGCGTCATCCGCCGGGCCGGCGCCGGTCAGGACGACCGCCTTCTAAGGGCCGTAGCCGCCGAGATGGAGGCCGAAGGCATCACCATCGCCCCCTCCACCCTCTTTATGGACGACCTCCTGGCCGCCCCCGGACCCCTCAGCCGCCGCCCTCCCAGTCCCGAGGAGCTGTCCGACATCAATCTGGGAGTGCAGGCGGCCAGGGAGCTGGGGCGTCTGGACATCGGCCAGTGCGCGGTGGTGCGGCGTCAGGTGGTGGTGGCCCTGGAGACCATCGAAGGTACCGATGCGACCATCCACCGGGGCGGGACTCTGGCAGGTCCGGGCGCCGTGGTGGTCAAGGTGAGCAAGCCCGGCCAGGACCTCCGGTTTGACGTGCCGGCGGTGGGCCTTACCACCATTGCCACTATGCGGGAGGTTAAGGCTGGGGTGCTGGCGGTGGAGGCCGGCATGACCCTGATCTTCGACCGCCCGGAGATGCTTAAGATTGCGGACCAGGCCGGGATTGCGGTCTGGGGTATCTCCTAGGACCGCTTTCCTCCTTAAATACATCAAAGTTAACATAAGTAACAACCAGTAGGGGCGGTACGCAAACCGCGCCGACAAAGCCACCGGATCATTTTAAGCCTCACTGCAAGCCCTCACCGGGCAAAATTGCGCTATAATCCGACACAAGGTGAATTGCCAATCTTAAAGGAGAAAGGTACATGACGCCTCATCATGGGGAGATTCTGTTCAGATTGCTCTTAGCCGCAATCCTCGGGGCTATGGTGGGATTCGAGCGGGAGGTGCACGGGCGGCCGGCCGGCATCAGGACCTATCTCATCTTGTGCCTCGGTTCGGCCTTGATCATGGTCCTGTCGGAATATCTCTCTTTCGGCATGGTGGATAAACTGCCGGCTGATTCCCTGCGGGTCGATCCCGGACGGATTGCGGCCCAGGCCGTCACCGGTATCGGTTTTTTAGGGGCCGGGGTGATCCTCAGGTATAAAGATACCATCAGGGGCCTGACCACGGCCGCCTGCGTCTGGGTGGTGTGCGCCATCGGGTTGGCCATTGGCGCAGGGTTTTATCTCTACGGCTCTGCGGTGGCGGGCCTGACGATCCTCTCGTTAGTGGGCATCAAGTTCTTTGAGCGGCGATTAAAAAAGGACTGGTACCAGGAAATGACCATCGTCTCCCAGGATCTGGCCGGCCAGTTCAGCCATATCCAGGAAATTATCACCAAACATGCCTTTGAGGTGATCAATTTCGGTTTAAGCAAGGATCTAGACAAAAAGGAGGTAACCGCGAACTTTCTCCTGCGGATTCGGACGGCCCGGCCTGAGCGCCAGATGCTGCAAGAGGTTTTCGAACTTGCCGGGGTCAAACGGGTGGATTTGATCTGATGCCGGGTTGAGAGCTCGGCACAAGCCTCCCTGGCAAGGTTCATTGCGCAAAGTTTGGCGCGGGGCGCTCGCCGGCGGCCCTCAGGACCTGAGAAATCCTGACCCTGAGCCAAGAATTTATCACGCCGGAAAGTCTCGAGATGCAACTATGATGAATATATCCGGAGGTTCTTCATCTTGGAATTTTTCCCCGGGCCAAAAAAGAAAGATCTCGGCGCTCAAGGGGATTTCAACTTTGAGTTTTCTGTAAAAAATCAGGGAAATCTTCCCCAAAATTCAGGGTCGGCCCGATGGCGCCGGGGCGCGCCCTGATATATGAAAAAGAAGTAGGAAGGTAGTCGAATTCACCTTTACCCCTGCATCGGCTCAATGAGAGGTTAATTATGCCGATCTACGAATACCAATGTGTGGATTGTGGAAGCCAAGATCAGCGGGTGGCCGGACTTGATGATCACACGTCCCTGTGCACCCAGTGCGGGGGCTTGATGCTGCGCCTGGATGAGGATGTCTTCCAACCATACTTTGAGGGGATGGCTGAAGCGGCCTGGGCTGAGAGCAAGGCCAAAGCCTCCCTTTAATGCGGTAGTAACGTACGGGTGGGAAAAAGCCCCGGGGGAAGGGGCTTTTTTTATTTTTTTCTCTGGTCTCGATTTGCTCCCATAAACCGATTTTTTTCAGCTACCTGGCCACCATAGTCATAAAATAGTTTGGGGGACTTCTCTGGCCGACTTTATCCCCATGGCGCCCACCGGACTGCAATGATGTAACTTGCCAAAACCGGAACTTATCAAAAAGGTCGGGAAATTAGAGCTATGACCGGCATAATGAACTGCGTTTTTTGGGGGGAATATGCTGGAGTTTAGCGGGGGAGGAAGCCTCAATCTTGGGGGGGCGCCGGTGGGGGAGTTTCGCGGTATTCCTGGATGAGGCGGGCGGGAAACTCGTGGGTGAGGCGGATCGTTAGCCGCTGATGCAGTTCCGAGGCTTCGTCCGGGGTGGAAGTCTCAAGCGCCAGATCCGGTTGGTTCCAGCGCCGGGGCAGATAGAAGAAATTGGCCTCAAAGACGGCGGTCTCAAAGAGATTCCCGTCCTTGCGGATGGTAGACACCACGAATCGCCGCCGGGTGGGCCGGTTTTTTACTTTATTGAATAAGCCTTTTTCTGCCATGGGGTCGGAAACCTTTGCATCACGGGACTATTCCGGGATGCAGGTGGATTTTTGCTTGGCAGCCGATTTTTTCTTAGCCGGGGCCGACGCGGCGGAGCCTAGGACCACTTTGGCCCGCCGCTTGCGGCTGGATTTGGCGACCCGGGTCTTGCCGTTACCGCCCTTGGCAAAATAGAGTTTCTCCTCCGCCGGGGGCAGCTTGGCGATGGGGGTCCCGGCCAGTTCGAAGCCTTTTTCAATCAGCGGCCGCAGATCGGCCCACTTCTTGGTACTTCCCATCATGGCGATGATGATCTCCTGGTCGCCATTTTTAAACTCCCCCACGTAGGTGTGTTTGGCGGCCCGGGTGTAGCCGGTTTTGCCAGCCACCGCCAGGGGCGTGGTGAAGAGGAAGCGGTTGTGATTCCTTAGTTCCCGGTCGCCCTGGATGGTGAAATATTTGGTGGACATAATCTTGGCCAGTTCCGGGTTGTTCATGGCGCGCCGAAACATCAGGGCCAGGTCCTGGGCGGTGGAATACTGATCCTCGGCCGGCAGGCCGTTGGCAGTGGCGCAGGTGGTGCGGTAAGCGCCCCACTGCCGCACTTCCTGGGTGAGCTGATGCGCAAAGGCCGGCTCGCTGCCGCTCACCTTTTCCGCCAGGGCCCGGGCGGCGTCGTTGGCTGAGTTCAGCAGGAGGGCGTAGAGCAACTCCTGCACCGTGTAAGTCTCTCCCGGTTTGATGCCGATTTTGGAGGCCGGCGCCGACGCGGCGTAAGGGCTGACGCTCACTTTGTCGTCCATCTTCAGGTGCTCGACCACCACCAGGGCGGTCATGACTTTGAGGGTGCTGGCCGGAGGCAAAAAGACCTGGGGGTTGAGGGAGAGCAAAATCTTGCCGGTTTTGGCATCCATAATGACAAATGAGCGGGCGGAGACTTCAAAGCCTTCCTCATCCTGACCTGCGGCAAATCCTGCTGCCACGGCCAAAATTACCAGGACCATAAAAAGTGAAAAGCCACATTTGACGCGAAAATTCATGTCTTTCCTTATCTGCGCTCATGATTTTCAGACCCGACGGCCTCGGTAGCATATGCAGCCATATACTATAAAATAATTCCTTGCTTGGCAATTCAGAATAGCCGGGCGGGGACAGGAAAACCACCAGCAGAGTGAATTAACGAAGATGGTGTCGGGATGCCGCTTCCGGCGGGCGGGCGTTCAGAGGGCGCGTCTCACGCGCCAGGCTGGGGACGTAAGACGCTCCCTACAGAGGGAAATTACCTGGTGGGCGCAGCCTGGTATTAGCCGGCCTTCTCCAATTGTTTCAAGTAGTCCGGCGGGGAGTAATAACCGGGAAAGCGGTGCAGTTCTTTGCCATCGGCTCCGAAGACCAGGGTGGTGGGCGCCCCAGTGACGTTGAATTTCTTGACGATGTCCATGTGGCTGCGCCCGTCCAGGCGCACCGGGATAAACTTGGCATTTACCGCCTGAATAACTCCCGCATCGATATGGGTCTCGGTATGCAGGT
Source organism: Desulfobaccales bacterium (assembly GCA_052139855.1). Classification (GTDB taxonomy): domain Bacteria; phylum Desulfobacterota; class Desulfobaccia; order Desulfobaccales; family 0-14-0-80-60-11; genus 0-14-0-80-60-11. The sequence goes on from JBKQVS010000178.1 coordinate 35,382, forward strand.
GCGTGCAATGGGGGCACCCGTCCATATACAGTTCCAGCAAGACGCGGCGGTTTTCTTTTTTGGCCTCTTCCAGGGCCGAATCCCAGCTGTCGCGCCAGTTTATTTCTCCCATTATGCCACTCCTTTCCCTCAGGGGATTTAACCGGATCTCCAGGTCGGCAATTGCCGGGCTCGAACTGCGGCGGATCTTTCAGTCCCCGCCGCCCGCATGACTTCTTATTTAAGATAAGATGCGTCTCACCAAAGGCAAGGACTAAAGGCAAGGTTTGGCTATCTGGTGTCTTTTTTCCGGGGAGATGGTATGATGGTTGAGCCTGGCCGGGCGGTGTACGGCATGCCCTTGAGCGGCTCACGCCGGGGTTTGAACCCGCGCGACCTGCAACCTGATGAGTGCCATGGTTTATCTGGTTATTCTCCTTCTGACGGCAGCCTGGTTCTACCAGTTCCTGGCCCTCATCTGCCTGGGGCGATTCTTCCGCCCCTCCGCCGAGGCTCCGCCGGTGGCGACCGGCCCCGGCATCACCGTGTTCAAGCCCCTCAAGGGTCTGGAACCCCTCTCCCGGGAGTGCCTGACGAGCTTTCTGACTCAGGACTACCACCCCTACCAGGTGCTCTTTGGGGTGCGGGAGCCCGAAAACCCGGTGCTGGAACTCCTCCGGGAATTACGGCGGGTCCATCCCCGGTGCGATCTGGAAGTGGTCATCTGTCCGGAAGATCTGGGCCTCAACCCTAAGGTCAGCACCCTGCGCCAGCTTATGCCCCGGGCCCGGTATGACCTCCTGGTGATCGCCGACGGGGATGTGTCGGTGGGCCCCGATTACCTGGCCCAGGTGGCCGCGGCCTTCCGGCAGCCAGGGGTGGGCCTGGTGAGCTGCCCTTACCGGGCCGGGTCCAGCCGCACTATGGGCTCCTTGTTAGAAGCCCTGACGATCGCCGGGGATTTTATCCCGTCGGTGGCCGTGGCCAACTATGTGGAGGGCATTCGCTTCGCCCTGGGGGCCACCATGGCCCTGACCCGGCAGGCCCTGGCCGCCATCGGCGGCCTGGCGCCTTTGGCCGATTTTTTGGCGGACGACTACCAGTTGGGCTTTCGGGTCACCGCTACGGGGCTCCGGGTCAAAATTCTCCCCTACGTGGTTTCGACCAACAATCCGGAGCTGAGTTTCAAGGATTACCTGGCCCACCAGCTCCGCTGGGCCCGCACCTACCGGGTCTGCCGCCCAGCGGGTTATCTGGCTTACGGCATCACCCACGCCCTGGTGTACAGCCTGATTATCCTGGTGGCCGCGGGCCTGGCCCCCTGGGCCTGGTGGCTGGGGGCGGCCACGTTGGCCCTCCGGGGGGCCCTGGCCGGGTTCTCGGAGCGCCGCTGCCTTAAGGGGGATCTGCCCCTGTGGGCCTTTGCCCTCCTGCCCGTGAAAGATCTGCTGGCCTTCGGCCTGTGGCTCGGGAGTTTCCTGGGGGACCGGGTTGCCTGGGGAGGGCGCTCGTTCCGGGTGACCCCGGAGGGTAAGCTGGCGCCCCAGTAATTGAATCCTATGGAAGACGAGGGAGGCGCGGAGCGCACATCGTCCCCGCATCCAGGACGCCCCCCTAACATTTGACTTTCGCGCCGGTCTCGGTTAAGGAATGATCCATGGACAGCAAAGTTCTGGAGCAGTTGCTGGAGGAGGTCCGGGCCGGGCGGGTGCCGGTGAGCGCGGCGGTGGAGCGCCTCCGGACCCTGCCGTTCGAAGACCTGGGGTTCGCCCGGGTGGACCATCACCGCCAGCTCCGCCAAGGTTTTCCCGAGGTGGTGTTCGCCGGGGGCAAAAGCCTGGAGCAGGTCCGGGGCATCCTCACGTCGCTGAGCGCCCGGGCCGACCACGTCCTGGTGACCCGCCTGGCCCCGGAAGCGGCAGCGGCGCTACAGCTTGACTTTCCCAACGCCCGCTATCACCCCGCGTCCCAGGCGTTGACCCTCAGCCGGGGCGAAGTCCCCGAACGGGGCCGGGGTCTGATCCTGGTGATTTCGGCCGGAACCTCGGATATTCCCGTGGCCGAAGAAGCCCTGGTCACCGCCCAAATCATGGGCCACCGGGCTGAAGCTCTTTATGACGTGGGGGTGGCCGGCCTGCACCGTCTCCTGGCCCACCAGAAACTGCTGGTCCAGGCCACCTGCTTCATTGTGGTGGCGGGTATGGAAGGGGCACTGCCCAGCGTGGTGGCGGGATTGGTGGACCGACCGGTGATCGCGGTGCCCACCAGCGTGGGCTACGGCGCTTCTTTCGGCGGCCTGGCGGCGCTGTTGGCCATGCTCAACTCCTGTGCCACCGGCCTAGCGGTGGTCAACATCGACAACGGTTTCGGGGCCGGGTACCTGGCGGCCCTGATGAACCGCAAAGATTGATTTTAGGCGCTCGTCCTGGCTACCTGGGGCGTGGTCAGGGTGGGCGCATAATCCCGGATAAAAGCATAAGGAGAACCAGCGAATGTTACAGGTTCTGGTGGCAGTCACCTTAGGGCTCAGCCTCATGCTATCAGGCTGCGCGGCGATGAAGGCGGCCCCATCCCAGGGCGCGGGCTTTGTGCCCGTGGAGCAGATGGCCCCGCGGGCAGACCTCCCTTTCCAGAAGGTCTGGTTCAAGAAAGACGTGGATTTCACGCGTTATAAGAGCATATATATCCCGCCGGTGCACACCGATCATCTCCTGGAGTCCAACTGGTGGCAGCAGAACTTCCGCCAGGGCCAGATGCGGGATGACTTGGCCACCATGGCGCACTATATGCAGCAGGAATTCAAAACCGCGTTCCGCAATGATCCTAACCACCGTTATCAGGTGGTGGATGGCCCGGAGAAAGATTGCCTGACCCTTGAACTGGCGCTGACGGAGCTGGTTCCCAGCAACGTGGCGCTCAGCGTGTTGGAATATGCCCCCTATGGCGGCGGCACCGCGGTGAGGGTTATGGAAAGGGCTACGGGCGCGGAGAGCACGGTGGCCTTCGAGGCCAGGATGAAGGATTCGAGCAGCGGCGAAACCCTGGCCATGTTTGCCGACCGGGAAGTGAAAAAAATCAGGATCGTTGATTTCAAGGCCTTCACCTGGTATGCCCACGGCAAGGACATCATCAAGGAGTGGGGCGAACAGTTCGTGAAGCTTGCGAATAAGCAGCCAGGAGAGGTCATCGAGGGTTCCAGCCCCTTCACCCTGATGCCCTGGTGAAGCAAGGAGGCGGCGGGCCAAACCTCGTGCGGCGGCCCAGGCTGCCGGGTTGACCGCGGTTTGGCAAAAATCTCTGACCTGGGAGGCCTCGGTTACCATGGCTGAAGATCCACCGGAAACGCTGTCTCTCTACCAGGAGGTTAACCAGGAAAGCCTGTCTCCGGACAGCAGCTTCAGGTTCCATTGCCATGTCGATTTGCCCTGCTTCAACCAGTGTTGCCATACCCCCACCATCATCCTGAGCCCCTATGACCTTCTGCGCCTCAAACAGGCTCTGGGGATCACTTCCGGGCAATTGCTGGAGCGTTACACCCGGCAGGAGATTGAACCGAGTTCGCATCTGCCCCTGGTCTGCATCGATACCCACCGGTCTGCGGAGGGCGGCTGCCCGTTCCTGGGGGCGCAGGGCTGCACGGTTTATCCTCATCGGCCAGCGGCCTGCCGCCTCTTTCCCCTCACCATGGGCAGCCGGCTCACTCCGGACGGGGTCGAGGACCATTACTTCTGCCGCCGGTTGGATTATTGCCAGGGATTCGATGGCGAGATGGAGTTTACGGTGGCAGCCTGGATGGCCCACCAGGGATTTTCCGAGTATGACCAGGGGCGCCGGCCCTGGATCGAAATCCTGCTGAAAGCCGGGGTAGCGGAGCCGCTGGTGGTGGACGCCCAGATACAAGACCTTTTTGCCTCCCTGGCTTACGACCTGGACAGATTTCGCCGCCTGGTGGTTGATCCCGTCTTCCTTGAGGCTTACGGGCTTGAAGCCGGGGCCTTAGAGGACCTCAAGACAGACGACTTGGCCCTCCTCAACTTCAGTTACCGCTTGCTGCCCACCATCCTGACCGCGGAGGGGGCTCAAAAGCTGACCGCGGTGATCCGCCGGTCCAGCAGATTTTTCGAGACGGATTAAACCAGGGCATCAGGAATCCCTCAACCCATAAGGGAATTTCCAAACCTTATATTCTGTTATCCTGGACGAAGTGAAGAATCTCAACCCATTGAAAATGCGAGATTCTCCGCTACGCTCAGAATGACAATCAATGGTAGGGCGCGTTCCACGCGCCACTTGCTGGTGCGTAAGACGCACCCTACATTTTTGCTTTGCGGTGGGAAGGGGGGAAAGTTAGGCCGGGGCCACGCCGTTGACACCGCCGTTGATCAGGCGCACCACGGCCATGTCGGGGAAATAGTCGATGACGTTGAGGCAGCCGTAGTTCTGGTCCAGGCGGAAGAGGTGGTCCAGGGGCAGCCCCAGGGCCTCGCTGAGGATGAGCCGGTTGACCCCGGCGTGGGCCACGATGAGGAAGGCTTCCTGATGGTGTTGGGCGATGAGGTCATTGAGGCGGGGCAGGACCCGGGAACTGACGTCCAGGAGGCTTTCGCCGCCGGGAATGCGGAAGGTGGACAAGTCCCGAAAGCGGGCCTCGAGTTCGGCGGGGTAGCGTTCGGCGATTTCGGTGAAGCTGAGGCCTTCCCAGGCTCCGAAGTGGACCTCCCGGAACTCCGGGACGGCTTGGGGGGCAAGGTTACGGCCCCGGCTGATGATCTCGGCGCCGGTCAAGGCCCGGGTCAGGTCCGAGGCATAGATGCCGGCCAGGGGCACATTCGCAAGCCGGGCCGCCAAATCCTCCAGTTGGCGCACCCCGTCAGGAGAGAGGCCGATGTCGTTGTTGCCGTGATAGAGGTGGGTATGGCCGTCGGCCACCTGGCCGTGGCGCACCAGGTAGAGGCGGGTGGGGATCAGGGAACCCTTGGCGGCAGCGGCCATGGAACTCACGCGCCTCAAGCCTCCAGGATGGCGTTGTTGGGGACCACGACGATGCCGTCTGCGGTGAGGTGGAAGCGGGCGGCGTCCCATTGGGGGTCGTAGCCGATGGAAAAGCCGGCCGGCACCCGGACCTTATCTTCGATAATGGCCCGGCGGACCTTGGCCCGGGGGCCGATGGCCACCCCGTCCCAGAGGATGGCGTCTTCCACCACGGCGTCGGCTCCCACCCTGACCCCGGGGGAGAGAATGGAGCGGGCCACGGTGCCTTCGATTATGCAGCCCGAGGCGATGAGGGAATCCTCCACGGTCACGGGTTTGCCGCCAGTAATGAATTTGCTGGGGGGCAGGAGCTGGGGCCGGGAGCGCATGGGCCACTCGGGATCGAACAGGTCGAAGGTGGGGGCAGCGCCCAGAAGATCCTGGTGGGCCTTGAAGTAGGCGTCCAACAGGCCGATATCCCGCCAGTAACGGGGGACGCCGCTGGCCGGGTCCTGGAAATTATAGGCGAAGACCTTTTTGCGGCCCACCATCTGGGGGATGATGTCGGCGCCGAAATCGTGCTTGCTGGTCTTTTTCTTGGCGTCTTTGATGACCTCCTCCACCAGGACGCTGGCGTTGAAGATATAGACCCCCATGGACACCAGGGAGAAGTCGGGGTTATCGGGCAGGCCCGGGGGATCTTTGGGCTTTTCCAGGAAATTCTCTACCTCGCCGGCGCCGTTCACCTTGAGGATGCCGAAGGAGCTGCCCTCGACCCGGGGAACCATGACCGCGGCCACGGTGAGATCGGCCCCCCGGCGCAGGTGAAAATCCAGCATCTCCCGGTAGTTCATCTTGTAGACGTGATCGCCGGAGAGGATCAAGACGTGCTTGGGGCGCTCGGCCTCCAGGAGGTTGAGGTTCTGGAAGATGGAGTCGGCGGTGCCCCGGTACCAGCGGCTCACCATGATCTGCTGGGGCGGCATGGAGTAGATGAACTCGTCCAGGTCCGGGTGCATGATGTCCCAGGCCTGGCGCAGGTGCTGGTCCAAGGAAAAACTGCCGTACTGGGAGAGGACGTAGATGCGGCGGATACCCGAATTGAGGCAGTTGGACAGGGTGAAGTCGATGATGCGGTAGAGGCTGCCGAAGGTGATGACCGGTTTGGCCTTGTCCCGGGTGAGGGGGAAGAGGCGCTCGCCCTTGCCGCCGGCCATGATGATGGTGGTGAGGTTTTTCAGCGAGTCTATCATCGATTGATCAACTCTTTGACCTTGGCTTTGAGTTCGGTGAGATCGGAAGACTTGACGACATAGGCGTCGGCGGCCCAGCTCATGAAGCTTTCCTGATACTGGGTGTAGGCGGTGTTCAGGATCACCGGCAGGCTTTCTTTGAGCCCGAGGATGCGGGGCAGGGCCTCCAGGCCGTCCATGCCGGGCATGCGGATGTCCAAAATGACCAGGTCCAGGGGTTCGGATTCCACCATCTTCAGGGCATCACGGGCGTTGGTGGCGATCAATACTTTATAGCCCTCGTCTTCCAACTCCTCTTGCAAAAGAGTCCGGATCGACTCGTCGTCATCCACCACCAGGATCGTCTTCATCAACGCCTCTCTGCACGCGCACTTTGCTTTTTATAGTAAGTCTTCTTGGGGCCGGGGGCAACGGCGAGGCCGAAAATTCCCGGCGTACCGCTCAGGACCCCTCGGGCGGCTGCCAGTAGGCCTCCCCCAGGAAGAGGGGCAACTCGGCCACGCAGATGGGGCCCACCCGGATATCCCAGCCGGTGTAGGCAGCCAGTTCCTCTTTGAGGGGAGCGACGACCCCGGGGATTATGAGCTGCCGGCGGCCGAGCTTGTCGGCCAGGCGGTGAGCCTCAAGCCCCTGGTCCAGACGCTGGGGGGTGAAGCTGCGGTAGACCATGGACATGTCCACCGTGTCCCCTCGGGTGTCCACCAGGAGCAGAAAAAAGGGGCTGACGGTCAGGGCCAGGAGCCCGGTGACCACCGCCAGGGTAAATTCGCTGTTGCCGGTGACCAGCAGGGGCGAGTCGGGCCCGGGCTCGTTGATCTCGAAGAGATCCGGCGGCACCGGCCGGGGCAGCTCCAGAGACTGGACCACGGGCAGGACTTCCAGGGCGCGGACCGCCAAGGACAGGGCCTGGCGCCGGGCGGGGGAAAGAGTTAGGCAGTCCTCGGGCGTCAGGCTGCCGTCCTTAAGGCGGGCCGCCACCCGGGCGCAATCGGGGGCCCCCAGGTCCCGGCATTCCGCCGGGGTCAGGTAGGGGGCAATTTCGATTCGGTCCACATAGAGATTCGCTTTCAGCATGGTGACTCCCGCCTGGATCAGCCTTCATCTAACCTAACAAGAATAGCGTCCCCGGTCAACGCCTTAGGGGGGCGCAGCCGGAGAAAAACCGGCCGAGCCCGGGTTGGCCCCGGCCAGGCGATGCGGCTGGAGAGGTTGGGCCGGTTGCGAACGGAGCAGAATCCGTTCACCGGGGGCTTGGTAAACTTGTAGCGGGAGGAAATTATCTCGACCCAAAATTATGCTATCATGCCTCTCACCAGAAGGTGGGCCCTGGAGGCAGACGTCGTTCTGAGATGTCTCCGGGCGGAAAGAGCTCATAAAAACTTGTTCTCCCAAATCAGCCAGGTCTGACGGGTAATTTCGGATTGAGCGGATAACAATGCTTAACAATATCTTCTTTACTCTGGTGTTTTTTGTTTTAGATCATTTCCTCATATTGTTAGTTTTGAGCTTAATAAGTTTGATAGCAATAAAGTATTTTTACAAAGTCTGGCATGATATCTTGCGGGCACCGAATATGAGATATCTGTCCCTCATCATCTCAATATTATTAGTAGTTTTGCTCATGCTGTTTATTGTAAGTGTCATGTATATTATGACGATCATCATTATATATTTGCCTGAATTACGCAAGTTAATGGGTAAATAGGGGGAGAATTGAATTGTTTTTTTAATGGCTTTTTGGGGGCGGAGAGGGACTAAGCCGACAATTTCTTTAGGGTTCTGATTAACGAATTACTTGATACTCACGCCTTTTTCGTGCCAGGCAGGATTATTTTCCCCGCAACCTCGGGGCGGTTACCCGGGGTTGGGACCCCGATTAGGCCGTGGAATTCTGTAACAGACGCCTCTTGCCCCGGATGGCACCCGGGGACTTTGGCGGGCGCGCCGAAATCGCTTGATTTTCTCAGTAACTTGGGGTATAAAAGTAATGTTAATTCACAAATCGGATAAATTCAGACACCAAAGGAGTTGGGCCCAAGAGTAACCGGTGTAAATCAAAGCTGAAATAGGGTAAAGGAGACAAACCCGCCGGAGACCCAGGCAGTCGCGGCGAGGGAGTCTGGCCTGAAATTTCCATCAACCTAGCCTCTGCTTTCGCAGTCCTCTTTTCTCTTTTTCCCTTTACCCAAGCCTCCCCGGGATCCGGAAACACTTGGTAATCACTTTATATGGCAGCCAGCGTCCCTTTTACCACTCTCGTCTTGCCCCACCTCACCCAACTCACGCCCTATCAGGCCGGCAAACCTCTGGAAGAACTGGAACGAGAACTGGGACTCAGCGATGCCATCAAGCTGGCATCCAATGAAAATCCCCTGGGGCCATCTCCCCTGGCCCTGGCCGCCATCCGGGACGGCCTGGGGAGCCTGCACCGCTACCCCGACAGCCACGCCTATTACCTCAAGGAAGATCTGGCCCGGCATCACGGTTTATCGCCTGCGCAGTTAATCCTGGGCAACGGCTCCGATGAAGTCCTGGACCTGCTGGTGCGGGCCCTGGTGCCGCCGGGGGGCGAGGTGCTGAGCACCACCCACACCTTTTTGATGTACGGCCTTCTGACGCATGCGGTGGGCGGGGTGTTCCGCCCGGTGCCGTTAAAAGAGATGCGGGTGGACCTTAAGGCCATGGCCCAGGCGGTCACGCCCCAAACCCGGCTGATCATCCTGTGCAACCCCAACAATCCCACCGGCACCGCGTTGGTCCGCCAGGAATGGGAAGACTTTCTGGCGGCGGTGACCGCCACCGCCACCGTGGTCCTGGATGAGGCTTATATTGACTTTGCCGATGACCCCCGGGTGCCGTCCTGCCTGGAATATCTGGCGGAAGACCGCCCCCTGGTGGGGTTGCGCACCTTTTCCAAGGTCTATGGGCTGGCGGGCCTGCGCATGGGCTACGGCTTCGGCCCCAGCGAACTGATGGACTACCTCAACCGGCTGCGGATGCCGTTCAACGTCAACCGCCTGGCCCAGGTGGCGGCCCGGGCGGCGCTCAACGATACCGACTTTCTGGCTCGAACCCGGGATTTGGTGCTGGCCGGCAAAGACCTGCTCTACCGGGAACTGGGGCGCCTGGGCCTGACGTTTGTGCCCAGCCAGGCCAATTTCGTGCTCATCCGGGTTCCCCGGCCGGGAAAAGAAGTCTATGAGGCCATGCTGCGGTTAGGGGTCATCATCCGGGCCATGGACGCCTACGGTTTTCCCGATTATATCCGGGTCAATATGGGACTGCCGGAGGAAAACCGGCGGTTCCTGGAAGCTTTAGAAAAGGTACTGAGGTCGGGCACCTGAGTGGGCCCCCGGGGAATCATCACCATAGACGGTCCGGCCGGGGCCGGTAAAAGCACGGTGGGCCGCCTCTTGGCCCAATCCCTGGGTTACCTTTACCTGGACAGCGGCGCCCTGTATCGGGCCGTGGCCTGGCAGGCACTGCAACTGGGCCTGGACCTGGACCGCGACTCGACCCTGGAAGATTTTCTGGCGGACTTTGCCCCGGAGGTGACTGCCGATTGCCGGGGATTTCACCTGGTGATCGACGGCGCCGAGGTGGGCGAGGAACTCAGGTCGCCGATGGTGACCCGGGAGTCCTCCCGGCTGGCGGCGCTGCCCCTGGTGCGCCGGTGGGTTAAAGACCGGCTGCGGCACCTGGCTAAAGACGGCGGAGTGGTGGCCGAAGGCCGGGACCAGGGCACCGCGGTCTTTCCCGGGGCCACCCATAAATTCTATCTCTCGGCGGCCCTGGCCACCCGGGCGGAGCGCCGGCGCCGGGAGTGGCGGGGGGAGGGCGAACCGCCCTCTCTGGTTAATACGATGGCGGATATCGCCGCCCGGGACCTCAGGGACGAAACCCGGGATGAAGCGCCGTTGTGCGTCCCTGCGGACGCGGGCGTCATCGACACCACCGATTTGAGCATTGAAGCAGTGTTACAGCAGTGCCTGGCCAGGATCAGGGGTATTGACCCGGCCGGTTGGAACCTAAACCCAGTAAACTTGTCTAAGGGGGCTCACATGGACGGTATGGAAAAAAATGAACTGACCAACCACACCCAGCCGGAAGAATTGGAAGAAGACCGGCCGCAGACCATAGAGGTCGCAGCTTCGGAGCCAGCGTCCCCATCTACGGCGGAACCCGCCGCGGAGATGCAGGATATGGAGTCCATGAGCGAACTCTACGAAGAGAGCTTGAGGCGAGTCCAGGAAGGGGAAGTCGTCAAAGGCCGCATCGTGTCCATCACCAAGGATTACGTCATGGTGGACATCGGCTACAAGTCCGAAGGCCAGATCCCCATCCACGAATTCACCACCCCCGAGGGGGAAGTCACCGCGAAGGTGGGGGAGGATGTGGAAGCCCTGATGGAGAGCCGGGAAGATGAAGAAGGCGCGCTGATGCTCTCCAAGAATAAAGCCTCCAAGATCAAGGTGTGGGAAGAGGTCGGTTCGGCCTACAACGACGATGGGGAAGTGGAGGGCACCATCGTGGCCAAGGTCAAGGGGGGCCTCTCCGTGGACCTGGGAGGCATTATCGCTTTCCTGCCCGGCTCCCAGGTTGACCTGTCGCCCATGCGCCATACCGACCATCTGATTGGCCAGCGTTATGCTTTCAAGGTCTTGAAATTCAACCGCAAACGGCGCAACGTGGTCCTGTCCCGGCGAGCATTGCTGGAGAAGGAGAGAAACGAAGCCAAAACCACCCTCCTGTCCTCTCTGGAAGAGGGCAAGATTGTGGAAGGGGTGGTCAAAAATATCACCGACTACGGTATCTTCGTGGACCTGGGCGGTTTGGACGGGCTGCTGCACATCACCGACCTCTCTTATGGCCGGGTGCGCCATCCGGCCGACCTCTTTAAGGTAGGGGATGTCATTACGGTCAAGGTCCTGAGTTTCGATCTGGAAAAAGAGCGCATCTCTTTGGGGCTGAAACAACTCACTCCGGATCCCTGGAGCGTGGTGGATGAGAAATTCCCCCTGGGCAACCGGGTGACCGGCAACGTAGTCAGCCTCACGGATTACGGCGCGTTTGTGGAACTGGAGCCGGGAGTGGAAGGGCTGATCCACATCTCGGAGATGTCCTGGACCCGGAAGGTGCGCCATCCTTCCCAGGTGCTGAGCGTGGGCGACGTGGTGGAAGCCACCGTCCTGGAGGTGGAGCCCCAACGGAAACGCATCTCCCTGAGCCTGAAACAGGTGGAGCCCAATCCCTGGGAAGTCATCGGGGAAAAATACCCGGTAGGCTCGGTAATAGAAGGCAAAATCAAGAACATCACCGACTTCGGCATCTTCATCGGCATCGATGAAGGCATCGACGGCCTGGTGCACATCTCGGACATTTCCTGGACTAAGCGTTTCAAGCACCCCTCGGAGTTATTCAAGAAGGGCCAGGTGATCCAGGCCAAGGTCCTCTACATCGACAAAGACAATGAGCGCTTCTCCCTGAGTATCAAGGATCTGGCCGACAACCCCTGGCAGAGCATCGACGATCGTTTCCCCATGGGTTCCATAGTCTCCGGCCCCATCACGAACATCACCGACTTCGGCCTCTTCGTCGAGGTGGAGGAAGGCATCGAGGGCCTCATCCACATCTCAGAGCAGAGCCGGGATAAGCAGAAAATGGCGGCCCTCAAGGTGGGGGACGTGATCCGGGCCAAGGTGATCCACGCCTCGCCCACGGAACGCCGCATCGGCTTGAGCATCCGGAAACTGGAGACCGACGAGGAGCAGTCCCACTACCGGGATTACCTCCACTCCCGCACCGAAGCCACCTCCAATCTGGGGGATATCCTCCGGGAGACCCTGGAAGAAAAGCAGGGCAAGGACAACGGCTAAGACACCATGAAATCGCACCCGCTGTGCACCGGTTGCCTGATCACCTTCCTGGCGGTCCTCTTTTTCCTGGGACTCTCCGGGGTAATTTTGGCGCTCCTGGGGAAGGGGACTCTCTTCAGCGCCCGGGAACGGGTAGGGGTGGTGGAGATCAAGGGTTTGCTCACCGACTCCCGCACCGTTATCAAGCAACTGGACCGCTACCGGGACGACGACAGCATCAAGGCCATCGTGCTTCGGATCAACTCTCCGGGCGGCGCCGTGGGGCCCGCCCAGGAGATCCTCCGGGAGGTGGAAAAGGTCAGGGCTAAGAAAAAGATCGTGGCCTCCCTGGGGACCGTGGCCGCGTCCGGGGGCTACTACATCGCCTCGGGGGCCAACCTGATCATGGCCAACCGGGGCACCGCCACCGGCAGTATCGGGGTGATCATTCAGTTCACCAACATGGAGGGCCTGGCCAAGAAAGTAGGGCTGGACTTTTTCAACCTGAAGGCCGGGCGCTACAAGGACGTGGGCTCGCCCTTCCGTCCCATGACCCCGGAAGATAAGGCCTATCTCCAGGGTCTCCTGGACAACATCTACCAGCAGTTTTTAAGCGACGTGGCCCGCAACCGCAAGATTCCCCTGGCCAAGATGAAAACCCTGGCGGAAGGCCGGATCTACTCCGGCGAGGAAGCCAAAGAGGTGGGCCTGGTGGACGCGTTCGGCAACCTCCCCGACGCCATCGAGCGCGCCGGCCGTCTGGGCGGCATCAAGGGCAAGGTGAAGGCCGTCTACCCGGAGAAGGAAGGTTTCTCGTTGCTGCGCCTGATCCTGGGCCAGGAAGCCGAAGAGTCCCTGACCCAACTGTCGCTCCCCTACCCCGAACCGGCGTTTCTGCCCCCGTGGTTCAGATGAGCCGCGGCGGCAGCGCCGCGCCTCTGAGCACGAGACGTTCTGAAGATAGCGGCTCGTCTGACTAACCGGCTTTCCTCCAGGACTCGATGCAGTCCCCTACCCTCCCCCCTCAAGGTCGCGTAGCAGAACACATTTTTTCAATGGCAGCCTTGATTTGGCAGGCTCTCCAGCCGAAATCGGTCAAGCAGGTAACGCCTGCCTTCATTAAGGCCGCGTCATAAGGGTCGCGCAACAGGTCGACCACCAGCTCTTTGGCGGCAGGCTGGATGGCATCCAGAAGTTTTTGATTGGCGGGATAGAGATGCGCGTCAAAGCAGAAGAAGATGGTCAGGTCAGAATTTTTGGCCAGGTTCACGGCCTGTTGGATTTCTGCAGCCGCGGGCTCGATGGCGACAATCTGGATCGCGGGGTTAAGACCGAATTTCCTAAACTCATTGCGGACGAACTCCTGTTCAGGCAAGACTGCCTTTTCAATCATGATCTTAGCATCGAGAGCTGAAAATCGCGGAAAGATAACCCCGAGGCTCTTTTCGCCGCGGGTGAGGGGCAGTAATTTTCTCTCATCCTGGAGAATCCGGACCGAGGCGCGGCAGATGTTGGCCGCCAGGCCGGGGCCTTCCGGTTCGGCGTGGGGTTCTCCTCCGGCAAATCTTTGTTCCCGCTTTAATTTTAATCTCCTGATCCGTGCGGCGCTCTCCTCCAGTTCGTTAAGTGGCAGTTGCTTGCGTCTGTAGGCCTCGAGAAGTTTGTAGTAAACTTCTTTCTGGGCGTTCAGGTCATGACAAACCAGGAGAAGGTCATGTCCCGCCTGCGCCGTTAAAATCCCCGCTTCGCCGATGGGGCAGATGGCTTTAATCGCGCCCATTTCCAGATCATCGCTGGCTATGACCCCCGTGAAGTTGAGCTCACGCCGCAGGTAATCGTAAATAATTCTCCGGGAAAAGGTGGCGATCTTGCGGGGATCAGGATCGAGTTGGGGATAGTAGGGATGAGAAGACATCACCAGGTCAACGCCGGTTTCGATGGCCTTCACGAAAGGCTTAAGATGCACCGCTTCCATCTCTTGCCAGGTAGAGCCGATGACCGGCAGTCCCAGATGGGCATCGACGGGGGCATGACCCTTGCCAGGAAAATGTTTGGCGCAGGCTGAGAGTCCGCCCTGCTGCATGCCGGCAATCCGCGCCGCGCCCATTTCCGCCACCAAGCGCCAGTCTTTGCCATAAGCACGTATGCCGATATTGGGACTGTAGGCCTCGGTCAAGACATCGAGTACCGGACCCAGATTCACATCCAGCCCCAGTCTTCTCAGTTCTTGCGCCTCGATCCCGCCCTGCCGCCTGGCATAGTCGATGGTTCCGGCCGTGCCCACCGCCAGATTGTCCGGGAACACGGTAATGCCGTCCCGGAACATGATGACCCGCCCGCCTTCATGGTCCGCGGTCACCAGCAGTTTGCGGCCCAGGGCCTCTTCCAGATCGGCAATCAGTTTTTTCAGCTGCGGGGGCGAGTCAAAATTGATCCGATAGAGAATCAGCCCGCCGGCATGCAACTCCTTAAAATGACGGACAATCTCAGGAGTGATCCTGGTTCCGGGAATACCGATGACCAGGCGTTCGCCCACAAGTTCGCCTAATTTCATAGTGAGATCATTTTAACCATGCAAATAATTTATTGATACGATAGTTTGGTGCTTTATGGAAATCCAAACCCTTTTTTCAAGCGGCACCAGTCTGACCTGGCAGGATTACACGGTCCTGTCAGCGCTTCTCGCTTTGCTGGTTTTTGTCGGCTTTTACTCCGGCAGAGAAGAAAAATCCACGAATGACTTTTTCCTGGGGGGGAGAAAAATCCCGTGGTGGGCGGCCGGTCTGGCGTTTGTCGCGGCTGAAATCAGCGCCCTTACCCTGATTGCGGTGCCGGCTATCGCGTATATGGAAAACTGGGAATATGCCCAGTTTTTTATCGGCGATTTCCTGGCCCGGGTCGCCATCGCCTTTCTGTTTATCCCGGCTTTTTACCACTATAACTGCACCTCTATTTATGAATTTTTAAAATATCGCTTCGGGCCGGAAACCCAAATCGCCGGCTCGATCCTGTTTTTCATCACGCGTCTGTTGGCTTCCGGCGTCCGGCTGATGGTAGCCTGTTTGGCGGTGAGCATTTTAGTCGGTTGGCCGATCCTGCCGACCATTGTGCTGTTTTCGGTCATCTGTATTCTCTATGTCGCCTGGGGCGGGATCAAGGCAATCGTTTGGACCAATGTGATTCAAGGCCTGACGTACATACTTGCGGGAACGGTGGCCATCGGTTTCCTGCTGACGCACATTGACGGAGGCGCGGCGGCGGTGGTGGCGATTGCCGGCCACGCCGGCAAACTGAAAATCTTCAACTGGGGACCGGGGCTGTCGCCATCCGGATCGGGAGCATTCCTGCAGAGCCTGTTCACGGATCCCAATCTCTTTGTGCTGGCGACTTTGAACGGGTTTTTTGGCTCGATGGCGGCATTCGGGACGGATCAGGAATCCATGCAGAGACTTCTGACCGTGGAAACGAGGCGAGGAAGTCAAAAAACCATGCTTCTGACCCCCATCGGCAGTTTTCTGATGATGATGATTTTCCTCACGGTTGGCGCGTGCCTCTATACCTTCTATGCCCAGCATCCCGGGATGGCGCTGCCGGCAAAATTGGACAAAATTTTCCCGCATTTTATCGAACAGGCGATGCCCCCGTTCATGCGGGGGCTGATGCTGGCGGCGCTGGTGATGGCGAGCTTTGACACGCCTTTAGGTTCCCTGACTTCGTCATTTGTCACGGATATCTATCGCCCGGTACTGCATAAGTCGGGAACTGAACGCCACTATCTGTTCATTTCCCGGGTATGTGTGGTGGTTTTTGGGATTATCTTGGGGTTCATCGCCTACTTTTTCAGCCATTTTGAAAAATTCCTCTGGCTGGCCTTTAAAATCGGCGGGGTCACCTACGGATCTCTCCTGGGAGTTTTTCTCCTGGGGCTGTTGACCGCAAGGCGCTGCAACCGGGTCAATGTCGTCGCCATGATTCTATCCGCCCTGGGAATGCTGGTTCTATTGATTCTTTCCGAGACGCGCCTCTTGCCGCTGGGATGGACCTGGCTGCTGTTGATCGGCACCTTTTTGACTTTTACCACCGGTTGGATTTTCGGGAAAAAAGCCGAGGGAGCCGCGGAAAACTCCCCATAGGTGCAGAATGATAGGTCGGCTCATAAGCACAGCTACCGCTTTGCAGCTGCAATAGGGATAGTGTCAAAATGACTTATAACAGAAAACTCTCCACAGGACCTTGAAAGGAAAATAGCGCATACCTGCCAGATATGCGCGCCTCAAGAGGATTTGACAGGTTGCCGCTCTACAGATCAGATTGGCCGGTGACGCGATCTGAGGGGCAACATCAGGCGGGGAGGAAGGCTTTATTCTTTATATCTGAGCCGGTAGCCCACGCCGGGTTCGGTGCTGAGATAGACGGGGCGAGCCGGGTCGGTTTCCAATTTATGGCGCAGATGGTGAATATAATTCCGCAAATAATGCGCCTGTTCATCGCTGCCGTGGCCCCAGACTTCCTTCAGGAGTTGCCCTTGGGTAATGACTCTGCCGCTGTGGCGCACCAGCACGGACAATAATTTGAACTCGATGGGAGTAAGATGGATCTCTTGGCCGGCCAGCCAAACCATTCGGCTGGCCAGGTCAACCCGGAGGTCGCCAGTTTGGAAAATCGGCCCCTCTTTGCCGATGCGGGATTGGCTGACATGGCGTATGGCGACGCGCATCCGGGCGGAAAGTTCTTCAACGCTGAAGGGTTTAGCCAGATAATCATCGGCGCCGGCATCCAGGCCGTCCACTTTCTCCTTGTCCTTGCCCCGGGCCGAGATCACAATGATGGGGGTGTGGGACCACTCGCGGAGGCGCTGGATCACTTCCAGGCCGTCGATATCGGGCAGCCCCAAATCCAAGAGGATAATATCGGGATTATGGGAGGCCGCCATGGTAATCGCCTGGGCTCCGGTGGTGGCCTCCAGCAGCTTAAAACCCTGGGCTTCCAGGGCGGCTTTGAGGAACCGGCGAATAGGCGCCTCATCTTCGACTACGAGCACAATCCAATCGGAATCGGCCACTGCTTTGCTTCCCTCAACCCCAAAAAAATCATTGGGACTGAAAAGTGATTACTCGTCCTGAACCTGTAACGGCAGAGTGAAGCGTACGGCTGCGCCGCCGCCGGGACGGTTTACCGCCCACATCCGCCCCCCGTGGGCTGCCACGATGGCTCGACAGATGGACAGCCCTAAACCGTAACCTTTCTGGCCAAAGTTTTTGGTGCCCCGATCAAACATCTCAAAAATCTTTTCCAGATTGTCCGGGGGAAATCCAGGGCCACGGTCGCCCACCTCCACTTCAATCTCCTGGTCGTTCCGGACGGCCGTAATGGCCAAGGGAGAGCCCGGAGGCGTATACTTCAGCGAATTTTCCAACAAATTAATGAAGATGTGCTCTGCCAAGGCCGAATCCAGCGGCACCATGGGGAGGTCAGCCGGCAGCGAAGTCTCGATGGGCCGGTCGGCCAGCTTTTTCTCCAGGCGGTTTAAGGCGGCCCCGACCACTTCTTCCAGCGGTTGCAACTCCTTGCGGAGCTTGAGGGAGCCGGACTCCAGCATGGCGATATCCAGGAGGTTGTTGACCAAGCGGCTCAGCCGGTCAGCCTCATCATAGATGTTGGTCAGCATCTCCTGGGCCTGCCGGGTATCCAGCCGGCTCTGCAAATCCAACAGGCTGCTGGCGGACCCCATGATGGCCGCTAAAGGCGTTTGAAAATCATGGGTGACCGAGCCCAACAAGGAGGCGCGCAAACATTCGGTTTCTGCGGCCACCTGGGCTTCCAAGGCGGTCTTTTGCAGGCGCTCCACTCCCAGGGCCAGGGCGACTTGCTTGGCGAGAGATTCAAGAAAGCGGAGGCGCAATTGCTCCGGTAACAGCCACTGTTCAGATTCAGGATCCCGGGGCCGCAGGGCCAGGACCCCTAAAGTAGCGTTGGCCCCTGGCAGAGGCACATAGAGAATGGGGGAGTCCGGCATGCTTTGAGTCCCCCACCCGGCCATATGTCCGGTCTGGTATGCCCCTTGGGCCACCCCCAGTTCTTTGAGGAAATCCTTGTGAAAGACGGAAGAAAGATCACCCGCAACCACCTGCAACTTGCCCTTTTCGTCCGGCAGCAGCGCTACTGCCTGGCACTGAAAAATCTCCGAGATGTTTTGCACCGCGACCTGCAAAATTTTCTCAACGCCCCGGGTGCTGGCGAGCTGCTGGCTGAGGGCGTGCATGGCCGCGGTCTGGCGCTCCTGTAAACGGGCGGCCTCGGCTTGTCGCTTGATCAGGGTGGCCAGATGGCTGATTACCACCGCGGTCAGGAACATCACCCCAAAGGTCACGAGGTATTTGGCTTCATCTACCGTGAAGGACCAGCGGGGAGGGACAAAGCAGAAATCAAAGGCCAGCACGCTGAGAAGAGAATTAAGGATAGCCGGCCCCCGGCCGCAATGAATGGCGGTAGCCATCACTCCCAGCAAATACATCATAATGAGATTGGGGAGGTCGAAGTAAGGATACATCAAAAACGCCAAGCCGGTGGCCAGGATAAGGTAGATGAAGGCCATTTCATATCCGGGCAAGCGCATGAGTCTCGGTTGCAGCAGGACCGGTGCCTCTATCGTTTCTCCCGGCTCTCCGCTGATGACATAAACATCGATCTCACCGCTCAGGCGGGTCAATTCATTGAGCGGACTCCCGGAGAGGATATCTCTCCAACGGGAGCGAGTCGGCTTGCCGGCCACAATCTTATGGATTTGCCGCTGGCGGGCGAAGTTGACAATCTCTGCGGCGATGCGACGGCCTCTCAAGGTGACGGTTTCGGCGCCTAATTGCTCGGCCAGGCGCAGATTATAGACGGCGCGGTGACGCTCGGCCTCGGGCAACCGCAGCATCTTGGGGTTCTCGACGTATACGGCAAACCATTCAGCCTGTAAACCAGCGGCCATCCTCTTTGCGGCCCTGATCAGATCGGCGCAGGCCGGGCTGGGTCCGACGCATACCAGGAGCCTTTCTTTCAGAGGCGTTACCTTGTCGGTCATCACAAAACTCCCCGGGTCTGAGTCTGATTAATCCTGCATCATCAGTGTAGATCATAAGTTGTCAAAGGTTTGTAAAATTCCTGCCCCTGAGCGTAAAAATTTCGTAAAAACCGGATGACCTTTATTAGCCCGGCCGGCGCCTGGTTATCAACTTGTCATAATAATAGCATTGACCAGATCTGTAATTCTTATGGTTAAACATCAGCTTTTATCAGGCGATGACAGCATCAGCCGTAGCCTTGACAAACTCATTGAGCCATCCATGCCGACATTATTGGTTCAGGAGGATTTCTGGCGGGCCTAGCGGTTTACTGAGATAAGGATGAACCAGCGGAGCATGGATAGATCTCGCGGGGATCAATCAGAATAATTGGTAGGTGAGATGGTTAGCCTCGCGGCAGCCCAGACCCGGCCGGCATTGGCCTCATAGTC
This sequence comes from Desulfobaccales bacterium, assembly GCA_052139855.1. GTDB lineage: Bacteria > Desulfobacterota > Desulfobaccia > Desulfobaccales > 0-14-0-80-60-11 > 0-14-0-80-60-11. Next base: position 54,941 of record JBKQVS010000178.1, read on the forward strand.
CGCACTTCCGGGTTAAAGCCGATCTCGATGTAATCGTTGGTAAGGATCGTCGCCTGGTTCATGCAAAGGCACTCACGTCCCCCTTGCCTTCCCGGATGACCTCAGGCACGTCGTCGATCATGGCGATGACGCTGGAGGGCTCCGGCAAGACGATGCCGCCGTCGATGACCAGGGCCAGGTCCTTGAACTTGAGTTCGATCTCGTAGGGGTCGCTCTCCACCGGTTCATCCGGAAGAGCCGCGGTGGTGGTAATGATGGGGTGGCCCAGCAAGCCCACCAGCCCCAGGGCGATGGGGTGGTCCGGCACCCGGATGCCCACGGTGCGCCGCCTGGTCTGGAGGATTTTGGGCACCTGGCGGGAGGCCTCCAGCACAAAGGTGTAGGGCCCGGGCAAGAGCCGCTTCATGGCCTTGTAAGCGTAGTTGCCCACCAGGGCGTATTCGCTGATGTTCTTCAAATCCCGGCAGATGAAGCTGAAAGGCTTGTTCAGGGGCCGGCGCTTGATCTGGTAAATCCGGTTAATGCCCTTGAGGTTATAGAGGTCGCAGCCCACCGCGTAACAGGTATCGGTGGGATAGGCGATGAGACCGCCCCCGGTGAGCACCTCCACGGCCTTGCGCAGCAGGCGCTCCTGGGGATTGTCGGGGTTTATCTTGATGATCATGCCTGCCTTCTCTCAGATGGGCGCTGCAGCAGGGGGGACCGGCGTGTCCGCTCTCCTTGCGGGCCGACACGCTTGCCAGCCTCCACATAACCATGAAGGCCCCAGGACTCCCGGGGTGCACGGCGTATCTCCCCCCGGTGGTCCTGGGGCCCTGTGGGCGTCAGGTCCTCAGTTGCGCGGCTTTTTGCCTTTGGCGGCCTTGCCTCCGGCCTTGGTGGTTTTTTTCTTGCCCGCCGCCGGTTTCGATTCGCCGCTGGCGGCGGCCGCAGCCGGGGCCCCGACCTGGGCCCAGATCCCTCCCACCTGGTCCTTGAGCCAGTGGGGATCCCACCATTCCAGGGGATCCACAAATTCGCCCTGGAGGTTGATGGCGAAATGGAGGTGGTCACCTGCCGCCAAGCCCGTGGTGCCAGTGTGTCCCAGGACCGCGCCTTTTTCCAGTTTGTCTCCCACCTTCACGCCAATCTGGCTCAGGTGGCTGTAGCTGGAAAAGACTCCCAGGCCGTGGTCCAGGATCACCGTTTGGCCGTAAATTCCCAGGGGTTCGGCGTAGACCACCACGCCGTTGTTGCCGGCGTACACCGGGCTATTCACCAGGGAGGCCAGGTCTTCACCCAGGTGGGTCTGCTGATCCACGGCTTTGCCCTGGTACAGGTAGGTGCGCCGGTCCCCGAAGCGGGCCATGGGCTTCCCGAAAAACCGCTTAAAAGCCCCGGACCACAAGGGTGTGGGGCTGGTTTGAGAAGAAATTTTACGGAATAGCTCGTGATTCTGGTCCCTTACCTTCCGGTTGACGTCCAGGAAGGAGCCCAGGAGGTCGTTGGGGTTGGCCACCGGGAAGCTTCCCGCCACCTTGCGCAGAAACCCATCGGGGAGGTTGAGGCTGTCGTGGCGCCACGGCCGCGGCTTGGCATGCAAAGCCACCGCCTGCTTGATTTCGTTGCCCAGGGACGGCCGGGCCACCAGTTCCACCCGGAAGGCAGCCGGACCTTCCTGGGGCACCGGGAACAACACCACGTATTCCCCCTTGGTCCCCTTGGGGTTGGGAAAACCCTGATAGAACCGGTTCCCCACCAGGACCCCGGACTCCTTGACCTCTTTGTTGAGGCGGTAGCAGATGGTGCCGGTGCCCCCGGCATGGAGCAGGTGGCTGGCCGCCTGAAACTCCAGCTTGGCGGGCACCAGGTCGATGACCACCTCCTGGCTGAGGGTCGCCATGCGGCCCTGGAAAAGGTTCCGCCAGGACCGGTCCCGGGCCTCGACGGTCAGGGTGGCCTTGCCCTCTTTGAACCCCAGGGCCTGGGGCTCCAGGGTCACCGGGATCTCCACTTGCTCACCCGGGCCCCCTCCCGGCGGAAAGGGGCGCGTTAGCACCACCTTACTCCGGTCCCCCTGGGAAAAGGTGACCTTGACCTCTCTTAAACCGCTGGTCAGGTCTCCTGCGTCAATGGTCAGGACGGTTTTAGCGCCCACCACTTCCACCGGGGTTTTCAGGGTCACCGTGGGGTCGTCAAAGTCCAGGCGCCCCGCGGCCAGCCAGATCAGGACGGCGACGAGAACCAGGCCCGCCGCGCCCCAGAAAACGTACCCGAGTTTACGTCCCCAATGCGGTTTCAACATCTTGCCCATGGGTGTATAGTACCAGGTATAGGCCCGGGGAGCAAGGAAAGCCGGGGCCTGACAAGATTTCTCCATACGAACGGAGATGGCCCATGGCTTCGACTGAAGAAATCAGCCTCTCGGTGGGGGGCATGACCTGCGCCGCCTGCGTGGCCCGGGTGGAACGAGCCCTGGCGGCCACCCCCGGGGTGGATCTGGCCACAGTTAATCTGGCCACCCGCCAGGCCAAGGTAAAATTTAATCCGCGCCTCACCAACCCCGGGGCCCTCAGCCGGGTGGTTACGGACGCAGGTTACCAGGTGGAAGGGACGTCCAGGGGGCAGGGGGCCCCCCGGTCGCCTGCAGCGGAGATCAAAGAATTTCGCCGGCGCTTCCTGCTGGCCCTGGTCCTGAGCCTGCCGGTGTGGCTCCTGATGATTCCCCCGGTTGCGAATGCGGTGGGGGTCACCCACCGCACCATGGCCTTCATCCTGCTCGTCTTTGCCACCCCGGTGATGTTCTACTCCGGGGCCTCATTCTTTTCCGGGGCCGCAAGCGCGGCGCGCCACGGGTCCACCAACATGGACACCCTGGTGGCCCTGGGCACCTCCGCGGCCTACTTCTACTCGGCCTGGGTCACTTTCTTTCCGGATGCCGTGGCCGCCGCCGGTCATGAGCCCGCGGTTTACTACGACACCGCGGTGATGATTATCACCTTCATCCTCCTGGGCCGCTGGCTGGAAGCCCGCACCCGGGGCCGGGCCTCGGAGGCGCTGCGCCGCCTCTTCGCCCTGGCCCCGCCCACCGCCCGGGTGCGCCGGGGGGAGACGGAGCAGGAAATACCCCTGGCGGAGGTCGCGGCGGGCGACCTGGTGGTGGTGCGGCCCGGGGAAAAGATCCCGGTGGACGGCGTCGTGGTCGAGGGGAACAGCAGCGTAGACGAATCCATGCTCACCGGCGAGAGCATGCCGGTACCCAAGGAATCAGGGGCCGAGGTCTGGGGGGCTACCCTGAATCAGCGCGGCTTTCTGGTCTTTAAAGCCACCCGGGTGGGGCAGGACATGGTGCTCTCCCAGATCATCCGCCTGGTGGATGAGGCCCAGACCGGGAAGGCCCCCATCGAGCACCTGGTGGATAGGGTAGCGGCCGTCTTCGTGCCGGCGGTTATGGGTCTGGCCGCAATTACCTTCCTGACCTGGTACTTCTGGGGGCCGGCGCCGACTTTCAGCCGGGCGGTCATCAGCATGGTGGCGGTGCTGATCATCGCCTGCCCCTGCGCCATGGGCCTGGCCACCCCCACCGCGGTGATGGTGGGATCGGGCCGGGGCGCCGAGCTGGGCATCCTCCTGAGGGGCGGCGAACCCCTGGAGCGGGCCTATCGCTTGACCACCGTGATCTTCGACAAGACCGGCACCCTCACCCGGGGCACCCCCCAGGTGACGGATGTCCATACCTGGGAGCATTGGAGCGCGGAGGCGGTCCTGGCCCATGCCGCGGCCCTGGAGGAGAAATCGGAGCACCCTCTGGCCGAGGCCATCACCCACGCCGCTAAAACCCAAAATTTGCCTCTGCCCGGGGTGGACGACTTCCAGGCCGTGCCGGGGATGGGGGTGGAGGCCAGGATCGACGGCCAGGAAGTGCTCTTGGGAAACCTGGCCTTCCTGGCCCGACAAGGCGTCGCCTCGGAGAACCTCACCCAGCACCAGGACCAGTTGTCTCGGGAGGGCAAGACCGCCATTTTTCTGGCCGTGGGACACAAACCCGTGGGGGTGATCGCCGCGGCCGACACCCTGAAGCCCAAGGCCGCCCAGACCGTGGCCGCCTTGAAGGCCATGGGCCTGAAAATCCTGCTCCTGAGCGGCGACAATCACCTGACCGCGGCGGCAGTGGCCAAAAGCATCGGCATCGAAGAGGTGCTGGCGGAAGTGCTGCCCGGCGACAAGGCCAAAAAGGTGGCGAATCTCCAGGCCGCGGGGGGGGTAGTGGCCATGGTGGGGGACGGCATCAACGACGCCCCGGCCCTGGCGCAGGCCGACGTGGGCATCGCCCTGGGCACCGGCGCGGACGTGGCCCTGGAGGCCGCGGACTTAACCCTCATCCGGGACGACCTGGACCTGATCCCGGCGGCCATCCAACTCTCCCGACAGATGATGCGCATCATCCGCCAAAACCTGTTCTGGGCCTTCTGCTATAATATCGTGGCCATCCCCGTGGCCGCCGGGGCCTTTTACCCCCTGTGGGGCTGGACCCTCAGCCCGGCCCTGGCCGCCCTCGCCATGGCCATGAGCTCAGTGAGCGTGGTTACTAATAGCCTCCGCCTGCGGCGGTTTAAAGCGTGAGGTCTTGGGGGAGGGGGCTAAGGGCCGCAGGCCC
>JBKQVS010000179.1:0-6721 GCA_052139855.1 Desulfobaccales bacterium
GCCCTGGTGTAAAGGGTAGCATCAGTTTCAGCGACTGGCGGGGTTTGGGCCCAGCCGGGGCCCACCAGGGCCAGGCCCAGGGCCAGCAGACAGATGGCGCAGTTGCAGCGGGACACGAACGTAAACACAAGTCACCTCGGTGAGATTTGGGGTTTTCTTACCACCCGGTCGAGGAAACCTCGGGGCCGGGGTTTACCTGGCGATCCTTGAGAATATTTTATCTAACTATAGAAAAAATTGTCATATTAGATCAAGCCCCAAGTGGATTTTTATGCGCCGCGGCGGGCTTACCCGGCGCCCTTTGGCCAAATTTTCCCCTGGCTTGCATGAATCGATTAATCGGCCCGAAATATATTTCCCCTTGACAATAATCGTTTAAGCGGTTATTCAATAATCATGCAGGCCGAAGCCCGACTCTTTAAATCGCTGGCGGATGAGACCCGCCTAAAAATCCTCTGGCTCTTGATGGGCCAGGAGGAACTCTGTGTCTGCGACTTCATGCGCACCCTGAACATCACCCAGTCCAAGGCTTCCCGCCACCTGCGCTATCTCTATCACCTGGGGTGGGTCACGGACCGCCGGGAGGGCCTGTGGATGAACTACCGGCTGTGCGTTGCGGCGGGCAGTCCCCAGGAGAAACTGCTGACGCTGTTGGGCGACCTGTGGGCGTCGCGGCCCGAAGCCAAGGCGCTGCGGGAAAATCTGGAACGGTGCCTGGAGGCCAAACGGCAGGGCCAGTGCGGTGAGGCGGAATGCCACAGGGTCGAGGCGGCGGCAAAGGTTTTTTGAGGGCAAAAAATTTTGTCCGCATATAATTTTGAAACCGGTTATACGGGTTTAAACCGATAGGAGCACGTATGGCGGCAACCGTGGCCAAGCGCCTGGGGTTCGTAGAACGCTTCCTGACCTTATGGATTTTCTTGACCATGGCGGCGGGGGTTTTTCTGGGCTACCTGGTCCCCGGCTCCACCAGAATCTTGACTTCTTTCCAGGTGGGCACCACCAACATCCCCATTGCCATAGGTCTGATCCTGATGATGTATCCGCCCCTGGCCAAGGTGCGGTACGAAGAGCTGCCCCAGGTTTTTAAGAATTTCAAGGTTTTGTCACTGTCGTTAATCCAGAACTGGGTGATCGGCCCCATCCTCATGTTTCTGTTGGCCATCGCCTTTCTCCGGGGTTACCCGGAATACATGGTGGGTCTGATCATCATCGGCCTGGCCCGGTGTATTGCCATGGTCATCGTCTGGAACGACCTGGCCCAGGGCGACACGGAATACTGCGCCGGCCTGGTGGCCTTTAACTCCATTTTCCAGATGCTGTTCTTCTCCCTCTATGCCTATCTATTCGTGACGTTGCTGCCGGCCTGGCTGGGGATCGCCTCGGGTCTGGAAGTGAAAGTCACCATTATGCAGGTGGCCGAAAGCGTCATGATTTATCTGGGCATCCCCTTTTTCGGCGGCATGTTCACCCGGTTTGTCCTGGTCAAACGACGGGGGTTAGCCTGGTATGAAGAAAAATTCATGCCCAAGATCAGCCCCATCACCCTCATTGCTCTCTTGTTCACCATCGTGGTGATGTTCTCCCTCAAAGGCGAATATATCGTGGAGCTGCCCTTTGACGTGGTGCGCATCGCCATACCCCTGGTCATCTATTTTCTGTTGATGTTTTTTATCACCTTTTACATGTCCGCTAAGGTGGGGGCGGGTTACCGCATCTCCGCCACCTTGTCGTTCACCGCGGCCAGCAATAACTTCGAGTTGGCCATCGCGGTGGCGGTGGCGGTCTTCGGCCTCAAGTCCGGCCAGGCCTTTGCCGCGGTGATCGGCCCCCTGGTGGAAGTGCCGGTGCTCATCAGCCTGGTCAACGTGTCCTTATGGTTTAAACAGAAATATTTTACCCCGGTATGCGGCGCGCCTGGTGCGGCGCAATCGAGTTAACCAGCCAAAACCGATCAATGCCACCCGGCGTGCGGTTCATTAACCTTGCTTGAGAAGGAAAAGTGCCATGTTTGAAACGATTGTCCTGGCCACCGACCTCTCCCCGGTTTGGGATGAGATCATCGCCGGTGCGGCGGAATTTAAGGCTTTGGGGTGCGGCACGGTTGTTTTGACCCACGTCATCACCGCCAAGTTTCTGGACAGCCTGGAAACCACCTGGCGGAAAGAGGCCGAACCGAAGCTGGCGCAACAGCGGCAGCTCTTGGAGGCCCAGGGTTTTAAGGTGGCGGTGGAGATTCCCCTGGGCCTGCCGGCCTACATGTTGAATGAGGTGGCCTGCCGCCATGGCGCCGGGCTCATCGTGTTGGGCTCCCACAGCAAATCTCTTTGGCGGGAGGGGGTGCTGGGTGGCGTCTCCGGCGCCATGCTGCACCAAACCCTCTACCCTACCCTGCTGCTCAATGTCGCGGCGCCAGAAGGAAAACCGGCGGGCGCCTGCCGCCTTACTCTCACTAAGCTGCTGCGCCACCTTTTGCTGCCCACGGATTTTTCCAAAACTGCAGAGCAGGCTTTGGTGTATGCGGAAAGGCTGGCTACCAAAGGGGTAGAGCGGGTCACCCTGCTCCATGCCTTGGAGGCTCCGGGGTGTGAGGACTATCCCCCGGAGTATCGGGAGACGGCCGAGGCGGTGGCCCGGGAATTCCTGGCGAAGTGGCAGAGCCGCCTGGAAGCCGCCGGAGTCGCCCAGGTGCACACCCGCATGAGCCCGGGGCACCCCATCCCGGAGGTCCTGGAGGCGATGCGGACCCTGGACTGCTCCCTGATCCTGATGGGCACCCAGGGGAAAGGGTTTATCCGGGAGATTTTCTTAGGGAGCGTGGCTCATAACATCACGCGGCAGGCGACCTGTCCGGTGCTCTTGATTCCGCCGGCGTCCCGGGGCTAGGGGAAAAATTTCGGTTTGAGACGAACCATTTACCGGGTCGAACCGGTTTTCCCCTTCGGTCAGGATTTACAGGTAGCCGGATAGACGGTTATGGGGTTATGGGGTTATGAGCCGATAAATGAATAATCCGCGCTCAGCACGTCTCACGTCATTTTCTGCACTTAAGGAAGGGAAGCGATGAATTTATTACGGGGAACTTTTTGGGGTTGGTTGTGCCTGCTGGCGGGTTTGCTGGTGGTTGGGCCACCGGCGCCGGCCCTGGCGCAGGATGCGGCTGCGGCAAAAGGGAAGCCTGCCCTCTACGAATTCGGGGCGGGGTACTGCGTCTCCTGCAAAGAGATGGCCAAGATCATGACCGAATTGACGGCCCAATACGGCGGCCAACTGGAAGTGCGCATGGTCTATGCCGACAAAGAAAAGGAGCTCTTTAAAGACTACAAGATCATGCTCATTCCCACCCAGGTCTTTTTGGATGCAGCCGGCAAAGAAGTGGACCGGCATATCGGGGCGCTGTCCAAAGAAGAGGTCATCACGAAGCTCAAGGAATTGAAATTTATTCGCTAACCCGGGAGAAGACTTATGGGGTGGAGTGAAACGCTGGGTCAGGTCATGGAGACCCGTCCTTTGCTGGCATACGGCGCCAGCTATATGGGAGGGGTGGTGGCCACCGCCAGTCCGTGCATCCTGGCCAGCATTCCTTTGGTTATCGGCTTCGTGGGCGGCTATGCGGAAGGGCGCAAGAAACAGGCTTTCTTCTATTCGGTTACTTTTGTGGTGGGCCTGGCCGTGGTGATGTCCATCCTGGGCGCGATGGCGGCGCTCATGGGGACCATGTTCGGCCAGGTGGGCACCTACTGGTATTTTGTGGTGGCGGTGATCCTCATGGTCATGGGCCTGCAGTTGTCGGGGCTGATCAACCTGAAACTGGGGGGCAACGCCCAGAGATTCCTACCCCGGCGCACCGGCCTGGTGGGCGCCCTGATCTTAGGGGGGCTGTTCGGCCTGGTGCTGTCGCCCTGCGCCTCCCCGGTGCTGGCGGTCATCCTCACCGCGGCGGCGGTCAAAGGTGAAGTGGCCTACGGCAGTTCGCTGCTGTTCGCCTATGCCCTGGGCCAGGGCACCCTGGTCATCCTGGCCGGCACCTTCACCGGCGTGATCGAAAGTTTTTTGCAATCCAAAGGGGCGCGGTTCGGCACCATCATGCAAAGGGTGGCCGGTTTTTTGATCTTCTTTGTCGGCGCCTATATCTTCTTCCAAGGGGTTCGCGCCTGGTAATTTCTTTTCGTTTGATTAAGGAAACTGCTTTCCTTTAAGGGATGCTAATCATGGATAACCAAAATCCACACGAGCAGGTAGTGGAAATTGCCGCGGCAACGACCGAATTACCTAACAATTTTATGGCCAGGATGAAAGCGGCATTCGGTGAACTGTCGGCCCGGCAAATCCTCCAGCTCGCGCTGCTGGGTCTGGGGCTCATGGTCTGGTATCCGGTTTACAGCCGATTGGATCCTTTCTCCCGTTGGTTGGCTTATGACCTCTTCCGTATCGCCCACGGCACCCATTTGGGGGAATCCGTCGCCTTTTTCTTCCTGGATATCCCCAAGGTCTTCATGCTGCTGCTCCTGATCGTCTGGGCCGTAGGCGTCATCCGCTCATTTTTCACCCCCGAGCGCACCCGGGCCATCCTGGCCGGCAAGCGGGAGTTCCTCGGCCATGGGCTGGCGGGGGCGCTGGGAGTGGTGACGCCGTTCTGCTCCTGTTCGGCGGTGCCCCTGTTTATCGGCTTTATGGAAGCGGGCATTCCTATCGGGGTCACCTTCTCCTTTCTCATCACGGCTCCCATGGTGAATGAGATCGCCCTGGCGCTGCTTTTGGCAATGTTCGGCTGGCGCATCGCCCTGCTTTATATGACCACCGGACTGGTCATTGCCATCTCCACCGGCATAGTCATCAGTCACCTAAAAATGGAGAACCAGGTGGAAGACTGGGTCTATGAGATCCGCATGGGGCAGGCTCCGGCCCACTTGCAGACCTTAAGCTGGATGGGCCGGATTGATTACGGTTTTCACCAGGTAAGGGAGGTTGTCGGGCGGGTCTGGATCTATATCATTTTGGGGATCGGGGCGGGGGCGGCCATTCATGGCTATATTCCCGCCGGCATGATGGCAAAATATATGGGGAAGGCCTGGTGGTCGGTGCCGGCGGTGGTCCTGTTCGGGGTCCCGTGGTATTCCAACGCGGCCGGCGTTATTCCTATCGTTGAGGCTCTGATGGGAAAGGGGGCGGCCCTGGGCACGACGCTGGCTTTCATGATGTCGATTATCGCCATTTCCTTCCCGGAAGTGGTCATTCTCCGAAAGGTATTGAAGCCCAAGCTTATCGCAGTTTTCATCGGGGTGGTGGCCGTGGGGATTACCATCGTCGGCTATCTTTTCAATGCCATTTTGTGAGGGCGGAAGGCGAGGCATAAGCGCGTGAATGACGATAAACTGAAAGATGTCATCAAGGATCGTTACGGCAAGATCGCCCGGGGGGAAACCACCTTTTGCTGTCCCTCTTGCGGCCCCACGACCACGGATCAGTGCCTGGCGGTGGGCTATACCGCGGCGGACCTCAGTCTGGTGCCCGAGGCGGCGATTCTGGGGGTGGGCTGCGGCAACCCCACGGCGCTGGCTGATCTCAAGGCCGGCGAGGTCGTGGTGGACCTGGGGTCCGGGGCGGGCATCGATGTCTTTCTGGCCGCTCACAAGGTGGGAGAGCACGGCCGGGTCATCGGGGTGGACATGACCGAGGACATGGTGGCCAAAGGCCGGCAATTGGCCCGGGAGCACGATTTCGCCAATGTGGAGTTCCGCCTGGGAGAAATCGAGCACTTGCCCATGGAGAGTGGGTCAGCCGACGTCATCATCAGCAACTGCGTCATTAACCTCACAGCCGACAAGCTGGCCAGTTTCCGGGAAATTTACCGGGTCCTGAAGCCCGGCGGCCGCATCCTCATCTCGGATTTGGTGACTGAGGAAGCCCTGCCGGAAGACGTGCGGCGGAGTTTTGCGGCCTGGGCCGATTGCCTGGCCGGGGCCATGGAAAAGGCGGCGTATCTGGAGGTGATCCGGCTGGCCGGTTTCGGGGAGGTCAGCGTGGTGGCCGAATCGCGTTACGAGGCCCCGGAGCTGGATGTGAGGCGGCAGGGGAAAATAGTGAGCGTGAAGGTCCGGGCGGTGAAGCTCCCCCAATCCGGCCGCTAACCGACTTGTGAAGGAGATGCAATAAAATGAAAACGATACAGGTCTTGGGGCCGGGTTGCCCCAAATGCGTGGAGTTGGCCAAACGGACGGAGCAGGCGGCACAGGCCCTGGGCGGCGATTATGAGGTGGAGAAGGTGAGCGAACTGAGCAAGATCATGGCCTTCGGCATCTTCACTACCCCGGCCCTGGTGGTGGACGGGGAAGTCAAGGTGGTGGGGCAGGTGCCCAGCGTGGAAGAAATCAAGAAAATGATTGCGTAATGCTGGGGGTTCACCCCCGAGCGCCAAGGCTCATCAAAGGCTAATACGCATCTCATTTTTCGCTTACATAGATGTGATAATGGCTGAACAAAAACAAAAGAACGAGGTCATCGCCATGGAAAAACCCAGAGTCTTGATCTTGTGTACGGGCAACACCGCCAGGAGCCAGATGGCCGAGGCTTTATTGAAGAAGTATGCCGGAGAGCGGTTTGAAATCTTCAGCGCCGGCTATGAATCCAAGGAAATCAACCCACTTACGCGGAAAGTCATGGAAGAGAAGGGCTTTGATCTCACTGGGCAGTACTCCAAGGGGGTGGAGGAGTTTTTGGG
>JBKQVS010000180.1:0-4936 GCA_052139855.1 Desulfobaccales bacterium
CGAAAAAGCCCCTGCCCCCTCCCTCGGACTCCCTCCCCCAACCCCATACAGGGGGCTGGGAGGGGAGTTTGAGGGGAGGGCGGGGGAATTGACCTCCCCCGGTCCTCCCCTCAACTATTCCTCAAGCACTGTCCATCCCCTTGGCAGCGTTCTCCAGTTGGTCCCGCAAGGTCCCGGTGATTCCCTTCAGATGGCTGCCGGGCCAGTAGACCCGGTGGCAGCGGGGGCACGCCAAGAAACGGCGGTGGTGGAGGAAGACATGCTCCGGGACCCGGCCCCGGGCCAGGTCCCGGTCAAGAGGGGCCAGGGGATCGTTGCAATGGCGGCAGCGGCTCAGGGGTTTAAGGTCCCGGGCCGATAGGTCCAGGCGGCGGAGCACTTCTGTAAGCTGGCCCTCCGGGTCCGGTGCGGCCAGGATCAGGAGATCGGGCCGCTTGAGGCGTTGGCCGACCGCCTGCCGGGTCAGGATGTGGGTCCCGGGACGGGGGGGCGGCAGGCTCCCGGGCTTATCCGGATTAAAGCGCACCAGGGTGGCGTCGAAGCCGCAAAACCGCAGCCACTTGGCCAAGCCGCCCAGGGGCTGATCCACCAGGAATTTCATAGGCCTCAGACCTAAAAAGGCAGGCAGGGTGCGCCAGGCGCACCCTCATTGATCTCGTTTAAGCCTCCCCCGGTTTTTACTGAAAACTGAAAACTGATAACTGACAACTACTTTCCCAGAGGCACCTGGACCACGCCGGGAGGCGGCGCCAGGCTCAAGTCCGCCGGAGTCAGGGGCGGATTGGGCTTAAGGTCGCCATAGTTCAAGCGCAGTTCCATCTTGGGCGCGGTGGTCTTCAGGGTGATTTTCTCCGGCAGGCCGGGGGCCAGGCCGCCGAAGTTGGCCAGTTCCGCACTAAAGCGCGGTTCCGGGGCGCCGCCGTACCACTCTTCCTGCACGGGGTAAAGACCCTGGGCCTCGACCCAGAGGCGTTCGGTCAGCGCCTCGCCCTGGCGCCACTCCAGGCGGTAACGGCCCGTGGCGGCTTCATATGCAAAATTCTGGGGTGGTCCCTGGCTTATCGGCAGAGCCCCCACCAGCAGGCGCAGCGTCTGGGGCAGGCTGACCGCAGGGGGAATGAAGGCGGCCAGATTCCGGGGAGTGGCAGGGCCCTGAAACAATTTGTTTTCCCGGGGAGACAGCACCTTAACCTCGGCGCCGTCGGTGGCGAAGCTCAGGATGGTGCGGCCCAGGAAATCCAGGACATCCACCTTGAGACTGGCGGGTAATCGCCCCCTGAGCACGGCCGTGCCGGAATAATTCTGCTGTGGGGACAAGAAGGTGATGCGGCCTTTGGCTTGGAAGGCCTGGACCTGGTCTTGCCGGGCCTTAAGACGGGCGAGCAGCTCTTCCGGGGCAATGACCGCCGTCGGCGGTGGGGCCGGCGGCAAAGTCCGGCAGCCGGCCGACCAGAGGAGCGCCGCCAGAAGCACCCAAAACCAGCTTCGGAGTTTCACGGAGTCGGCCCTTTCAAGAGGATTTCCGTCTCATTGATTTTCTTCCGGAGCGTCGTGAGGTCGGCATTCTCCAGCCCCAGGGCCCGGCGATAGGTGCGGAGCGCATCCCGGTAGCGCTTCATCCGGAAATAGGCATCCCCCAAATGCTCGGCCACGGTGCCGTCCTGGGGCATAATGCGGTGAGCCCGCTCCAACTCGGCCACCGCCTTGTCGTACTGGCCTTTTTTATAATAGACCCACCCCAGGCTATCAATGATGTGGCCGCTGTTGGGTTTGGACTGCAGGGCCTCCCGGATCAACCTTTCAGCCTCATCCAGGTTTACCCCCGCTTCGGCGTAGGAGTAGCCGAGGAAATTGAGGGCATCGGCATTATTCGGGTCCAGTTCCAGGACTTTCTTGATCTGCTCGATACTTTCGGGGCGATTATTCTGTTTCTCATAAAGCACTGACAGCCGGAAATAGATTTCCTGGGGCCGCTCCACCTTTCCCAGCCCGGCCTTGAGGGCCTGGATCGCCAGGTCCCACTGGTTATCTTCTTCATAAAAGAAGGAATTGGTAATATAGATCTCTTCCTGCTTGGGGAAGTCGGCCAGGAGATCAGTAATGATCTGCCGGGCCTGTTCTTTGTGTCCCATTTGAAAGGTGAGATAGGCCCGCCTGAGCTGCGCCTGGAGGAAATTTTCGGAACCCTTGTCTACCAGCTGATATTCCAGAGCGGCCGCCTTCAGATCGCCTTTTTCCTCCAGGGCCATGCCGATATAGTAGCGGGCCCGTTCCTGGTAGCGGGGCACGCTCAGGAGGGGCCGGAGGAGGTGGATGGCATCGTCCGGCAGTTTTTGTTCCAGGCAGATCAGGGCGATATTGAAGTCAGCGCCGGGATCATTCCGTTCCAGTTCCCTGATCTTGTGGAAGGCCTTCTGGGCATCGCTGTAACGGTTCATTATCAGGTAGAGGCGGGCGATGCTGACCCAGACCTTGCTGTTGCGGGGTTGGGTCTGCAGGATGCGGCGATACATGGACAGAGCCCGGCCGTACTGGTGTTCCCGTTCCAGGGCGGCCCCCAGGTCGAACATGGCCGGGACAAACTTGGGGTCCATGGTGAGGACCCGCTGGAATTCCTTTTTCGCATCCGGCAGGCGGTCGGTTTCCAGGTAAATGCGCCCCAGATAGTAGTAACCCACGACCAGTTGGGGATCCAGGCGCAACAGTTCCTGGACGGCGCGAATGGCTTTAGGATACCGTCGCTGTTGGGCGTAGAGGGTGGCCAGGAAGAGGCGGGCTTCCTGGTTCCCCGGGTCTAAGGTGAGAATGCGTTCGTATTCCCGGGTGGCCTCATCCAGTTGGTTCAGGCTCACGTGCAGGCTGGCCAGGAGGAAATAAGCCTCTTGTTGCTTGGGATTCAACCGGAGGGATTTTTCGGCGTGAGTCAGGGCCTGCTTCACATCGCCCTGGCGTTGGTAGAGGGCGGCCAATTCCATCTCCAGGAACGATGATCCGGGATCTTCTTTGATGGCCGTCTCATATTCCTGGATAGCCCCCGCCGCGTCGTCGGCTACCAGGAGGTTTTGGGCCTTGAGAAAGTGATAGTATGCCAGGCTTTTGGGGGTCTCCGGCGTAGCTGAGACCCCGGTTTCGGTGGGCGCCACCCGACCCAGGGAGGCGCACCCTATGACCGCCAGGGACGCGAAAATCAACAGGGCCCCGCCGAGCAAGATGCGGGACAGGGAGGTGCTGATGCATAAAATGGCGTTTCGGCTCGGTAAAATTATCTTTTTCAGCAAAGTTGTTCCTCGAAAGACGGCCCTGGGGCGATCTCACCCCTTACCATGGTCCGTTAATCCTCCCAATCAGCGATCTCACTCTTGAGATATTGACGCAATCGTCTGATAAGGCGGTCCTCAATCTGACGTACCCGCTCCCGAGAGATCTGGTGACGGGCCCCGATCTCCTGCAGGGTCAGCGGTTTTTCGGCCAACAGGCGCAAGTCTAGAATATCCAGTTCCTTGTCGTTGAGTTCGTGGCGAAACTCCCCCAGCTTCCGGCGGAACATGTCTTTCAGTTCCGCATCCGCCAGCAATTCTTCTACCTGGGGATCGGAGGCGGGCAAGAAATTCTTGTGATTTTCATCGGAGCCGTCCTTCAAGGGGGCGTCCAAGGAAAGCTCCCAGGCCCCCAGACGCTGGTCCATCTCGATGACTTCCTCCTCCCGCACGTTCAAGACGTCGGCCAGAAGTTTGGGGCCCGGCTCAAAACCCTGGGACCGGAGTTTCTCCTTTTCCCGTTTCAGGTTGTAAAAGAGCTTGCGCTGCGACTGCGTGGTGCCGATCTTCACCAGCTTCCAGTTGTCCATGATAAATTTGAGAATGTAGGCCTTGATCCAGAAGGAAGCATAGTAGGACAGCTTAATGCCCCGGTAGGGGTCGAATTTCCTGATGGCGTGCATAAGCCCGATATTGCCTTCCTGGATCAGATCCAGCAGGTTTTTCATCCAGTATTTCTGGAACTCCAGGGCAATCTTGATCACCAGCCTCAGGTTGCTGGTGATCAGGCGGGAGCCGGTTTCCCGGTCGCCGGTCTCATGGTACTGGGCCGTGAGAGCTTTTTCTTCCTCCGGGGTAAGCAGGGCAAAGCGGTTCGCCTCCCGGATATAGCGCTGCACCAGATCGAGATCGCTGGGAACCGGCAGGGCGGCTTCGGGCTCTTCAACGTCCGCCTCGATCTCCGGTTCCAGAATATCCGGCAGCTCTTCCGGAAAATCGGCCACCTTCCTGTCGAACTGATCGTTCAAGGGCATCCTTCCTGGATTCGGTTCATGGCTTTACCAGACAAGGCGAACCGGAATATCCCGCTGGGCCAGATAGTCCTTAATCCCTTTTATGGTATAGGTGCCGTAATGGACCATGGAAGCAATGAGCGCCGCGTCGGCCCGCCCCTCGGTAAGCACCTGGTAGAGGTGCTCGGGCGCGCCGGCCCCTCCCGAGGCAATCACCGGAATGGGCACGGCTTCGGAAATCATCCGCGTCAGGCTCAGTTCATAACCCGCCTGGGTGCCGTCGGCATCGATGGAGTTGAGGCAGATTTCCCCGGCCCCCAGCCGCACCGCCTCCTGGGCCCACCAGAGGGCGTCGATCCCCATGGGAGTGCGGCCCCCATGAATCACCATCTCATAACCCGAGGGGGTTGTAAGGGAGGAGGCGACCCGTTTCACGTCCATGCCCAAAACGATGCACTGGCTGCCGAAGGCCTGGGCCCCGGCGGTGATCAGTCCGGGGTCCTGGATGGCGGCGCTGTTGACGCTTACCTTTTCGGCCCCGGCCAGGAGTACCTCCCGCATATCGTTGAGATTGCGGATACCGCCGCCCACCGAAAAGGGGATGAGAATCTCCGCGGCCACCCGGCGCACCACGTCAATCATGATGTTCCGGCGGTCACTGGAAGC
>JBKQVS010000181.1:0-4938 GCA_052139855.1 Desulfobaccales bacterium
AGCGGTTTGAAATCTTCAGCGCCGGCTATGAATCCAAGGAAATCAACCCACTTACGCGGAAAGTCATGGAAGAGAAGGGCTTTGATCTCACTGGGCAGTACTCCAAGGGGGTGGAGGAGTTTTTGGGGAAAATGATTTTCCGGTATCTGATCGTCGTCTGCGAAGAGGCTGAGAAGACCTGTCCCAAAACTTTCCCCGGGGTTCTGTTCAGATTGTTCTGGCCCTTTGATGATCCCGCGGCCGTGCAAGGGTCCGAGGAGGAGAGGCTGGCCAAATTCAGAGCGGTGCGCGACCAGATCGATCAGCGGATTCAGATGTGGTTGAAAGAACTGGGGTGAATCGATTTTGCTGCCGGGCACATTGCCAACAATCATTGAACTTCGCGCTCTGAGCCTAAGGGAGAATGGCCATGCTCAAAGTTCTGTTCCTGTGCACCGAGAACGCCTGCCGCAGTCAGATGGCCGAGGCGTTGGTGAACCATGATTTGGCCGGGAAGGTGCGGGCCCGGTCCGCGGGGGTAAGGCCCAGCCGGGTCAATCCCCGGGCCATCCAGGTCATGGACGAGTTGGGCATCGACATCAGTCAGCAGCGCTCGAAATTCGTGAACGACCTGGGCGCGGAGCAGTTCGACCTGGTGATCACGCTCTGCGACCAGGCCCAGCAGGAATGCCCCTTCTTTCCGGGGGACACCGAAATCAGGCACGTGGGCTTCCCGGACCCGGCCCGGGCCACGGGCACGGAAACCGAAATCCTGGCGGTCTTCCGGCGGGTGCGGGACGAGATGCGGCATCAACTGGTGCCGCTGCTGCGGCAGAAATCTGCGAGGCACGATTAAGGATAATTGGCTGCGCTTTTTAGTCCATGATAAGGTCTGAAGAGAAAAGGACGGCTGAGCTTTAAAAGAGTCCATCAGGGGGTTAACCATGTTGCTTGAGCGGATCGAGGACTTTGACATCTTTCGCCCCAAGATGGACGCCAGCAAGGAAGTTCTGCACGCCATCGCCACGTTTAAAGCGGATATTTCCCCGGCCTTCCCCTATGTGAATGCCGAATTGGGCGGCTGGGATTATGACCAAACCAACAAGGTGCTGCTGCTGAAGCTGGCGGACGGCAAATGGATCACGCTGCACCCCGGGAAGATCGCCATCC
The DNA here is from genome assembly GCA_052139855.1 of Desulfobaccales bacterium. Taxonomy (GTDB): domain Bacteria; phylum Desulfobacterota; class Desulfobaccia; order Desulfobaccales; family 0-14-0-80-60-11; genus 0-14-0-80-60-11. Next base: position 1,150 of record JBKQVS010000181.1, read on the forward strand.
GGGGGGCCCGGGATATGGCAGAGGCGTATGCCTTGCTGGCCTGGATCCAAGGCCAGATCAATGAGATTTACGCCCGCCGGGATGGCCTCACGCCCCGCTACACCAGCCAGGCGGGGCTCAAGATCATGGAAATCCTCAAGCTGCTCCCCATGACCAACTGCAAAGCCTGCGGCTACCCCACGTGCATGGCCTATGCCGCCGCCCTGCGGGATGGCGAAATCAGCCTGAATGACTGCCCTCCCCTCTCGGAAACCCCATGTCAGGTCAAGGCAGACAAACTCCGGGCCTATCTGGAGAGCTTCGGCTGGCGCGCCCTGGACGACTGATAAGCCATTGCCTGGCGAATCAATCAGGTCTTGGGATTCCCGATTCTCCCGGCCTGCGCCTCACGGATACCCTGCCGCCTGGCCCCATGATGCCCCCCCTTGAAATAAGCCGGTTTTTTTGCTAATCTGCCACGCTGTTGCGCCTGCGGGCGCCACAGGTCATTTCTGTGGCTGCCGCATAAACAGAATGGTTTGAGCCTTTAGGGGCGGTGTGGTCTCCGGCTGTGCGGGCACCTCTCCCGGGTCAGAATAAAGAAAATCTCTTGCAAAGCAGGTTTAGTGGGGGGAAATAAAATTGTTTAATCATATTACATCGATGCTGCCGGTTGCGGTGATGCGTACTTTAATTGCCGGGAGTCTTTTTGTCTTTATAGCCAGTGGCCTTTTTACCGGGGAAATTGCCGGAGCCGACGATGTAACGATGATAACAAATATTAAGGAATGGCAGCATCCGGTTAAAGATGTTCTTAGTAAGCACCAGGTTATTCTTTATAAAGTCGAATTACATAATAAGACCTATCCAATTTTTTACGTAAGGTTTCCCTATGACCCATGGTTCGGTCATAATGACAAATTTTTCAAACCTCTCTACTATGAAACTCTCAAGGCCAACGGGTTTTGGGATTACGCATTTATTGACCAAAGTTTTCAGTGCAAGGTCAATATTACATGGGATAAAAAATCAAAGACTTTAACCGAGAGCCTGGAAGACATTAAATAACCAGAGGAAAATGAGTTTGGCAACCATTAAGGGGGTGTCTTGCTGGAACTGGCCCGGCGTTTGAACACTGGTTCTCACCGATAAGCAGGGTATTCAGATATGGCACATTTTCTCTGGGGCGCTTCGGGATTGCTGATCTCCACCGGCATGTGGGTCTGGGTATTGCGCCGCTATGACCGGTTGCAGCCGGAGCCGATCAAGGTCTTGCTGTGGGTGGGGTTATTGGGCGGTTTCATAAGCATCGTCCCCGCCATCGTCTTCAATATTCTGATAGACCATTTCTTGGGACTGGCCGGTTTTATCGGCGATCTCTCCCGGAGGATAAGCCTGCCCCTGGCGCTTTATTCGGCGGTCTTCGTCGGCATCAACGAGGAGACCTGGAAGTTCCTGGCGACGCTCAGCCTGGTCAGGAAACTGCCGGAATTCGACGAACCCATTGACGGCATGATTTACGCCATGACCGTAGCCCTGGGCTTTGCCGCCATTGAAAACGTCGAATACATCGTGCGATTTGGGCCAGGGGTGCTGGTGACGAGATCCTTGCTTTCCATACCTATCCATCTGGTCTGCGGCGCCATCTGGGGCTATGGCCTGGCCCGGGCCAGATTTATCAGCAAACCCAGGCGGTATTTTAAAACCGCTCTGCCTTATCTCCTGGCCGCGGCAGTTGTCCATGCAGCCTTTGATTTCTGCTTATTTTTGCGGACCTGGACCATGATCCTGGTTTTTCCCTTATTGTTATTTATTGTGTGGTTTGCAAATCGAAAATTGCATTACTTAAGAGACCAATCTTTTAATATAGCCGCGAATATCTGCCAACATTGCCAAAAAGCAAATGCAGCCCACGCCAAATTTTGTACAAACTGCGGTTTGCCGTTAGGTGCGGGTGGGGAATTTTTCCGGATCTGCGGCAACTGTCAGGTCAGGGTGCCGCACAATGCTAATTTTTGTTTTAAATGCGGCCATAAACTGCCTCAGATCGAGGCAGGCGCGGAACGACCGTGAAAGAAACCGGGGCCAGGACTTGGTCTTGGGCCCGTCAACCGTCCGGGTGATTGAATATCCGCGCTCATAGGCCATGCTTGCTTTTGCAATCTTCCCAAGCAAGGTGTTCACCCCGCTTGATCTCATCCAGCCCACTCTGGATCTCATCCAGATCTTCTGGGGAGAAGTATTCATCTCCCACCTGCTCATAGAAGCTATCCACAATTTTGGTAAACAACTCGCCCTGAGGCCCCTTAACTATCGCCTTAATTTTGCTGAAAATCTCAGCTATAGTTGTTTCCATGGGCCTTACCTCCTGGATAACTTATACCACCGAATCCGTGTTGCGGCCATCGAAAACCCGTTGGCTCTTGCGTTCGGAGCGGGGCAGCTCGCCATAGCCCACCACCTCCACCTCGGGCGTGACCATGAGCTTGTGCTTGACGACGTAGCGCACCTCCCGGCCCAGTTCGTCGGTGCGGCCGGCTTCCACCCCTTCGCCGCGCTCCACTTTGAGGAGCATGTGGTCCCGGCCGGCCTCGTCCCGGGCCAGGTGGATCTGGTATTCGGAGCCCAGCCCCGGTACCTCCGAGAGGATACGGTCGACACTGGAAGGATAGATGTTCACCGCCCGGAACTTGAACATGTCGTCGGTGCGGCCCCGGAGGCGGGAGTGCCGGGGCAGGACGGTGCCGCAGGTGCAGGGCCCCGGGATGATGCGGGTGATGTCCCGGGTGCGGTAGCGGATCAGGGGGGCGGCTTCCTTGGACAGGGTGGTGACAACCATCTCGCCCCACTCGCCGTCGGGCACCGGCGTCAGGGTCTCGGGGTCCAGGATTTCCAGGATGTAGTAGTCGGCCCAGTAGTGGATGCAGTCGTGGTCCGGGCACTCGATGCCGGTCCCCGGCCCGTAGAGCTCGGTCATGCCGGGAATGTCGAAGAGTTCGACGCCGCCCAGGAGCTCGGAAATCTTGCGCCGCATGGATACGGAGGAGCGCTCGGAGCCGTAGATGACCTTCTTCAGGTTGATCTTGTCGGCCAGGCCGCGTTTGTGGACCTCTTCGGCCATCAGGAGTCCCATGGAGGCGGTACAGCAGAGCACGGTGCTCTGGAGGTCCACCAGAAATTCGCAATGCATGTCGACGTTCCCCGGCCCTACCGGTACCGCCATGGCCCCCAGGGCCTCGACGCCCGCCTGGAAGCCCGCGCCGGCGGTCCAGACGCCGTAACCTACCGCGATCTGCACCCGGTCCAGGGGGGTCACCCCGGCCATTTCGTAGGCCCGGGCGAAGAAGTGGCGCCAATCCGCCACGTCCTTGGCGGTATAGCACAGGATCTTGCGCTTGCCGGTGGTGCCGCTACTGGAATGGATGCGCACGATCTGCTCGAAGGGCACGGCCCGGAGCGGAAAGGGGTACTGGTCCCGGAGGTCGTCGCTGGTGGTGAAAGGCAGGCCCGTTAAGTCCGCCAGGGAGCGGATGTCATCGGGTCTCACGCCGGCCGCGTCCAGTCTTTCCCGGTAAAAGCTCGAGCCTTCATAGGCGTGGCGCACCGTCCACTTAAGGCCCGTAAGCTGGTGCTCCGCCAGGGTCTCCGCAGTTTTGAAAGGGGGCATAAAGGTAAGTCTGGTCATGTTGGGTTTTTCCAATCGAATATTAGTGAATCCGGCCGCGCCCAGGCGGCTGCCGGCCGGGTTGTGGGATGTGGCCGCGCCCAGAAAGGCCCGGCGCAGGTCCCCGTCCACCAGGAGTTGGTCGC
>JBKQVS010000182.1:0-12980 GCA_052139855.1 Desulfobaccales bacterium
TTTTGTGCTGTATGGGTGAGTGGGCACGTAAACAAAGGCTTTGTGGGGGTAAGGCGAGGCCCACCGCCCCTCCCCCCCCCCCACACCCCCCTCCCAACCCGCATAAGTTAGTGGCACAGGCTTTCAGCCTGTGCGGCATCGGCAAAAATTAGCTTTACCCCCCGAAGGCATATTTATATCCCATGAAAGTGGACCGACTCGATCATTTGGTGCTGACCGTCAAGGATATTGACGCCACCTGCGCGTTCTATGCCGCGGTCCTGGGCCTGGAGGTGGTGCCCTGCGGCGACCAGAGAAAGGCCCTGGCCTGCGGCTCCCTGCGCATCCATCTGCATCAATCCGGCCAGGAATTCGAACCCAAGGCCCACCGGCCTACCCCGGGCTCGGCGGATTTCTGCTGTCTGACCGCCGCCTCCATGGAAGAGGTCATGGCCCACCTGCACGACTGCGGGGTTGAGATTATCCTGGGCCCGGTGCGCCGGATGGGCGCCGCCGGAGAACTGGAGTCGGTGTATTTCCGGGACCCGGACCTGAACCTGATTGAGGTGGGAGTGAAGCAATCGATGGTGGGGGGCAAGGCCAGGAACCGATGACGGGCTGATAACTACCCCCTTTGACCGTCACTATTTGCCATGTGAGAGGCGAGCCGTGCCTGAAGAATTGTTTTATGATGTGGGTCTGTGGCTGATTCTGGCAGTCAGTATCGGCTCTTTCCTCCTGGCCACCGAGGCTGGATTTCTGCTGGGGCGCCGAAGCCGGTCGAGCAGCGACGACCAATCGAAATCCCAGGTCTATACGATTCAAGGCGCGGCGTTGGGGCTGCTGGCGCTGCTCCTGGGGTTTACTTTTGCCATGGCCATGTCACGCTATGATTTGAGAAAACAGATGGTCCTGGAGGAGTCCAATGCCATCGGCACCACTTATCTTCGGGCTCAACTGCTGCCGGAGCCCACACGCACGGAGGTCTCCAACCTGTTGCGCCGCTATGTCGAGGTGCGCCTGGAATTTTATGAAGCAGTCAGTGACCAGAAGAAGCTGAGCGAGGTAAGCGACAAGACGGAGCGGTTGCACAATCAGCTTTGGGCGCTTGCGGTTGCCGTGGGTGAAAAGGATCCGCGCGCGGTCACCATCGGATTATTTCTCCAGTCTTTGAACGAAACGATTGACCTCCACGCCAAGCGATTGACCGCGGTAGAGAACCACGTGCCCGAGATCACGCTGGTGCTCCTCTATTTTGTGGCGGTGATGGCTACCGGGCTGATCGGCTATGGCTGCGGCCTATCCGGGCTGCGCAATTTCTTCGTCACCATCATCTCGTCGATCCTTATCGCCGCGGTGATTATGGTGATTATCGATCTGGACCGGCCCAGCCGGGGCCTGATCAGGGTAAGTCAGCAGCGGATGATCGATTTGCGGGATAACCTGAAGGCCCATTGACCACTCGCGATGGACGATTCGCTGGGTCGGTCTGGGTAAAGTCAGCCGATTATATGGTGCGCATTGCGCACCATACGTGAATAAAAAAGGGGCGACCCGACGGGTCGCCCCTACTATTTTTCCATACGGGATTGGGGGTGGGGATTGGGTTTTTCGTAAGGAGAAAGGTGCTTCCCCCAGGCTGGAAGCCTGTGCCCCTGATCCCTGACCCCTGATCACTGCTTTTAGTACATGCCTTCCATGCCGCCCATGCCGCCGCCGCCCATGGGGGGCATCGGGGCTTCTTTCTTGGGTTTTTCGGCGATCATGGCTTCGGTGGTGATGAGCAGGGACGCCACCGAGGCGGCGTTCTGGATGGCGTAGCGGGTGACCTTGGTGGGGTCGATGACGCCCGCTTCCATCAGGTCCTCATATGCGCCGGATTCGGCGTTAAAGCCCATGGCGCCTTTCTCGTTTTTGACATGCTCGGCCACTACGGAGCCTTCGAAGCCGGCGTTGTTGGCGATCTGCCGGATGGGCTCTTCCAGAGCCCGTTTGATGATCTTGATACCCAGTTCCTCATCGTGGTTCTTCAGCTTCAGGCCAGACAGGGCCGGGGCACAGCGCAGCAGCGCGACGCCGCCGCCGGGCACGATGCCTTCTTCCACCGCAGCGCGGGTGGCGTTGAGGGCGTCTTCCACCCGGGCCTTCTTCTCTTTCATTTCCACTTCAGTGGCCGCGCCGACGCGGATAACCGCGACGCCGCCCACCAATTTGGCCAGCCGCTCCTGGAGTTTTTCCCGGTCGTAGTCCGAGGTGGTCTCATCGACCTGGACCCGGATCTGTTTCACGCGGCCTTCGATGGCCGCCCGGTCGCCGCCGCCGTCGATGATGGTGGTGTTATCCCGGTCAAGGCTCACTTTCCGGGCGGTGCCCAGTTCTTTCACCGTGACGTTCTCGAGCTTCCAGCCCATATCTTCGGAAATCAGCTGGCCGCCGGTGAGGATGGCGATATCTTCCAGCATGGCCTTGCGGCGGTCCCCAAAGCCGGGGGCCTTAACCGCTGCAACCTGGAGGGTGCCCCGGAGCTTGTTGACCACCAGGGTGGCCAGGGCTTCGCCGTCCACGTCCTCGGCGATGATTACCAGGGGTTTGCCCATCTTGGCGATGGTTTCCAGCACGGGCAGCAGGTCTTTCATGGCGCTAACCTTCTTCTCATGGATGAGGATGTACGGCTCTTCCAGGCTGGCTTCCATCTTCTCGGGGTTGGTGACGAAGTAGGGGGAAATGTAGCCCCGATCGAACTGCATGCCTTCCACCACTTCCAGGGTGGTTTCCATGCCCTTGGCTTCTTCCACGGTGATGACGCCTTCTTTGCCGACCTTGGCCATGGCGTCGGCGATGATGTTACCGATGGAGGAGTCGTTGTTGGCGCTGATGGTGCCGACCTGGGCGATCTCTTTCTGGTCTTTGGTGGGTTTGGAAATCTTATGGAGCTCATCCACCACGGCGGTCACGGCCTGGTCGATGCCGCGCTTTAAGGCCATGGGGTTGGTGCCGGCGGCCACCAGGCGGGAGCCTTCTTTATAGATGGCCTGGGCCAGGATGGTGGCGGTGGTGGTGCCGTCGCCGGCCACATCGGAGGTTTTGGAGGCCACTTCCCGAACCATCTGGGCCCCCATGTTCTCGAATTTGTCTTCCAGTTCGATCTCTTTAGCTACGGTGACGCCGTCTTTGGTGATGGCCGGGGCGCCGAAGGCTTTCTCCAGGATCACGTTGCGGCCTTTGGGACCCAGGGTCACTTTGACCGCGTCCGCCAGGGTATTGACGCCGCGCAGCATGGCCTCCCGGGCCTTAATGTCATATTTGATCTCTTTTGCAGACATGGGCTTACTGTCCTCCTTAGGGTAATTGCTGAATACGACAGAGATTCAGGTTAGTTGCTGGGGAAATTCTGCGGTTAATCGGTGATGACTGCCAGGATGTCTTCTTCCCGCATCATCAAAAATTCTTCGCCTTCCGTCTTGATTTCGGTGCCGGCATACTTGCCGAAGAGGACGCGGTCCCCTTCCTTAAGCTGGAGGGCCATACGTTGTCCCTGCTCGCTCATCTTGCCGGGGCCGACGGCGATGACTTTGCCCTCAATGGGCTTTTCCTTGGCGGTGTCGGGAATGACGATGCCGCCTTTGGTGATCTGCACTTCTTCGATCCGTTTGACCAGAACCCGGTCATTCAAGGGTTTGACCTTCATATACAACCTCCTCGCGGTAAATTAAGGGTATCTGTATATATTAGCACTCATTCATAGTGAGTGCTAATTATCCGTTAATTTTAACTACTATCCTAAGAAAAGCAAGGGGGGCAATAAAAAAATTTGCGGTAAGGTGGTGGGCCGAAGCCCGGTAGGGCTACCGGGCTTCGGAAACCATGAGGGATCGCTTCAATTTGGATTGGGAATATTTGTCCTTGGAATTTTTGTTGGACGAGGTGTTTTTCTTGGCTTTGCTCACACTCTTGGAGGAGTTGTCGCCTTTTTTCGCCAACCGGGTCTCGTCCGATTTCTTGCTTTTAGCGGCCTCCCCCTTGGTCTTGCCCTGGGCAGTGCCTATGAGGGCCACCTTGCTCTTCTTGGCATCGCTGTGTTTAGCGGCCTGAGACGGGGTCCCGAACAGAGAAGCCTGCACCACGGGGGCGGCGCCGGCTTTAGCCGGGGTGTTTTTGGCCGGTTTCTCCTGTTTGGCATAGGTTTGCGCCGCGGTCTTCTTCGGGGTTTTGGCAGCCTGGTGGACCTTCTCGGTGGACTTGTGAGCTACGCTATCCTGGTGGCTGGCAGCGCTCTTGTGGCTGGAATAGGACGGCTCGGAACTTTTGGCCACCCGGATGGGATGGGAGGCCACCGCCGGATGTTCGATGCGGGCAATGGTAATGTTTTTCGTGAACAGCTCTTTGCTGCTGGGAGGCAGATTCAGGGTGTAGGACGGCGTATCCGGGGGAGTGACGCCCCGCAGCAATTCCGGATTGAGCGCCTGGACCTCCTCGGTGGGAACGTTCACCGCCACTGAGGCCGCGGTGAGCGAGGTGGCCTCAGTTACCGCTACTTTGTCATATTTGACCGGCGGCAGATAGGGCATGTTCTTGAAGCCGAATTTTTCCGGGTTCTTGGCGATGATGGTGGCCGCGATCATCTGGGGCACGTAATTTTTGGTCTCGGTGGGCAGGCACTGATTGGCGGAAAGTTCCCAGAAATTCTTGTGATTGCTCTGGTTCAGCTCCCGCTGCACCCGGCCTTCGCCGCAGTTGTAGGACGCCGCCGCCAGATACCAGGAGCCGAACTGCTTATAGAGGTCCAGCAGGTAATTGGCTGCGGCGCGAGTAGCCTTTTCCGGGTCCCGCCGTTCATCCACGTAGCTGTCGATGGTCAGCCCGTAGCGCAGGCCGGTGCCTTTGATGAACTGCCACATGCCGCTGGCGGCTGCCGGGGAATAGGCCTTGTTATTGAAGCCGCTTTCGATCATGGCCAGGTAGGCCATATCTTCCGGGAGGCCGGCCTCCTGGAAGACTTCCTTGATCATGGGCAGATAGCGGGTGGAACGGGCCAGGTAGCGCTGGATGACTTCTTTGCGTTCCGTGGAGAAATAGACCAGGTAAGCCCTGACCTGCTTATTCATCTGAATGGGCACATCAAATTTGACCTGATGCTCCCAATTCTTCAATTCCTGTTCCAGACTGGGGTCCCAACCGGGGACGCCGCTCTTGGCATAGAGTTCTTCCAGGCGCTTGGCGCTCAACTCCTCGGTCAGGGTGACGTCGTCATGACCGTCATCGGTCAAGGGGGCCGCCATCTCGGGCTGAGCCGAGTCCATCTTAACCAGGGCGCCCTTTTGACCGCCGCCACATCCCGCCAACAATGCAACGCAGAATACTACCCCCACGAGCCAGGATATCATAGAAACTCCTCTCACCTGCTGGTCCGGGTTTGCGGTTGTTCAGGTCCGGAAATGTTTATCGTAACCTCCCCCGAGGCGGGCCGATAGACCTGGAATTATTTACCTATAGCAGCATCTTAGCTTCTTTGCAAGGAAAAAAAGGGGGTTACCCGGTTATTTTACCCCCATCCGTCCCTTTAAAATTCCCTCGGGCGGGGTTATGATATTATGGGAGGGTGATGTAAATCATGAGGAATCTCAGATATCTGGCCAATTTAGAGATCGCTCTGGCCCTGGCCGGCTGGGCCGTCGGCCTGTGGGGCATGGTGCGGGGGGAGAAAATTATTCTCCAATATCTCTACTTTTTCGCCTGGTATCCCTTGATCGCCTGCCTGGACGGGGTCTTGTATTGCCTGCGGGGGCAGTCCTGGCTCCTCACCCAGCCCCGCAAGTTTTTCCAGATGTGTTTCTGGTCCGTGACGGTCTGGCTCATCTTTGAGGCCCTCAATCTGCCCCTGAAAAACTGGGGTTATGTGGCGATGACCCCCGTGGGGTGGGTGCGCTGGGGCGGCTACATTCTGGCCTTTGCCACGGTGCTGCCCGGGATACTCCTCACGGCCCAGGTCATGGAGGCGCTGGGGGCCTGGAAAGACCTGAAAGGCCGGCCCTTCAACCCGGGAAATTGGCAGCCGGTGTCCCTGCTGGTGGGCGCCGCCTTGCTGATACTGCCCCTAACCTTCCCCCATTACGCCTTCCCCCTGGTGTGGGGGGCGTTTTTCTTCCTGCTGGACCCCTTCTGCTGGCTTTTAGGCGGGGACTCCCTCATCGCCCGGTTCGCGGCGGGGGAACGCCGGGAGCATGTCTGCCTGTTGGCGGCGGGCCTGATCTGCGGCCTCTGGTGGGAAGCCTGGAATTGGTTCGCCATCAGCAAGTGGGTCTATACCCTGCCGGTGCTCAATGGCTGGAAGGTCTTCGAGATGCCGCTGCCGGGGTTTTTGGGGTTCCCGCCCTTTGCCCTGGAGGCCGCGGTCATGTATAATTTTCTCACCGCCCTGGATGAGCGGGTGCTCACCACCCCGAAGCGCCGGGATTTTTCGTATGGGGTCCAATTGGCTTTCTGGATAATCATATTTGGAGCCATGGATGCCTGGACGGTGATTAGCTATCAGTGAGCAGTAAGCAGAAAAATGGTGCGCAGGGCGCAGCCTACACGGCGGGCGGTGCCTGCCCTTCATATATTCTCGCCGTTTCCAAGTCCAATTTGAGGACCAGATCAAGGGCGATCCAGCGGGTTGCGCCTACAGTGCAGGATACGTTCTGAATCACGGAAAACCGAAAACTGAAAAACGCCCTTCCGTCTACGCTGTGTCGTTGGGTTGCCCCAAGAACCTGGTGGACACGGAAATCATGCTGGGGGGGCTCACCAAAGCAGGCTGGGAGGTGACGGGTACGCCCGCCGCCGCCGATCTGCTGCTGGTCAATACCTGCGGCTTCATCGAGGCGGCCTGCCAAGAGGCGGTGGACACTATCCTGGAACTGGCCCGGGTCAAGGCGGGCGCCCCGGGTAAGCGCCTGGTGGTGGCCGGCTGCCTGGTGCAGCGTTATGGGGCTGAGCTCGCGAAAGAGCTCCCTGAGGTGGACCTGTTCATCGGGGTTAACGACTTTCCCGCCCTGCCCGATCTCCTGGGCCGGGGGGCGGCGGCGGAGGGGACCCGGCTCTTCCACGAGGCGCCGCCCTACGCCTATGCCGGGGTGGAGGCCCGCTTCCCCGCCACCCCGGCGCATCTAGCCTATCTGAAGATCGCTGAAGGTTGCAGCCACCGCTGCACGTTTTGTCTCATCCCGGAGATCCGCGGGCCGATGCGCAGCCGGCCCCTCAAGACCCTAATGCAGGAGGCCGAACATCTCGCCGCGGCCGGGGTCAAAGAACTCATCTGCGTGGCCCAGGACACCACCGCCTACGGCCGGGACAAGCCGGGCCACCCGGGGCTGGCGGCGCTGCTCCGGGAGTTGGCCGCGATTGACGGCTTCCGGTGGATTCGGCTCCTGTATGCCCACCCGGCCCGGATCACCCCGGAGCTTCTGGACACCATGGCCGCCAACCCCCGGATTCTCCCTTACCTGGACCTGCCGATCCAGCACGGCCATGACGAGGTGTTGCGGCGCATGGGACGGGGCTACCGGCGAGCCGATATTCTGGACACAGTGCGCCGCATCAGGGAGAACCTCCCCGGGGCGACGCTGCGCACCACGGTTATGGTCGGTTTTCCCGGCGAGACCGAGGCGCACTTCCAGGCGCTCAGCGATCTCATCACTGAGGTGGGTTTCGACCACCTGGGAGTTTTTCTCTATTCTCCGGAAACCGGCACCCCGGCCGCGGCGTGGGGCCCCGCGGCGCCCCGGCGGGAGGCCAGCCGGCGGGCCCGCCGTTTAAAAGCCCTTCAGGCCAAAATCGTCAAGCCCCGGCTCAAAAGCCTGGTGGGGACCATACAAGAAGTCCTGGTGGAGGGGGTGAGCCCGGAGAGCGACTACCTCCTCACCGGCCGCCTGGCCAGCCAGGCCCCGGAGATCGACGGCCAGGTGTATATCACCGCCGGGACCGGGCGGATCGGGGCAATCCAGACCGTGCGCCTCACCCGGGCCCTGCCCTACGACCTGCTGGGGGAGATTGTGGAAGCGGGGGAAAAGGTAAAAAGGCGAAAAGGGGTAAAGGGGTAAAACCAGAACCATTACCCTTGCTTTACCGGTTCCCTGGCCGCGCTCGGGGCACAGCCAATGCCAAAAGCCCAGGAGCCTCCATCCAGCGCCACGCACCACCGTCTCACGGCTCACTGCTTACTGCTCACTGCTCACTGCTCAGCTAAATCATTGACTAAGCCTGAGAACTAAGTTAATTTATTCACAATGGTTATCCCGGACAAAAGCATTCTGAAGAACCTTGCGCCGGATGTGGTCGCCATCAATGAGGCGCTGGCGGCCAATCTTCAGACCCACGTGCCGCTGATCGCCGAAGTGGGGCGCCATATCCTGCTTTCCGGGGGCAAACGCATCCGCCCGCTGCTGTTCATCCTGAGCGCCCGGATGTGCGGCTGTCAGGGTAACCATTTGAATGGTTTCTCCACCATCTTCGAATATCTGCACGCCGCCACCCTGCTGCACGACGATGTCATCGACGCGGCCAGCGTGCGCCGGGGGTCGTCCACCGCCAACACTATCTGGGGCAACCAGGCGGTGATTTTGGTGGGGGACTTCCTTCTGGCCAAGGCCCTGTCCCTGGCGGTGACCACCAATAAATTGAAGATCCTGCAGGTGCTGTCCCAGGCCACCACCCTGATGGCCGAAGGGGAGATCCTCCAACTTTTGCACGCCGGCAATCTGAAAATTACCAAAGCCGAGTATTTCGAGGTCATCACCCGCAAGACCGCCATCCTCATGTCCGCGGCCTGCCAGATCGGAGCCATCCTGGGCGGGGTCCCCGCCGGCCAGGAAGAGGCCTTGAGCCAGATGGGGCTGAACCTGGGAATCACCTTCCAGGTGGTGGACGATATCCTGGATTACACCGGAGACGAAAGGGAGTTGGGCAAAGAGGTCTGTGCCGACCTGCGGGAAGGCCGGGTCACCCTGCCCCTGATTCACGCCCTGGCCCAGGGCTCGCCAGAGGACCGGGAGCGCCTGGGCGCCATCGTCCAGGATCTGACCCCGGAGTCGGCCCCGGAACTCCGGAGCCTCCTGGAGCGGGGCGGATCTTTGGACTACGCCCGCACCGTGGCCCGGAGCTATACTCTGAAGGCCCAGGAAAACCTGGAGACCTTTCCGCCCTCCCTGGAAAAGACTTATTTTTGGGCCATCACCGAAGAACTGCTGGCCCGGACCCATTGACCCGGCGGCCGGGTGTGCGGCCTCAGGACCTTTCCCTTCATTTTGCTTGACATTACCTGATTCCTGCGTTAAATATTTTTGTGTAGATAGCATGTCAGACTGAAGGCAGGGCAGCGGGCCCTGGCCATAGATCGGAAGGGTATGCTAATCACCCTCCCTTTTTTTTTGCCTGGCTGCTCTCGCGGTCCTGCTCCTGGGGCGGGATAAGTGTTACAAAATTTAGGAGGTTCCTCATTCATGAAGGAAAGGGGAAGAGTTAAGTGGTTCAATGATTCCAAGGGATTCGGTTTTATTTCCCGAGAGAACGGCCCCGATGTTTTTGTGCATCACAGCGCCATCCAGAGCGATGGCTTCCGGACCCTGGCGGAAGACCAGGAGGTTGAGTTCGAGGTGGTCCAGGGCCAAAAAGGACCCCAGGCGCAAAACGTCACCAAGCTATAATTGCTAACCACTTGAGGCTGGGAACTCCGGCGGTCCTCAGGCCCCGGAGTTCCGCCATCTAGACCCCAAGGAGGTGAGCCGTGGCCCGCAACCGATATGGCTGGGAAAAGCGAGCCAAAGAGATCGCCCGGAAGCAAAAGAGCGATGAGAAGATGAAAAAGCGCCAGAACCGGGCCGCTGAAGAAGAAACCCAAGAAGAACCTCAGGCGCAAGAAGAAGGAACTATTGAGGAATAACCGAACTCTCCTCCAGATCGGGTTGGGCGACACCATCGGGATAGGGGAATTGTGTCGCCGCCTAAGGAGGAGATCGTGACGATCAAATTGTATGTGGGCAATCTGCCCATGGAAATGACCGAAACCGAGTTAAAAGACCTCTTCACCGAGGCCGGTAACGTGGCCTCGGCCAAAATTATCACCGACCGGCAGACCGGCCAACCCCGGGGCTTCGGTTTTGTGGAAATGGAAACCAAACTGGAGGGGCAAAAGGCCATCTCCATGCTGAACGGTCGCCAAGTTGAGGGCCGGGTCCTGGCGGTCAATGAGGCCAGACCCCAGGCTCGCAGCGGCGGCGGGGGCGGCGGCGGTCGCGGTGGCGGTGGCGGCTACGGCGGCGGCGGCGGCCGCGGCGGTCGCGGCGGCGGCTACCGGTAAGCGCAAGGCTCCGCCGAGAGCGGGGCCGATATAGCAACCCCATGCCGGCAGGGTCCACGAGGCCTTGCCGGTTTTTCTGTGAAAATAGCTATCAGCTTTCAGCAGTCAGCTTTCAGCCAGGACAAAGGATATTCATTCAGGGAAAAGAAGCGGCAACGCGCTGGAACGATACAGGTGCGGGTGCTTGGAAGTCAGAGAGGTAACAGTCAATGAAGATATGCTGCATTGGATTCGACCTGCCCGAGGGCAAAGTGAAGTATCAGGACGAGCTCGTCATCACCCTGGACCAGAAATTATCCCCCAAGAAAATCACCCCTTTTTACGTTGAATTCACCCGAGACGACTTCAGCCATTGCGACGGCTTTCTCGTGGCCCGGGAGAAAATCTGGGATCTTTTGATCCTGGACCTGGAAAAGCTGGAGGCCCGGCGGGACCGGACCGCAGATGCGGCGGAACAAGCGCTCCTTTCTAAGTGCCTGGGCTATCTGGAGCAGGAAGTGCCGCTGTGCGACGTGGAGTTCACCGAGCCCGAACTGACCCTCTTAAAGACTTTGGCCCCCTTGAGTTTGAAGCCCACGCTGGTCGCCGATGAGGCGCCGGAGCTGAATGACGCCATTACCCAAGTCCTGAAAAAATCCGGCATTATCTTCTTCTACACCGCGGACAAGAAAGAGGTACATGCCTGGCCGGTGCAGCAGGATTCGGACATCGTCACCTGCGCCGGCAAGATTCACTCCGACCTGGCCCGGGGGTTCATCAAGGCCGATATTGTCAGCTACCACGATTTTATGCAGGTCTACAACATGGCCGAAGCCCGCGCCAAGGGCCTGGTGAAGCTGGTGGACCGGGATTACACCATCCACGCCGGGGACATCATCGAGATTCGCTTCAACGTTTAGGAACCCATCCCGAAAATATCCGATACCTTCCCGCCTCAATGCCATGGGCCATGGCGGGGGCGGGGCGCGCCCCGCTCCTCCGACAGCCTCCCATAGAGATGCGCATATTTTGGCCCGCTATCAACTTTTTGCCCTTTTCCGTGGGACACAAAAAAGGCAGGGCCATGGGTGACCCTGCCGGTTGTGCCCGGTAACTTTAAGACCGGTTACTCTGCTTAGGCCCTACGCATTCCGCCTGGACCAGGAAGCCGGCGCCCGCCAGGAAGGTGCTGGCTGAGTTGAGGCGGGCCGGACTGAGACCTTCCGTAAGAATTTCCCCGGCCGGACGCCGCGCTACTTAACCAATTTGGGGATCATGGCGTAAGCGCCCACTTGCGGGGTGGCGCCGGGGCTAATATGCTGGTTATCCGGGCCCCCGCTCAGGCTACCGGGAGGCGATAGGGTACTCTGATCGGTGGGGACCTCCACGTTCAACGAATTGGTATTCCGGCAACTGTCAGGATTGTTTACCTGATCGGGCATGCTGCTTGCCACGCACGTGGGGTTGTAATTGACACTGGTGATTTCCACGTTGGCAAAGCCGTTTACGTAGATGGGCACATTGCCGCCGGGGTAGGTCTGGGTCCAGAAAGTATAGCAGGCATGGGCCTCGGCAACCCCAGGCAGGAGTCTCCTGGCCATCTGCCAATAAAAGGTCTGCGGGCGCTGGGCCAGAGGGCTGGTAGTGGAATATACCGGTACATTCGCATACCACTTGCCCTGACCGTCTTTCTTTTGGTTGTAAGCGTTGGCAAAGGCCTGGAAGATGGAGGTGATGTTTCCGGCCCATTGATATTCGCTGAGCGGGTAGAGTTGCGTCCCTCTGGCCATGGCCCTCACCGCCTGGCCCCCAGTGGTGTAATATTTCTTCAGGTTATCGATGACGGTTCCGGGGACCGAGTCGTTGGCATTGACCACGAACAGGTAGGCTTTGGTTACATCAAACAGGGGTTTGTATAAATTGTTCTGATACCAGGTGTCACTGCCCAAATCCCGGAAAGTAAAGCTGTGCAGAGTGGCCTGGGCCTCCCGGGGCGCAAAGAGCCGGGCCAACCAACTGGAAGGCTCGGTTTTGAGCCCCGCCAACACCGATTGGGGAATGGCCAGGGGAATGGTCACGGTGCCGCTGTTGGCCGCCGCGGTGAAACCCATGAAAGCAGTGGCCGTGGCTGATACCTGCGACTGAGGCATACCTAACGCCACAGCAAAGAAATTGGTTACGGGACCGAAGGCAAACCCCGCGGCCCGTTTAATGGTGACGCGCAATGCATTAGCATTGGAGCCGGCGGGGCACGTGGGCCCTATTTCGGTCCACGCCTGTTGCTGGCTGGGGGCATAAATGTCCCAAAAGCCGAAGGTCATTCCCAGATCACTGCGCTCTTCATCGGCCACTGATGGCAACCCCTGGAGCTGACTCTGGGCCTGGGCCACCTGCAAGGCAGACTGGAGAGCCAGGCTGCTATTCCTCACCGCCTGGCCGTCTTGATTCTGGATGAGTTGGGCCACACCCCCCAAGGCAGCCGCATCCGCCACGTTTTGCAACTCGTTGCGCACGGCACAGAGCTGACCAATATCAATTGCCAGGCTCGCGGCCCCCAGCATCACAAACAAGCACAGGGCGATCACGACCGCCGCGGCTCCACCGGTATCCTTCAGAAAGCCGATATCTTTTCTCATTTTGCGCCTCCAGATGGGTAATGGCACCGTTATCGAACTCGAAAACCCTG
>JBKQVS010000183.1:0-19801 GCA_052139855.1 Desulfobaccales bacterium
TAGCACCAAGGTAATTCTCGCCATTGCCGAGCCAGGCTGCCTCCTCCCCACGCCCTTCCGACCTCCCGCGGCAGAGATCGTTGATGTTCATCACCTCGATCTCACCGATGTGGCCGAGCGCCTCGTCGAGGAGAGGGGATGGCGCATGAAGATGGCGTCGAGATAACCGGCTTTGGGGTCCGGCCCGGCCGCCTGGAGCTTCTCCCGGTCCACCCGGTAGTCCACCAGGTCGTTTAAGGCATAGACCGCGGTATAGGCGGCGAACACGGTCACCAGGCCGAAAATAGTGACCCCCAGGGGGGGCAGGCCCCCAGAGCAGAGGAGCGCCGCCAGGGCCGGGGCGGCCAGGTCCAGCAGGCCATGGGGGGTGCGGGACAGGGCCAGAAAGAGCTTGAGCCGGGAGAATCTGACGGCCAGGGGAGGTGACGTGGGGTTCAGGGGCCGGTCTCCTTTTAAGGCGCCTGGTGCGGTGCTGCCAAGTTCGGTGAATCGGGGGCACCGGCTTGCAGCCGGCGCCGGGGTAGGGCGCGTTTCAGACGTTCCTTAATAGTACCACATTTCTCCCGCCATGGTTCAGGATAGAGCGGGCGCATGGCTTTAAGGCGGCCTCCGGGCCCATGAACCCTTCATAATCTCTGATAATCTTTGATAAGATGATAAGGCCCCCGGCCGGGGTCTGTCAAGCACGGGCACCGGCGGCGGCATGGGAGCCGGCCGGGGGCTTGCCCCTTTACCTTGACAGGAGTAAGGTGGGTTCTTAGGTTTTGCATATATCCGGGGCCTGGGTGGGGGGAGAGGTACGGCCCTGTGGGCCAGGGCGGCGGCCAGCCCCGGACGGCTCAGACCTCTCACGAAGGAAGGCCCATGCATCCGGTAGCGCCCGATATTCTGTCACCCTGGGTCCCGACGTTCTTGAGCTTTGCCCTCTATGTGGCCATCGTGGCGGGGCTTTTGGCCGTGCTGCTGTTTTTGACCGGCTGGCTGGGGGAGAAAAGACCCGACCCGGAAAAAGCCCGGCCGTATGAATGCGGGGTGATCCCCACCGGCTGGGCCGGCTTCCGGTACCCGGTGCCGTTTTATCTGGTGGCGGTCTTTTTCCTCATCTTCGACGTGGAGGCGGCGTTCATCTTTTCCTGGGCCGTGGCCATGGAGGATTTGAGCTGGCGCGGCTGGCTGCAGATCTCCTTTTTTATCATCGTCCTGTTGCTCAGCCTGTTCTATATCTGGAAAAAAGGAGGACTCGATTGGCGGCCCCTGACAGCCCCCCGGCGGGTAAGCCCGAAAACCTGATCCTCGGCGGCATCGAGGCGCTGGTGAACTGGTGCCGGGCTTACAGTTTCTGGCCGATGTTTTTCGGGCTGTCGTGCTGTTTTATCGAGGAATCCGTCGCGCTTACACCCCGTTACGACATGGCCCGGTTCGGGGCGGAAGTCCTGAGGGGTTCGCCCCGGCAGGCGGACCTGCTGATTATCTCCGGCACGGTGTTTAAGAAGATCGCTCCGGTGGTGCTGCGGCTCTACGAGCAGATGGCGGAGCCCAAGTGGGTGATCTCCATGGGGTCGTGCGCCAACTGCGGCGGCATGTACGACTGCTACAGCGTGGTACAGGGGGTGGACCAGATCATGCCGGTGGACGTTTATATCCCCGGCTGCCCGCCCCGGCCCGAGGCGGTATTGGCGGGCCTGGTGAAGCTGCAGGAGAAGGTGCGGTCCGAGCGCTCGGCCCGGAAGATTTTGCACCTAAGCGGCGGGGACCAGGGGACCCAGAGGCCGCTGGCGGTTGACGGGGTCAACAAATCCCGGGACGCCCGGGGCCCCGGCTATTACGGCACGCCGCTCCGGGGGACCGCGGCGACCCCGCCGTGGTTTTGGGAGAGCCGGGCCGAGGTGATGTGGACGCCGCCGCCGGCCCGGATCGAATTGAGCGAGACCGGCAAAACCCTGGCGCTGGCGCTGGCGGAAAGGTTCGGGGAGGATGTGAAGCCCGGGGCGGCGCCCTCGGATATGGCAACTTTTCAGGTGTCCCAGGACCGGGTGAAGGAGGTGCTGCGCTTTCTCAAGACCGAGGCGTCGCCCCGGTTCCGGCGCCTGGAAGACCTCACCGCGGTGGATGAATCCACCCGCCAGGAGCGATCCGACTACCCGGATTATACCCTGGTTTACCACCTACTGGCCTTTGAGCCTGCCACCCGGGTGCGCCTGACAGTGCCGTTGTACGGGACGGACCCCGTCACCCGGAGCATCACCGATATCTGGCCGTCGGCCAACTGGTACGAGCGGGAGTGTTTCGATATGTTCGGCATCCGCTTCGACGGCCACCCCCGCCTGTGGCGGCTCCTCATGCCCCACGATTGGGAGGGGCACCCCTTAAGGAAGAGCTACCCGGACCGGGGCACGGCGCTGCCGCCCTATACCCGGGACTCCGCCCGGAAGTACCAGCCCCTGGATGCGGGAAAATACCTGGAAGGGCGGGTGGGGGAGGAAGAATTTATCTTGAACGTGGGGCCGCACCATCCCAGCACCCACGGGCTCATCCGCTTTATCCTGGGTTTGCGCGGCGAGGAAATCACCGCCATGGACACGGACATCGGCTACCACCACCGGTCGGTGGAAAAGATCGGCGAGCGCCAGTCCTGGCACCAGTTCATCCCCTACACCGACCGGGCCGACTACCTGTGCGGGGTGGCCAACAACCTGAGCTATCTGGAGGCGGTGGAGACCCTGACGGGCATCACGGTGCCGGACCGGGCCCAGTTCATCCGGGTGATGCTCACCGAGTTTTTCCGCCTGAGCAACCACCTGGTGTGGTTTTCCACCGCGACGGTGGACACCGGGGCGATCACGCCGACGTTCTACGCCTTTGCGGAGCGGGAAAAGCTCATGGACATCGTCGAGCTGATCACCGGCGGGCGGCTGCACCCGGCCTGGTTCCGGATCGGGGGCGTGGCCGCGGACCTGCCGGAGGGCTGGAAAGAGATGGTGGACGACTTCGTTAAGGGGTTCGCCAAGGTGGTGGATGAACTGGAAAAAGCGGTGACCCGGAACCCCATTTGGGAAGCCCGGACCCGGGAAATCGGGGCGATCTCTTTGGAGGAGGCGATGGACTGGGGGGTGACGGGGGCCAACCTCAGGGCCTGCGGCCTGGAATGGGACCTGCGGAAAAAGTTCCCCTATTCGGCGTACGGAGCCTTTGATTTTGAGATCCCCACGGCCGAGACGGGCGACAGCTACGGCCGCTACCTGGTGCGGGTGGCGGAGATGCGCCAGAGCCTCAGGATCATCGAGCAGGCGGCCAGGGGGATGCCGCCGGGGCGCTATATCACCGATGACTACCGGTACGCCATCCCCCGGAAAGAGGACACCCTGAAGGACATCGAAAGCCTGATCCACCATTTTATCAACGTGAGCCGGGGGCCGACGCTGCCCCGGGGGGAGGCCTATGCGGCCACGGAGCATCCCCGTGGGGAGCAGGGCTTTTACGTGGTCAGCGACGGGGGCACCACGGCCTACCGGATGCATATCCGGTCGCCTGGGTTCGCCAACGTCCAGGCCCTGCCCCTGATGGCGGTGGGGCACCTGGTGGCGGATCTGGTGGCGATTATCGGCTCCATCGATTACGTCATGCCGGATATTGATCGGTAGCGGCTTATGATCCCTGAAGCACTACGCGAGAAGCTGAAAAGCCAGATCGACCAGGCCGAAAACCCCCGGGAACAGGCGGTCAACGTCATGTACGAAATCCAGCGGCATTACGGCTATCTCACGGACGAGGGGCTGATGGAGGCTGCGGCCATGGTGGGGGCAACGCCTCTGGAGCTGGAGGAGCTGGCCACCTTTTACGACTTCATCTACCGGGAGCCGGTGGGCCGCTTCGTCCTGCACGTCTGCGACGGGGTGGTCTGCTGGATGTTCCACGAGGGGTCGCTGTTCGACTATCTGTGCCGGAAACTGGGGGTGTGCGCCGGGGAGGTCTCGGCGGACGGCAGATTCACGGTGCTGCCCACCGCCTGCATCGGCTACTGCGATCAGGCCCCGGCCATGGTGGTGAACGGCCGGTTTTTCGGCAACCTCACCCCGGAGGCCATCGACGAGATCCTGGAGCAATTGAAGTCGGAAACCTGTGACCTGGTGCTGTGCCGGTGAGTTAATGTACGAGCAAGCGTTGTTCAAAAATCGCCGGGAAGGCCGCCCCGCCACGCTGGAGGAGTATCGCGCCGGCGGCGGCTACCAGGCCCTGGCCGACACGGTGAAGAAATTATCGCCCCAGGACCTCATCGGGCTCATGAAGGAGTCGGGCCTGTCAGGCCGGGGCGGGGCCGGCTTCCCCACCTGGCGCAAATGGAGCTTTGTGCACGAAAATGCCCCACACCCCCGGTACGTGGGCGCCAACACCGATGAAATGGAGCCGGGCACGTTCAAGGACCGGGTCCTGGTCAACACGGACCCGCACCTGGTCATCGAAGGCATCATCCTGGCGGGGTACGCCATCAAGGCCCAAAAGGCCTTTTATTTCGTCCGCCCCACCTACGAGATGGACGCGCAACTCATTGAACGGGAGCTGCAGACGGCCCGGGAGGCGGGGTTTTTGGGGCGGCAGATCTGCGGCAGCGATTTTTCCTTTGACATTGCGGTGCACCGGAGCGCCGGGCGGTACATCTGCGGGGAGGCCACGGCCATGGTCCAGGCTATCATGGGCCGGCGGCCCCACCCCCAGAAAACTTCCCACATGACCGATCGAGGCCTGTGGGACCGGCCCACCATCGTCAACAACGCCGAGACCCTGGCCTGCGTGCCCCTGATAATCAGAAGCGGCGGGGCCTGGTTCAAGGGGCTGGCCCGGACCGAGACCGGGTCCGGCACCAAGCTCTACTGCATCAGCGGCAAGGTCGTGAGGCCCGGCTGCTATGAGCTGCCCATGGGCATCCCGTTCCGGGAGATCCTGGAGGAGGTGGCCGGGGGCATGCTGCCGGGGTCGGAACTGAAGGCTTTTATTCCCGGGGGGGCCTCCACCAGCTTCATGCCGCCGAAATTAGCGGATGTGGCCATGGACATCGAGTCCTTGAAAGCGGTGGGGCACCGCTTCGGCACCGGCGCCATCATGGTCTTCGACCAGAAGACCTGCATCCTGGGCGCCACCCTGAACCTGATCAACTATTTCGCCCGGGAATCCTGCGGCTTCTGCACCCCCTGCCGCCAGGGCCTGCCGTATATCCAGGACCTGCTCCAGCGCCTGGAAAACGGCGAGGGCAAAGAAGAGTTCATCCCCAGGCTGAGGGAGATGGCCGAGCATATGGACAAGGCCTACTGCGCCTTCGCCCCGGGGGCGGCGGAGCCGGTGAAGGGCATGTTGCAGTATTTCGAAGACGAGGTACGGGAGCATATCAGGCTGAAGAAGTGCCCGTTTAAGTAGGCGCGGCACAAGGGGGCGCAGGGTGCACCCTGGGTGGAATAATATAAACCTCGACGGGAATGCCAGTGCCGAAGTTAACCATCGATAACCGGGAAATCGAAGTGCCGGAGGGCACCAACGTGCTGGAGGCGGCGGAGCGCCTGGGGATCATGGTGCCGCGCTTCTGCTACCACCCGGCCCTGGGGTCGGTGGGCGCCTGCCGCATGTGCGCGGTGACGTTTCTGGAGGGCAGGGTCAAAGGGGTGGAGATGAGCTGCATGGTGGCGGCCGAAGAGGGCATGGTGGTGTCAACCACCCACCCGGACGCCATGGATTACCGGAAATACGTCATCGAGTGGCTGATGCTGGACCACCCGCTGGACTGCCCGGTGTGCGACGAAGGGGGGCACTGCCTGCTCCAGGACGAGACCGTGTCCGGGGGCCACGGCATCCGGCGCTTTCTGGGCCCCAAGCGCACCTACGAGGACCAGGACCTGGGATGGTTCGTGCAGCACGAAATGAACCGCTGCATCCAGTGCTGGCGCTGCCGGCGGTTCTACCAGGAGTATGCCGGCTACCGGGACCTGGGGGCGCTGCAGATCGGGCGGCGCACCTATTTCGGGCGTTTTGGCGACGGGGCGCTGGAAAGCCCTTTTGCGGGCAATCTCATTGATGTCTGCCCCACGGGGGTGTTCACCGATAAGCCCTCGCGGTTTAAGGGCCGGCGGTGGGATTTTGAGCGGGGCCCGTCCCTGTGCCTTAACTGCTCTTTGGGCTGCAACACCGCGGCCAGCGCCCGGTTCCGGGAGATAGTGCGGCTGGAAGGGCGGCCGAACGAAATGGTGAACGGTTACTTCATCTGCGACCGGGGGCGCTACGGTTTTGCCTATGCCGATCACCCGGAGCGGCCGCGCCGGGCCCGGTGGGAAGGCGGGGAAGTTTCCTGGGGCGAAGCTACCCTCGCTGCGGCAATGGAGCTGGCCCGGATCAGCCGGGAGCATGGGCCGGAGGCGGTGGCCGGGGTGGGCGGCACCCGGAGCAGCCTCGAGACCCAGGGGGCCTTGAAGCTTTTTTGCCGGAGGCAGGGCTGGCGGGACCCGCAGTTCTTCTGGGACCCGGGTCTGGAGCGCAAGGTTAGGGCCGCGGTGGGGCGGCTGGACGGGCGCCTGGCGGTCTCCATGGGGGAGCTGGGCGAGGCGGATTTTATCGTGGTAGCGGGGGCCGACCCGGTCAACGAGGCCCCCATGCTGGCCCTGGCCCTGCGCCAGGCGCAGCGCCGGGGGGCGCAGATTGCGGTCCTGGACCCGCGGCCGGTGTTTCTGCCCTGCGAATTCGAACATCTGGCGGTGCCTCCCGGGCAGATCGAGGCGGCGCTGGGGGCCCTGGTCAAAGGCGCCCTGTCGGCGGAAGCGGCGGCGGGGCTCACGGAGGCGGCAGGAAAATTTTACGCGGCGCGGCCCGACCGGTATGCCGGGGACGCGGCGGTGGCGGGGCGCCTGGCGGGGTTGGCCGAGGCCCTGCAAAAAAGCCGGAAGCCGGTGGTGGTGTGCGGCACCGATATCGTCCGGGAGACCACGCCGGCCTGCGCGGCGGATAGCGCCCTGCTCCTTAAGGAAACCGGCAAGGAGGCCGGACTGTTTTATCTGCTGCCCGGGGCCAATGCCTTCGGGGCGGCGCTGTTCTTAACCCCGGACCAGGCCGACGCCGCCAACGGCCCGGGGGGCCAGCGGCCCGGGGGGCCGGCGGGGCCGGGGACACCGGCCTTGAGCGGCGAGGCGATCCTGGAAGGCATCGAGCAGGGCCGGGTCAAGGCGCTGGTGCTGGTGGAAAGCGACCCTTTTTGGAGCTATTACGATGAGGAGCGGCTGGCCCGGGCCCTGGAGCGGCTGGAACTGCTCGTGGTGCTGGATTACCTGCCGTCGCCCTCGGTAAAGCGGGCCTACGTGGCGCTGCCCACGGTGCCGGTGTTCGAGCGAACGGCGGGGTGGTTCGTCAACCAGGAGGGGCGGGCGCAGGCCGCCTTGCCGGTGCATTTCGGGGGGACGCCCCTTGCCCTGATCAGCCCCGCGGTGCATCCCCCCCGGACATTTCTGGACTACGTCCCCGGGGGCGAGCCCCGGCCCCCGGCGGAGATTTTCCAAGAGCTGACGTGGGCGATGTCCGGGGGCCAGGACCCCGCCGTCGTGGACCTGTGGGCCTGGCTGGGCCGGCAGAACCCCATCCTGACGCAGATGGGCTCTTTAACCGATCACCCGGAAAGGGTGCGGCTGCTGCCGGCGGCGCGGGTCGAGGGCGATTTTGCCGCGCTGCCTTCGCCCGCCCCGGAGCCGGGCCCCGATCAACTGGAGCTCCTGCTGGTGGACTGGACGTTCGGCACCGAGGAACTGGCCAGTTACGCGGCCATCCTGCACGAGGCGGAAGCGGCGCCGGTGCTGTTGATCCATCCGGGTGCGGCGGCGAAGGCGGGCCTGAGCGACGGCGACGGGGCCGTGCTGCATCTGGCCAAGGGGCCGCTGGGGGTGGTGGTGAAGCTGGCGGAGAATATGGCGCCGGGGGTGGTGGTCCTGCCCCGGCACCGCCGCCTGGACTGGCGCAAGCTGACCGAGACGTCGGTGTACTTGACCTTCGACCAGATAGAGCGGGAGCGCGGGTGATCCCATGAGCCTCTGGGTGGCCGGAATCATCTTCCTGGTGGTAAAACTGCTGGTGGTCCTGGTGGCCCTGCTGCTGATTGCGGCGTACCTGATCTACGCGGAACGCCGGCTTCTGGGGTTCCTGCAGCTGAGGCTGGGCCCCAACCGGGCCGGCCCCTGGGGGCTGCTGCAACCCATCGCGGACGCGGTGAAGCTGCTGACCAAGGAAGACCTGGTCCCGGCGGGGGCGGACCGGGTTATCTTCCTTTACGCCCCGGTGGTGGTGGCCGGGGCGGCGATCCTGATTTTCGCGGTGGTGCCCTTCGGCCAAGGGTGGACCTGGCGGGGGCAGGCCATCCCCGGGGTGGTGACCGATCTCAACGTGGGCCTGCTGTACGTCTATGCCCTGTCCTCCATTGCGGTTTACGGGGTGGCCCTGGGCGGCTGGGCGTCGAATTCCAAGTACAGCCTGTTGGGGGCGATACGGGGCGCGGCCCAGATGATCAGCTACGAGTTGGCCCTGGGGCTGTCGCTGGTGCCCATCGTCATGATGGCCAGGTCTTTCAGCCTGGTGGACATCGTCAACGCCCAGGCCCGGGGCCCGTTTATCCTGTGGCAGCCGGTGGCCTGCGTGATTTTTTTCGTGAGTTCGGTGGCCGAAATGAAGCGCATCCCCTTTGATATCCCGGAAGCGGAGCATGAGCTGATCGCGGGCTATCACACGGAGTACAGCGGCATGCGCTTCGGCCTGTTTTTTCTGGGGGAGTACGTCACCATGGTGACCCTGGGAGCGCTGGTGGCGGTGTTCTTCCTGGGGGGCTGGCGGGGGCCGTGGTTGCCGCCGCTCTTGTGGTTTTTGATCAAGGTGGGGGCGGTGGCCTTTGTCATCATCTGGATTCGGGGCACCCTGGGCCGGTTGCGCTACGACCAGCTCATGCATCTGGGGTGGAAACTGTTGATCCCGGCGGCGCTGATCAACATTGTGGTCACCGGCGGGATTATGCTGGCGCTGGGGATATAAGGTATCGGTGCGGCAAGGGCGGTGCTCTCACCGCCCCTACGCCCCTCCCCCTGGCCCCCTCCCACCAGGGGAGGGGAAAATTAACGGTGGAAACATAGATAAGGATAGTCCTGGGACCTTAACCGCGGAACGAGAAGGGCACAAGCAATGGAGCAGTTAGCAACCCAAAAACCTCCCGGGGCCGGGAAGAGCAGCTACGACCTGATTGATCCGGGCGTCCTGTGGGCCGGGCTCGATCTGGCTGAGGGGATAACCTTTCTGGACCTGGGGTGCGGGCAGGGGAATTACGCCCTGGCGGCCGCGGCGCGCATCGGGCCGACCGGCGCGGTCTATGCCGTGGACCTCTGGGAAGAGGGGATTGCGGCGCTCAAGGAGCGGGCGGCCCAGGAGGGCCGGGCCAACCTGAAAGCCCTCGTGGCGCCGGCGGGCCAGATTCCGGTGGCCGACGTGAGCGTGGACGCGGGTTTCATGGCGACGGTGCTGCATGACCTGGTGGAGGCCGGGACCGCGGCCGGGGCCCTGGCGGAGCTGGCCCGGGTGATCAAGCCGGGGGGGAGGCTGGCTATCGTGGAGTTTGAAAAGATCGACGGGCCGCCGGGGCCGCCCCGGCATATCCGGCTGGAGGCAGGCGAAGTGGAAGCCCTGGTGGCGCCGTACGGGTTTGTCCGCCAGAAGACGGTGAAGCTGGGGCCGTACAATTACTTGATGACGTTTGTGAAAGCGTCGAGGCAGATTTTGGCGTGAAAGTCCAGACGGAGGGGCGGGTTTAAAACCCGCCCCTACAGCAGATTGCATCTTTTGGGGGTGGCCGTTGCTGCGGGCATGACAGTTTAGCCTGTGCCACTAAAGGATTTATGCATGGGAGGGGAAAAGTAATTGTCCCCCTCTCTCCCGGTGGGGGAGAGGGGAATAGCATGCAATTGCTTTAATGCCCTGGTTAATGAGAAAGGCCGAGAAGCGGACGGAAACCATGCAAGAGCGGCGCAACTGGTTACAGATAAGCGGCCGGGCCGTGGCCGGGCTCGTGGATGCCTTCGCCATCGTGCTGCGGCATCTTTTCCGCCGAGCGGTCACGGAAGAGTACCCGGAATATAAGCGGGCGCTGCCGGAGCGCAGCCGGGCCCGGATCATCCTCACCCGGGACCCGGACGGCGAGGAGCGCTGCGTCGCCTGTTTTCTGTGCGCCGCGGTCTGCCCGGTGTCCTGCATCTCCATGGCCGGGGAGGAACGGGCCGACGGGCGCCGCTGGGCCCGGTGGTTCCGCATCAACTTCGCGCGCTGCATTTACTGCGGCCTGTGCGAAGAGGCCTGCCCCACCCTGGCGATCCAGTTGACCCCGGAGTTCGAATTCTGCGAGCGGGACCTGTTGACCATGGTGGCGGAAAAGGAGGATTTGCTGGTACATCACGGCGGTAAAGATAATGAATACAATTTTTACCGCCTGGCCGGGGTGGACATGGTGGGAGGCAAGGGCACCC
Source organism: Desulfobaccales bacterium (assembly GCA_052139855.1). Classification (GTDB taxonomy): domain Bacteria; phylum Desulfobacterota; class Desulfobaccia; order Desulfobaccales; family 0-14-0-80-60-11; genus 0-14-0-80-60-11. The sequence continues at coordinate 10,521 of JBKQVS010000183.1, forward strand.
ACGTGGGGGAAGCAAAACCGGTGAATATTAAGAGTAATCTGCCGTGAGGGGGCTGAGGCGCAGCCCCCGGGTGAACCGGACCATGCCATGAGCATCTATGCGGTTATGTTTTACGGGCTGGGGGCCGTGATCGTGGCGGCCACGGCGCTGGCCGTCACGCGGCGCAACGTGATGCACGCCATTGTCTGTCTGGCGCTTTCGTTTATCGGCTCGGCTTTGTTGATCTATCTCCTGGGGGCGCCCTTCCTGGCGGTGCTGGAAGTGGTGATTTACGCCGGGGCGATCATGGTGCTGTTCCTGTTCATCGTCATGATGCTGGAAATCAAGGCGGAGGAGAAAACCCTGGGGCCGTGGTTGCGGCAATGGCTGCCGGTCCTGGTGCTGAGCGCCGTCTGCCTCACGGTTATGGTGGCGTTGCTGCTCCCGGGGGCGGGCGGCCACGGGCCTTTACCCCTGGTCACGGCGTCGCCCCTGGCCTTCGGCCGGTTTCTCTTCCAGAAATACTGGTTGGGAGTGGAAATTGCGTCTTTTCTCCTGTTCGTGGCCCTGGCGGGGGCGCTCTACCTGGGCCGGGGCGACGGGAGCCCGGGGGGCTGAGACATGCCGACAGTCGTCCCCTACAGCCACGTGCTCATCCTGGCGGCGATCCTTTTCCTGCTGGGGGCCGGGTGCGCCGCGGCCCGGCGCAATCTCATCATGATCCTCATCGGGGTGGAGGTCATGCTGAGCGCCGGGGGCCTGGCGTTCGTCGGGGCCGCGATGCGCTGGCAGCAGTTGGACGGCCAGGCCTTCGTCATCTTCATTATGGCGGTGGCGGCCTCGGAAGTGGCGGTGGGCCTGGCCTTGATCGTTTATTCCCAGCGGAAGAGCGGCACGGTGGATGCGGACCGCTACGACCTCATGAAGGGCTGACGTGGAAACCGTTCTCCTGCTCTTACTGCTGTTTCCCCTGGGCGGCGCCCTCATCAACGCCGGCGCGGGCCGGCTGCTGCCCCGGCGGTGCTGTGAGGTGATCGCCTGCGCCGGGGTCCTGGGGTCCCTGGCGATGGCCGGGATCGCCATGGCGGTGGCCGGGAAGCAGACGTTTGACCTCAGTTTCCTGTCCTGGATTCAGGTGGGCGAATTTTCGGCGGCCATGAACGTGCATTACGATCCCCTGGCCGCGATGATGGCCCTGATGGTCACCTTCGTGTCCAGCCTCATCCACGTCTATTCCGTGGCGTTCATGCGGGATGACGCCGATTACGTCCGATATTTCAGTTACCTGAACCTGTTTGTCTTTGCCATGCTGGTGATCACGGTGGCGGACAACCTGATCTTTGTCTACCTGGGCTGGGAAGGGGTGGGGTTCTGTTCCTACGCGCTGATCGGCTTCTGGTATGGCGAGGCGGCCAATGTCGAGGCCGGGCGCAAGGCCTTCATCGTCACGCGCATCGGCGACGTGGCCTTCGGGGTGGCGCTGGCCCTGCTGTTCGTGGTGTTCCGGAGTTTTTCCCTGAGCTACATCGACAGCCACGTCGCCGCCCTGACGACGCCCCTGGCCACGGTGCTGGCTTTGCTGCTCCTGTGGGCGGCGGCGGGCAAATCGGCGCAGTTGCCCCTGACGGTGTGGCTGCCGGACGCCATGGCCGGCCCCACCCCGGTGTCGGCCCTGATTCACGCGGCCACCATGGTCACGGCCGGGGTCTATCTGCTGATGCGGTTGTTTCCGGTGGTGCAGATGGCTCCCGTAGCCCTCTACATCATTGCCGCCATCGGCTCCATCACCACCCTGTACGCGGCGTTGGCGGCCCTGGCCCAGTCCGACGTGAAGCGGATGCTGGCGTACTCCACCATCAGCCAGGTGGGCTACATGATCCTGGCGGTGGGGGCGGCGGATATCGTCGGTGGCATGTTTCACCTGCTGTCCCACGCCTTCTTCAAGGCCCTGCTGTTTTTGGGGGCGGGGTGCGTGATCCAGGCCATGGAGGAAGAGCATAATATCTTCAAGATGGGGAACCTGCACCGTTTGATGCCCATGGTGTCTTATCTGTTTCTGGCCGGGGCCTTGTGCCTGAGCGCCTTTCCTCTCCTGGGGGGATATTTCAGCAAAGACCGCATCCTGCTGGCCACCTTCATCTATCCGGATGCCTCTTATAAGATTTTTTGGTTTCTGGGCCTGGTGGCGGCGTTTTTAACGCCTCTCTATACCTTTCGGGCTTATTTCATCATATTCAGGGCCCGGGCCGGCGGGCGAGGCGCCCAAGAAGTGCGGCCGCTCCCGGGACTTATGGTGTGGGTCCTGGTGCCTCTGGCGGTCCTGGCGGTATTTGACGGCCTGCTTAACCTCCCGGGGGGGATCGGCAAGAATTTTCTGGGGTCTTACCTGGCGACGGTGCCCGGAGCCCGCCCCGACCTGGGCGCGCCCCTGGCGCTGGAATGGAGCATGGGGATCCTGAGCGCCTCGGTGGTGGTGGTGTCGCTCATCCTGGCCTATGTCCTCTATGTGCGCCGTCCGGCCATAGAGCCTTTACGGCAGGGATTTCATGAGTTTTTGTTCTCCGGGCTCTACCTGGACAGGCTGTATCAGACAATCTTCGTCCGGCCATATCGGAGCATGACGGAATTCATGAAGGTGCGGGTGGAAGAAGAGGGCATCGATGCGGGAATCGTGGCCGGGGCCACCGCCTTATTCCAGCGGTTTTGGGAGACGGCCAGGTTTCTGTGGCTGGCGGTTGACGAACGCAGCATTGATGAGAGTTACGTCAAAGGGGCGACGGGATTGGTCATTCTTTCCCGTGGCTTAGGGTACTGGACGACCGGCAGGCTTTCCACCTATGTCAAGATGTTGCTGCTGGGATTAACCGCGTTCCTCGTGGTGCTGGTATGGGGTTGGTTTGACTAACGGAGGCAAGCCATGCTGCATGTTCCTCTGCTTTCAATAATTATTTTTCTCCCGCTGGCGGGTGGATTGCTGGCCCTGGCGACGGGCAGCCGCTGGCCCCTGCTGTGCCGCTGGATCAGCCTGACCACCACCGTGCTGGAGTTAGGCCTGGTGAGCGCTTTATTATTCCTGGGCTTGCAATCGCAGGCCGGGCCCACCGGCATCTGGCTGCTGGCGGAGGATTACCCCTGGATAACCAGCCTGGGGGTGCGCTACAGCCTGGGGCTGGACGGGTTGAGCCTGCTGCTCTTGCTGCTCACCGCCTTTATCAACGTCCTGTGCGTCCTGATCTCCTGGCGGGCCATTACGACCAAGGTGGGGTCGTTCCATTTCTTTCTGTTATTTTTGGAAGCCAGCGTCATGGGCCTGTTCATGGCTACCGATCTGCTGCTCTTTTATCTGTTTTGGGAAATCCAGATCATTCCCATGTTTTTTCTGGTGGGCATCTGGGGCCATGAGCGGCGGGTCTATGCCGCAGTCAAGTTTGTTTTGTTCACCCTGTGCGGCAGTTTGTTCATGCTGATCGCCCTGGTGGCTCTCTATGTGTTCCATGGACAGCAGACCGGGGTTTATACCTTTGCTTTTGTGCAATTGATGCACACGCAATTCAGCTTCTCCACGGAAATTTTGCTGTATGCGGCCTTTATGCTGGCTTTTGCCATTAAAATTCCCCTGGTGCCCTTGCATATCTGGTTGCCTGACGCCCATACCCAGGCGCCGACGGCCGGGAGCCTGGATCTGGCCGGCTTACTTTTAAAGACGGGGTTTTACGGTTTTTTTCGCTTTGCCTTTCCGCTCTTTCCCCTGGCCGCCAAGGCCTCGATTCCGGTGCTCATCGCCCTGGGGTTGGGAGGAATGTTCTATACCGCCTGGATCGCCCTGGCCCAAACCGATATCAAACGGCTGGTGGCCTATTCCAGCATAGGGCATATGGGCCTGATGGTGGTGGGTATCGCGGTGTGGAATCTCCTGTCCATGAGCGGGTCGCTGTTGCAGATGGTCAACCACGGGTTATCCACCTCAGCGCTCTTCATCATGGTGGGCATGATCGGCGAACGGATCGACTCCCGGGATTTCGCCGATTTAGGCGGCCTCTGGGGCAAGATGCCGGTGTTCAGCGTCTTTTTCCTGTTCTTTGCCCTGGCGTCCATGGGGTTGCCGGGCCTGAATAATTTTGTGGGAGAAATCCTGATTTTGGTGGGCATCTTTCAGGCCCGGCCTATTATCGGGATATTGAGTTTCGGCGGGTTGGTTTTTACGGTGATCTATATTCTGCGCATGGTGAAGGACACCCTCTTTGGGGAGGCGAGGAAAGAGCACGCCTGGGTGGACGTCAACGCCCGGGAGGTGGTCATTTTGGTGATCATGGCGCTGCCCATCCTGTTCATCGGCCTGCACCCCGGCCCGGCTTTGCGCCTGTTGGAGGAGCCGGTGCAGCACCTGCTGGCGCAGGTGAGCTTCCTGGCGGCGGGGGGGTAAGGGCCCCGGGAGGATTTTTTGCGGTGGCGCGGGCGGCCGGAGGCTGGCAATTAGGGCAGACGCGGGGCGATCCTGATATTGGGTCCCAGGAGTGGTGGGGGCGGTTCACGAACCGCCCCTACGACCTCTCCCACCAGGGAGGGGAAATAATGGCGGTGAATTTTTTTAAGATTAATTCGGGACATTAGAATATCTCTCTCAACTCATAGGCAAAGGGGACAAATGATCATGAAAATATTGGTGGTGTATTACTCGATGTACGGCCACGTGTTGAAGCTGGCCCGGGCCGCGGCGGAAGGGGCCAAGACGGTGGCAGGGGCGGAAGTGGTCCTGCGCCGGGTCCAGGAACTGGAGTCGAACCTCGCCAAGGTCCAGGGCAGCAAACACGCCCAGGAAGTGCTGGCCCAGCAGCGGGACGTCGGCATTGCGACGATGGATGATTTGAAGGCGGCCGACGGCGTGATCTTCGGCACCCCCACCCGCTTCGGCAACATGTCCGCCCAGATGAAGCAGTACTTTGACGGCGCCGTCGATTTGTGGCTCTCCGGGGCCCTGGAAGGCAAGCCGGCGGGGGTTATGGTTTCTACGGCCACCACCCACGGCGGCCAGGAGGTCACCTGCCTCACCATGATGGCGCCGCTGCTGCACCTGGGTTTCATCATCGTGGGGGTGCCTTATTCCACCCCGGGCATGCTGCACACCGAGGGCCGGGGCGGCACCCCTTACGGGGCCACCACGGTGGCCGGCGGCAGGAACGATCTCGAACCCGCGCCGGAGGACCTGGAGATCGCCAAGGCCCTGGGGCGGCGGGTGGCCGACGTGGCTAAAAAGCTCAGGGGTTAAGAGGACCCCGGCCTTATGGACCGCGACTGGACCGGCCTGCTGCCGTTCATAATTCTGGGCGGCGGCGGTACCCTCATCTTCCTGGTGGGCGCCTTTTGGCGGCGGCGGCCGGCGGGGGTGCTCTTCGCCCTGGCGCTGGCCAGCGCGGGGGCGGCGGCCGCCGCAACCCTGCTGCCACCGTCCCTGGGGCCGGGCTGCGGGGGGATGCTGGACCTGGGGGGCTACTTCCGGTTCTTCACGTCGCTGTTGCTGTTTATTACCGTCATCACCCTGCTCCTGGTGCGCCGGTACAGTGCAACCCACGGTTTTACCGGGGATGAATTGTACGCCCTGCTGATCTTTGCGGCCCTGGGGATGGCGCTGGTGGTGGCCGGGGCCAATTGGGTGATCTTCTTCCTGGGTTTGGAGCTGATGTCCCTGGCCCTCTACGTCCTCATTGCCATCCGGAGGGGCGAAGCTTACGGCATTGAGGCGGCCGTGAAGTATTTCATCATGGGGGCGGTGGCTTCGGCGTTTTTGACCTTCGGCCTGGGCCTGCTCTATGCCATGACCGGCACCCTGGAGATTGCGGGGTCTCTGGGTGCGGTCCCGGCCTCCCCGGGGCAACCGGCGGTGATCCTCCTGGCCCTGGCCCTGATCTTCACGGGTATCGGCTTCAAGCTGTCCATCGTGCCTTTTCACCTGTGGACCCCGGATGTCTATGAGGGGGCGCCGGCCCCGGTGACCGCGTTTCTGTCCACCGGCTCCAAGGTGGCGCTGTTTGCGGCGCTGCTGCGTTTTGCCCAGCTCATGGCCCCGCCGGTCTGGGATTACGCCTGGCCGGTGCTCTGGGCCCTGGCGCTGGCCACCATGGCGGTGGGCAACCTCACCGCCCTGTATCAGACCCGGGTAAAGCGGCTGTTAGCATACTCTTCCATCGCCCAGATGGGGTACCTGTTGATGACGCTGGTGGCGGTCAAAGACGGGGGGGCGCCGGCGGTGATGTTTTACCTGGCGATCTATGCGGTCATGGACCTGGGGGCGTTCGGGATGGTGGGGACGTTTTCCGGGGGCGAGAGGGACCGGGACGAGCTGGTGGACTACCAAGGTCTGGGCTATAGCCACCCCTGGCGCGCCGGCCTCCTGGCCGTTTGCCTGCTGTCGTTGGCGGGGCTGCCGCCCACCGCGGGGTTCATGGGGAAACTGGCGCTGTTCCGGGCGGTGCTGCACGCCGATTTCATTATCCTGGCGGTGCTGGGCATAGTCACGGTGATCATTTCCATTTATTACTATATCAATGTGGTGATCCACCTCTACATGCATGAAAAAGGCGAAGGCGCGGCGGTTCCCGGAACCGACCTGGCCGTGGGTCTGGCCGGGGCCGTGATCCTGGCGGCGATCCTGGGGATAGGGATCAGCCCCGATTCCCTGTTGCAGGTCATCACCTCCATTGTGGCGGCGCTGCCGAAGCCGGTCTAACCGCGGCCGGCTGCCAATCTCCGGCTTGAAAACGGGATAAATAATCTCCCGTGCCAGCCGCGGGCGGGGGGAGAGGGTTGGGGTGAGGGGGCGCAATGGCCCAGAGACTGCTATTTCTTTAATGGGCGCGTATGCCAAAGGCCCAAATAGTGATTAACTTACATACCAGATGATCTCAACTCCGTAGAAACCCTGGAGAACAGGGCCATGCAGCCGCCCCTGACGACTATCCAGCAAGATATCCGGGTGAGCTTCCGCTACCCGGTGCACTTTACCCGGGACCTCTTCGCGGTCTCGAACCCGGTGGTGCGAGACATCCTGGCCGCAGAGGGCGCCGGGCCGCCCCCCAAACTCCTGGTGGCGCTGGACCGGGGGGTGCAGCGCCACCACCCCCGGCTCTGGTCCAAAATCGAGGCTTATTGCCGGCGCCACCGCGAGGTGGTGACGCTGGCCGGGGCGCCCCTCCTGTTTGAGGGGGGCGAGCACTTGAAGAATGATCCCCGGCACGTCACCACCCTGCAGGGGGCCATCCACGACGCGGGTATCTGCCGGCACTCGTATGTGGCGGCCATCGGCGGCGGCGCGCTCATCGACATGGCCGGGTTTGCCGCAGCCACGGCCCACCGGGGCGTCCGGCTGATCCGGGTGCCCACCACGGTTATGGCCCAGGCCGACGCCTCCATCGGGGTCAAAAACGGGATCAACGCCTTCGGGCAAAAGAATTTTATCGGCACCTTCGCGCCGCCGGCGGCCGTGGTGAACGACAGCGACTTTCTGCCCACCCTGTCCACCCGGGATTGGATCGGCGGCGTGGCTGAGGCCGTCAAGGTGGCCCTGATCAAAGACGGGCCTTTCTTCACCTTCCTGGAGGAGCACGCCGAAGCCCTGGCGGAGCGGGACCTGGCGCTCATGCAGCAGGTGATCTATCGGGCCGCGGCGCTCCACCTGGAGCACATTGCCGGGGGCGGCGACCCCTTTGAGTTCGGCTCCTCGCGGCCCCTGGACTTCGGCCATTGGGCGGCGCACCGGCTGGAACATTTGAGCGGCTATGCCCTGGGGCACGGCCAGGCGGTGGCCCTGGGGATCGCCCTGGACTCCACCTACGCCCACCTGATGGGGCTTCTGCCCCACCGGCAGTGGCAGCGGATCCTCGCCACCCTCAGGTCCCTGGGCTTTGCCCTCTATGAAACCTGGATGGAGGTGGAGTACGGCCTTCTGGACGGCCTCAAGGAGTTTCAGGAGCACCTGGGCGGCCGCCTGACCATCATGCTGCCCTGGGATATCGGCCAGGGGCTGGAGGTGCACCACCTCGAGGCGGACCTGGTGCGGGAGAGCGTCGGGCTTTTAAAGAATAGCGCCACGGCCTCTGAGGATTATCCATCCCGGGGGGCGGCAAAACTGGCCGGGGGGTAGCACCAAGGCCACATCAAACAAATTAGGGGGCGAATTGCGGAGGCGGTTCACGCAGCGCGCCCAGGGGAACTTTCCCCGGCAGAGGTCTCTCGTGCAGATCGGCCCGGAAGGGTTTTTCCACCTCACATACTGTAGCAAGATTCACCCCGGCCACGGCTGGGAGGAATTGTGCGGCAACCTGCGCCGCTATGCTCCGGCTCTGAAGGCCAGGCTGGCGCCGGAGGCGCCTTTCGGCCTGGGGCTGCGCCTGTCGGCGGCGGAGAGCCGGGAGCTGCTGTCCGGAGAGCGGCTGGCGGAGTTTCAAGAGTTTCTGGAGCGAGAGGGGCTCTACGTCTTTAGCCTCAACGGTTTCCCCTATGGGGATTTGACCGGCCCCGAGGTGAAAGCCCGGATTTTCGCCCCCGACTGGCGGGAGGAATCCCGGGTGCGCTACACCCTGGACCTCGTGGAGATTCTGCGGCGGCTGGTGCCGGCCGGGGGTGAGGGGTCCATCTCGACCACGCCGCTGTCTTACCAAGCCTGGATCGCCCCGGATGATGCGGAGGCCTGGGGGCAGATGACCCGGAACCTGGTGCGGGTGGCGGAGCGGCTGGCCCAAATCAGGGCCGCGGAGGGAAAACTCATCCACCTGGACCTGGAGCCGGAGCCGGACGGGCTCCTGGCGGTGAGCCGGGAGGTGGCGGACTTTTTCCGGGACTGGCTCCTCAGGGTGGGGGGCCCGCTGCTGGCGGAGCGATCAGGGATTGCCGGGGGGGAGGCGGAGCGCTGCCTGCTGGAGCATATCCGGGTCTGCCTGGATACCTGCCACCTGGCGGTGGAATATGAAGACCCGGCCGCGGCTCTGGCTACCCTGTCGGAGGCCGGCATCCGGGTGGGCAAAGTTCAGATCACCGCGGGGCTTAAGGTGGAACTGCCGGAGGTGGCGGGCGGGAGCGAGGCCGTGGCCCGGGAATTGGAGCCTTTTACCCATTCTCCTTACCTGCACCAGGTCATCGGTGAGACCGGGGACGGCGGCCGGGTCCGGTTTCCCGACCTGGCCCCAGCCCTGCCGGGCCTGGCGGCGGGTTTGGGGCGGAACCTCCGGGTCCACTACCACATGCCCCTGTACGAGGAGCGGCACCGGCGTCTGGGGTCGACACAAGACCACACCCCGACGGAGATAGGA
>JBKQVS010000184.1:0-3062 GCA_052139855.1 Desulfobaccales bacterium
TCATTTTGTGGAACGGTAGGGAGGGAAGCATGGAATTTCCCCTCTTTCAAGTACCCTACCTGGGCAACGGCATGACCATCGGCATCGTGGCGGTCGTGCACGTCCTCATCAGCCACGGCCTGGCCATCGGCGCCATGACCATGGTGGTCCTCAGTGAATATCTGGGCTTTCGGGATCAGGACCCGGATTGGGAGAATTTCTCGCGAGGGTTGCTGCTGCGGGTCATCATCATTATCACCGGGGTGGGCGCCGTCACCGGCGTGGGCATCTGGGTCACCACCAGCGTCCTGTCCCCCCGCGGCATCGGGTCGCTCCTCCGGGTGTTCTACTGGCCGTGGTTTATGGAATGGCTGGTTTTTGTAACCGAACTGGTGATCCTGTTGGTCTACTACTTTACGTGGGACCACTGGACCGCGGTCCAAAAGCGGCGCCATGTCTACCTGGGAGCCGGATATATCCTCATGTCGCTGGGCTCCGCCTCCTTGATCACCGGGATCCTGGGCTTCATGCTCACCCCCGATGGCTGGCCTTGGGAGCAGACCCTATCCTCCGCATTTTTTAACCCCACCTTCCTGCCGCAACTTTTACTCCGCCTGGCCATCGCCCTGACTCTCGGATCGCTCTTTGCCATGGCCTACCTGCTCTTTAGCCGCCGGGAATCCCGGTTTCGCCGGGAGGCCGGTCGCCTCCTGGGAAGGATTTGCCTGGTCGCAGTGGCGCTGATCCCTTCCCTGATCTGGTGGTATTATGCCGTAGTGCCGTCTCGCTACAAGACCCACATCATTTATGGCATCCTGACTTCCCACTTGTCTCAGCACCCCGGCGTCTTATTCGCCGCCGTGGCCACCGCCCTGGTGGTGGTTCTGGCCTGCGCCGGCCTGGCCTGGGGCCGCAAGGCCGCCGCGGCTCGGGTCCTGGTGATTCCGGCCCTGGTCCTGTCAGTGGTCTTCGTCTTCGCCTTTGAGCGGTCCCGGGAATTTATGCGGGGCCCCTATCTGATACCCGGGTATCTCTATGCCACTAACGTCCTGCTCCAGGAGAAACCGTTTCTGGACCAGCAAGGTCTTTTGCCCAATGCTTATTGGTTCAATATGCTGGGGCAGGACGACCCCGAAAACCAGGGAGCCTTTCTGTTGGCCCAGAATTGCTCCGCCTGTCATACTATTGGCGGCCTGAATGACATCCGCACCCGGGTGAAAAACCGCTCGGAAGACGGCATCTTTGTGTATCTGTCGCACATCAACGAGATGGTGCCTTTTATGCCGCCCTTCTCCGGCACCGAGGCCGAGCGCCGCATCTTGGCCCGGTTCCTTTACCGCCTGGCCCAGGACCGGATTCATCTCAGCGCCCCTTCCCGTTACACCCCCTTGAACGGGGAGGTGAGCCATGAATAGGCTATTCGACCTTCTCCTGGCCAAACCCTTGCCCGAGGCCTGGCTGCAAGGCCTGTTGTTCTTTGCCTTCACCCTCCACCTGCTGTTTGTATTGATCACCCTGGGGACGGCCATCCTGGCGGTCTTCTTTTTCGTTGATTTTCATTGGGGCGGCAGGTCCCGGGAACTATTGCTGGACCGGCGGATTCTCCGGACCTTTATGGCCCATAAGAGCCTGGCGGTGGTCTTGGGGGTGGCCCCCTTGCTCCTCATGCAGGTTGCCTTTGCCACGAGCTTTTTTACCGCCACCAATCTTTTGGCCCCTTACTGGATGTTCTTCATTGCCTTGTTGATCATCGCCTTCCTGTCTTTCGACATCCTGGGACACGGCATTGAAACCCACCACCGCTACCATCTGGCCATCGCCTTGCTGGCTCTTGTCGCCCTCCTCTTAGTGCCGGGCATCTTGGTGGCGGTGCTCACCACCGCGGAAAACTCCGGCCAGTGGCTGGGCATCGCCAAAGGCGGTTTCCGGTTCCCTGGCCCCCTGGCGTGGCACTGGCTCTTCCGGTTCCTGCATATTCTGGGGGCTTCCCTGGTCATGGGCGCGGTCTTTCATTATTTTTTCACCGCCAAATTGGATACGGGGAGGGCGGCCCTCTTGCCCTGGATATCGGCCGGGGTTTTGTTGCAGGTCCCCCTGGGCCTGCTACTCTACACTTCTTTATTGGTAAAACCCGATCCCATCATTCAGGCGGCCCTGGTCGTCGGGGTCGTGGCCGCGGTCCTCCTGCTTTGGGTGATTTTCGGGGCCGTCCGCCAGGGCGCCCCGCTGACTCTCAGGACCGTTCTCCCCCTGGTGATGCTGGTCCTGGTGGCCATGCTCCTCACCCGCCAGTTGCTGCAAAATAAGCAGCTTCTACCCCTGGAAAAAACCGTGGCGGCCAACGCCCGGGAATACGGCCAGGTACTGGAACCTCATGTGGCGGAGGCCCTCAGCGCCTATCGCACCGCGCTCCCCTTTTCATACAACAACGCCGAAACGATTTTTCTACAGAGCTGCGCCTTCTGTTATGGCAAAAATGCCGACGGCCACGGCGTCGAAGCAAGAAACCTTTTGATCCCGCCGGAAAATTTGACGGCCATCCGGACCACCCGTCCGTATCTCTACCACCTTATCCTCTCCGGAGTCTCCGGTACCGGCATGGGCTATTTCACCATTTATGACCGCTACCAGGTGGACGACCTCATGGCCTATCTCGCCGGGAAATATCAGGTTTTCGCCCGTCCCGGGGATATCCCCCACCCAATCGCACCGCCGGCCCTGGCCCAGGCGGAGGCGACCTACGCCAAAACCTGCGCCGCCTGCCACGGAGCGGATGGCGGGGGCTCTCCCGTGTCCCGTGGATTTCAACCCCCGCCGCCGGACCTGAGGATCTATAGCCTGGTGCCCCAGCGGGCTTTCCAGGTGATAACCCAGGGCTATCCGGGAACCATGATGCCGGGATTCGGCGAGTTGGCCGAGGAAGTCCGCTGGGGATTGGTTAAAACGGTCTATCGGAAAAGGCCGGAGTGAATAATCTCTCCAACAAAGTTTGGATTCTATTTTTGGACCAGATGTCCCCGGGTTACTTTGCCCTGGTAATGTCCACGGGCATCGTCTCTCTGGCTTGCCACCTGATGGGGCTC
>JBKQVS010000185.1:0-11721 GCA_052139855.1 Desulfobaccales bacterium
AACTTGGCGGCAATGGGGATGCGCCGGCCCATGCCGAAGGCCTTGGAGGTGATCTTCAGGCCCGGGGCCGCCTGGCGCCGCTTGTACTCATTTTTGTCGATGGTACGGATCACCCATTGCACGGTAGCCGGGTCGAATCCCAGCTTGACAATCTCCCCGTAGGCGCGGCCCTCGGTGAGATAATAATTCATGATCCGATCCAGGATGTCGTAGGGCGGCAGGGTGTCCTGGTCCTTCTGGTCCGGGCGCAGCTCCGCCGAGGGGGCCTTGCGGATGATCTGGGCCGGGATGATCTCCCGGTCCCGGTTGAGGTAGGCGGCCAGTTCATAGACCATGGTCTTGGGCACGTCCGCCAGGACCCCCAGGCCGCCGCTCATATCGCCGTACAAGGTGCAGTAGCCCACCGCCAGCTCGCTCTTGTTTCCGGTGGACAGGACCATGTGGCCCTCTTTGTTGGAAATGGCCATGAGGATGTTGCCCCGGATGCGGGCCTGGATATTTTCCAGGGTCACTTCGATCTCCCCTAACTTAAGGGGTCCCTCCAAGGTTTCCCGGTAGCTCCGATAGATGGGGGTGATGGGAATGAGCCGGGTTGCCACTTCCAGGTTCCGGGCCAGGCTGAGGGAGTCCTCGATGCTGTCCCGGCAGGTGTAGGGCGAGGGCATCAACACCCCCAGGACGTTTTCCGGCCCCAAAGCCTGGACCGCCAGGCAGCAGGTGACCGCGGAATCCACCCCGCCGGAGAGCCCCACCACGGCCTGCCTGAAGCCGCACTTCCCCAGGTAATCCTTGAGACCCAGGACCAGGGCCTCATGCACCGTGGCGATTCTCTCCTGGGGTTGGTACCTGCCCGGGGCGCCGGGCTGGGCCAGGTCCACCGTGACCACCGCTTCCCGGAATCCCGGCAGCGCCGCAATGGCCTCTCCCGCCTTATCCAGAGCCAGGCTGCGGCCGTCAAAGATGAGCTCATCGTTGCCCCCCACCTGGTTCACATAGACCAGAGGCACCCCGTATTTCCGGGCGTGGGGCTGGAGCAGCCGGTAGCGCAGCTCTTCTTTGCCCACCTGGAAGGGCGAGGCGGAAATATTGATGAGCACCGTGGCCCCTTGTCGGGCCTGGGCCTGGATGGGGTCCAGGGGATAGAGGCGCCTGAACCACAGCTCCGGATCGTACCAGGCGTCCTCGCAGATGGAGATCCCCAGGATTTCGTCTTTAAAGGGGGCGACCGCAACCTCCCCGGCGGGATCGAAGTGCCGGGTTTCGTCAAAGACGTCGTAGGTGGGCAAAAGCGATTTGGCCTGGCGCAGCCGCACCTGTCCCTGGTAGATCAGCACCGCGCAGTTGCACAGGCCCTTGCCGGTGTCCCGGCCGGTGGGCTGGGGCGCCCCCACCAGGACCCCGGTGCCGGGATACCGGGCGGACAGATCCACCAGGTGATCCAGGGCCTCCTGGACCTGGTGCATGAGGGCCGGCTTCTCCAACAGGTCCCGGGGCGGATAGCCCACCAGGAAAAGCTCGGTGAAGACTATCAGGTCGGAGTTCCGATGCTCCTGCTCCAGGGTGGCGACAACTTTGGCGAGATTGCCGCGCACGTCCCCCACCACGGGATTCAGTTGGGCCAGGGTGATCTTCATGGGCGTGGGTTCATCTCATTCCCGGTCTTTTTTACGCCATCATGTCCCACTATACCACAACCCTGACGCCCCTTAGAAAAATATGAAAATAGGAAAAACCTGGCGTCATACGCGCGGCGCCCATAAAAATAATTTCCCTTCGTAATGGCCCACAAAAAAAGGGCGCGGCTGGCCGCGCCCCTCTCCTAGTAAACCACTGCGGCCGGCGCCGCCGCCTAATCCAGTTCGAACTCCGTGCGCCAGTCCTTGGCCTCCTGCCAGGCAGGCTGGTCCTGCTTGCTGAACAGGTAGTCGCCCAGGACCAGGTAGTCCATTTCGGTGCGCATGAAGCACTGGTAGGCGTCTTCCGGGGTGCAGACGATGGGCTCGCCCCGGACGTTGAAGCTGGTATTGACGATTAGGCCGCAGCCGGTCAACTCCTTAAAGGCCCGGATCAGGCGCCAGTAACGGTCGTTGGTCTCCTGGTGCACCGTCTGGATGCGGGCCGAGTAGTCCACGTGGGTGATAGCCGGCACGTCGGACCGGAGGTGGTAGAGGCGGTCAAACAGGTCCAGGTTGTCATAACCGGGGGGCAGAGGGTTGCGCCGCGCTTCCTTGACCGGCGCCACCAGCAGCATGTAGGGGGACGGCCGGTCCAGGTCGAAATAGCTGGCGCACTCCTCCATCAGCACCGACGGCGCAAAGGGCCGAAAACCCTCCCGATACTTGATCTTCAAGTTAAGGCGTTTTTGCATCTCCGGGTGCCGGGGGTCCCCCAGGATAGACCGGTTGCCCAGGGCCCGGGGCCCCCACTCCATCCGTCCCTGGAACCAGCCCACCACCTGCCCCTGGGCCAGCAGGTCCGCCACCTCCCGGCTGAGGCCGTCGAAATCGTCATATCGTTTATAGGGGGCCTGGTGCCGGCGAGCCACCCTGAGATAATCATCGGCCCCGAATTCCGGCCCCAGGTAGGAGCCGGCCATGTTGTCCATCTGGGGATTGGGCGCCTGGCGCTCGTGGCCCTGCCAGATGTGCCAGGCCGCCAGGGCCGCACCCAGGGCGCCGCCGGCATCGCCCGCCGCGGGTTGGATCCAGACGTCTTTAAACGTGCCCCGGCGGATCAACTTGCCGTTGGCCACGCAGTTCAAGGCCACGCCGCCGGCCATCACCAAATAGTCGGCCCCGGTGAGCTCTTTGGCGGTCTCCGCCAGGCGCAGCACCACCTCTTCCGTGGCCTGCTGGACGGCCAGGGACAGGTTCATGTACCGCTGGTCCAGCCAGCCTTCCCGGGCCCGGCGCGGCACGCCGAACAGGGATTCCCACTTGTCGTCCCGGCACATGGTGAGGCCGGTGGCAAAGTCGAAATAATCCATGTTCAAAAGGAGCGACCCGTCATCCCTCAAGTCCACCAGTTCGTCCAGGATCAGCTCCTTGAAGCGTTTGGTCTCCTCGGCGGCGGGGTTGCCGTAGGGGGCCAGCCCCATGAGCTTGTATTCGCCGCTGTTGACCTTGAAGCCGCAATAGTAGGTGAAGGCCGAATAGAGCAGGCCCAGGGAGTGGGGAAAGTGAAGCTCCCGCAGGATGGTGAGCTCCCGGCCCCGGCCGAAGCCGATGGTGGAGGTGGCCCATTCCCCGACCCCGTCCACCGTCAGGATGGCGGCCTCGGGGAAAGGGGACGGATAGAAGGCGGACGCGGCGTGGGACAGGTGATGTTCCGGGAAAAGCACCGGGGGCTTGCCGTCTCCCACCTTGGCCAGCTCTTCCTTGAGCAGGGTGCGCATCAGGAGCTTTTCTTTGATCCACACCGGCATGGCCATCAAAAAGCTTTTCAGGCCCCGGGGGGCGAAGCCGTGGTAGGTCTCCAGCAGCCGCTCGAACTTGAGGTAGGGCTTGTCATAGAAGGCCACGGCGGCGAGGTCGCCCAGGGCCAGGCCCGACTCCGCCATGACATAGGCCAGGGCATTGGCCGGAAAGGCAGGGTCGTGCTTCTTGCGGGTAAACCGCTCCTCCTGGGCCGCAGCGACGATCTGGCCGTCCACCAGCAGGGCGGCGGCGCTGTCGTGATAAAAGGCCGAGAGGCCGAGAATCGCTTCGGACACGCCGTTATCCCCTTAAAAGATGGTGTAGATGAAGGGGGCGATGGCCGAACCGCTGGCAAAGATCATCAAGGCCCCGAAAAACAGGAGCGTCAAGATGATGGGCAACAGCCAAAATTTTTTCCTGACCTTGAGAAAACCCCACAGATCTCGAAGGAAATCCATAAAACTACTCCTTTTGGATATGAATCAGTTCGATAGGAAACCCCATGAAAAAGCGGGGTTTAAACCCGTCAATACGGGTTCGTCATATCTTTGCCCTGGACGGGTCCCTCCCGGACCACGAACACCGAGTCCCGGCCCTGTTTCCATTTCTTCAATTGCAGGGCATCTTTCCCGGCCCACCGGCGGATGACCCCGATGGGGGTGACCACCAGGAAAAATACCACCGACAGGATCACCCGGGAGACGACGCTGCTCAGGAGATGGGAGAGGCCGAACCAGAGCACGGCCAGGGGCGTAAAAGCCTTGGGCCAGGTCATGGTGATCAGGAGCAGCATGATGGCCGCGGGCAGAAACTTGGGAAACTTGCCCCAATATCCCAAAAGAAGGCAAATCAACACCATGGCCATCCCCGTATCTTTGGCTTGCTCCGGGGTGGACCTAAGCCACCGGGCCACGGGGTTGGGGCGTTTCAGCTTTTCTTTCGCCATTCTGCTCCTCAATGCATCCTATTGCCGATGGGTAATTTTATCATAAATATCGTTTTGCCCGGCAATTTTTGTAGGAGGCGCCGGGGAAGCCCCTGGCCAGGGTTTGGGGGTGTCGCCGGTTTTCCTTTTTCCATCTCGAGGGTCACGGAACATGCCTGATTTTAGAGAGACCTGGAGAGAAGTCATGAATGGGTCATAAAATGTGCCACTTTGCTGTAGGGGCGGGTTTAAAACCCGCCCCTACTTCGGTTGGGACAATATTTATGCTCCGTTTACTAAGCCGGCCGCCCTCCCCTTCCCCTCGCCGCCGTTTCTTGCCATAATAGTAACCGAACTGCATAAAAAATTCGAGAAAATCTCTGCTGCTACCGGTACGAACGGAGGAACCATGAGCGCCATGATGCCCGATCTGGAAGGCTATTTCCGAGGCCTGGTACCCCAAACCGACGCTTTATTTCAAGAGTTGGAAGCCGAGGCCACCCGCGAGTCCATCCCCATTGTGGGTCCGGTGGTGGGGGAGCTCCTCTTCGTCCTGGCCCGGGCCACCGGGGCGAAAAATATCCTGGAGTTGGGCACCGCCAGCGGCTATTCCGGCATCTTCCTGGGCCGGGCCTGCGCCGGGCTTCAGGGCCGGGTGATTTCCCTGGAATTGAATGAGGCCATGGCCCGCCGGGCCCGGGGCAACTTCGCCCGGGCCGGGCTCTCCCAGGTGGTGGAGGTCAGGGTGGGAGAGGCCCTGAAGTTGATGGCGGAGATGTCGGAGACCTTTGACCTGATTTTCCTGGACATCGACAAGGAATCCTACCTGCCGGCCCTGTCTCACTGCCGCCGCCTCCTGCGCTCCGGCGGCCTCCTGGTGGCGGACAACGTGGGGTTTTCCGGGGCGGCGGATTTTAACCGGGAAATCTTGGACAACCCCGCCTGGCGCGCCGTCCACCTGCTGGGCTTTTTGCCCCGCCACTCCCCGGAGCACGACGGCCTGGCCCTGGCGGTGAAGGAGGCGCGGTCGGGGAAGCTTTGGTAGTGGCGGGCTGTAGGGTGCGCACCGCGCACCATGAATCCAGGACCGCGGCGGTCATAGAGGCCAGCCCTGCTGTTTACTGTGGCGCGATAACCCCTTTCAACCTGGCCGCAATGATCTGCGCCGCCAACTGCGACCCGGCGTCATTGAAGTGCACCAAGTCATAGAGGTATTTCTTGTCCGGGGGCACTTCCCGGGCCAGATCGATGACCATGACCTGGTTCTGCCGGCCCACCTCCCGGATGGTCTCGTTGAAGGCGTCATACAGCGCTTTGAATTCCGGGTAGCTGATACCCCGGTCGCGGCCGTCCCGGGCGATATAGGCCGCCACCACCGGGTCGGGATGGTCGGTGATCCGGTTGGCCTGGGTCATGAGCACCGGCACGATGCCCCAGGCCTTGCAGGTACAGACGATCGTCTGGAGATCAGCGGCAAAATCGTGCACCATTTTGGCCCGGTCCCGGATGAGCTTTTTGCCCCGGGCGCCGGCGAATTCGTCTTCCTCGTGCCGGGACAGGGTCTTTTTCAGATTTTTATAGGCGTTGTTGAGGTTGGGAATAAACATTTCTTTCAGGAGTTTGCCCGCCAGCGGCCGCTTGTTCAGGGTCTCCAGGGGCGACCGGGGCGTGCGCCGGGTCCAGTAGGTCCCTTCGTACAGCAGGGTGCTCAGATCATTGATGTTCTCCATGAAGACCACGACGTCGGGTTTCAGGGGGATCACCTTGTTGATCAGGATGTCGATGGCGTTCAGGCTGTTGCTGCCCGACATGCCGCCGTTGTAGGAATTGATCTTGGCCCCCGTCTGCTGCTCCAGGATCTGCCCCGCCACGTAAGGAAACCGGTGGTCCTCGTCCATAAACATGCACTCGGTGGTGGACCCGCCCAGGAATACGATGACCTTATCGGGGGCTTCATATTTCCGGGACGGGGCGATAAAACCGTTGTTATCGATATCAACCCGGTACAGTTTGGTGAAGGCATTGTCGGTGTAGGGCAGGTGATTGCGGGGAAAGGCCAGCAGCATGCGGGTGCCGGGGCGGAACTCTTTCAGCCTGACATACCTTCTTTCACCTTCCGCCTCCAGGACAATCCCGTGCCGGCGGTTATTAAATTCCAGAAATTTCTCGGCGCCGAAGACGATGGCCAGGATGAAAACCAGGGTGACCGCGGCCAGGGTTTTCTTGGGATTGCGTTGGAACCAGTTGGCGGCGGTATCGTGCCGGTGGTTGGGCATCATTGACTATTCCAGGAAATTTTCGGCCCCGCCGAAAGACGCGGACACCGGTAGATTGGACTGATTTCGCCCCGGGCAGCACCTGAGCCGTCAAGACCGGCGCCGGCGGCAACCCGCCCGGGCCGACGCAGGCTTTCCCTGGCAAGATGATAAAACATGGCGCCGGGCATGGCAATCACTTTCCCTTATGCTTACCCTTACCCTTACCCTTACGAAACCTTTAGTCCAAACGCCGGGGCCGGGGGCTCCAACCCCTGAAGGCCAACGCCGCGCCGGCCGGGATTTTGGCCCCAGCCGCCTTCTTAAGGCGACTTTTCCTCACCCGCGGCGCCAATATCTGGTATATAAAGGAGGCCTCGGTAAGCTCCCGGATCGGGAAGTCCGGGCTTGAAAAAATCATCCTGAAGGCCAGCGCCGGTCCTTTGATGCCCGATAGCAGCCATAACCCGCCAAGTCCGGGAGAGGCCTCCCCTCCCCGCATCCTCCAGAAGTTTGCCTACCTGCTCAGCGCCCGTTGGGTGCGGGAGGCCTTGCAAACCTTTTTCCTTATCTACCTGGCCCGAGTCAGCTCCACCACCTACGGGGAATTTATGCTGGCCCTGGGGTTGGGCGGCATCCTCCTGTTGGTGGCGGAATTTGGCCTCAACCTGCCCCTGGTGTCCCTCCTGGGCCAAAAGGACGGGGACCCCGACGCCGCCTTGACCCAGGTGTCGCTCCTCAAAGCGGGCCTGCTGGTCCTGGCGCTCGTGGGGGTATTGGGCTTCATGGAGTGGCAGAACTACTCCCTGTCCCTCAAGCGCGTCATGTTTATGCTCAGCGCCGGGGCGGGGCTGGAGGCCTTGTCCAACTCTTTTTTTGTGGCCTTGCAGGTCCGGGGCCGCCAGGACCTCCAGGGCAAGGTCGCGGTCCTGGGGGCCACCCTGGGCTTCGGCTATGGCCTCATCGCCCTGGCCCTGGGAGCCCCCCCCCTGGCGGTGGCCGCCTTTAAGCTCATCGAGAGCCTGGTCAACGTGGGAGGCAGCTTCATCCTGGTGCGCTCCCGGGGCGGTTTCCGGTTCAAGTGGCCCTCCCTGGGACGCCTGGGCTCCACCCTGCAACTGGGCCTGGTCTTTGCCCTCATCGAAGTCTCGGCCATCCTCTATAACAAGGCCAATCTCTTTTTCCTCCAGAAGTACGCCGGGGCCCACGGCGTGGCCCAATACAGCGTTACCTGGCAAACCGTGGACGGCATTTCCGGGCTGGTCTCCAACCTGCTCCTGCAGAGCATCCTGTTCCCGCTCTTCGTCCAGCTCTGGGAGGTGGACCGCGCCAAAGTCTCCCAACTGGCCCAGAACACCGCCCGTTGGCTCCTGGCCGCGGCCATGGTGGTCATGTTCGTGCTGTTCATCGAAAGTGACCGGATCATCACCCTGATTTACGGCCCCAATTACCCGGAAGCCATCTGGCTGCAAAAACTCCTGGTGGTAACCGTGGTCTTTGCCTTTATGCACAACCTGGCGGCGTTTCTCATGATCAGCATGCGCCTACAGCGGTTGCTCCTGATCTTTTACCTGGCCGGGCTGGCCTTCAACCTGGCCTGGTGCACCCTGGTCATGCCCCGGGCGCCCCTCCTGGGCGCGGCCCTGGCCATGGTGCTCACCAAGGGCGGGGTGGCCCTCCTCACCGTGTCTTTCTGCCAGCAGCGTCTGGGGCTCATTCCCCGGCGCCCCCTGCTCCAATTGGGCCTGGCCGTCCTGGCGGGCGCTCTGCTTTACCTGTTGGGGCACGGGCACCTGCCCCGGGAAGCGGCCGAAGCCCTGGCCCTGATCCCCACCCTGCTCCTGGCGGGGAGGTGGTGGCTCCGGCGGGGAGAAATACCCTGAGAATATGGAGTTAGGGGCATAATCCGGCGCCGGCTTGCCCCCCCAGGGCCCGGTATTTTCCTTGACAGGCCTGAAGCCTATCTGTTAAGTGATTTTCAGGTTATGGGGCTTGGCCGGGTTGGGGTGCCCGGCCTTTATTTTAAGGTGGGGTGCCTCGGTTGTATCGCGTGACCCGAGGAGGGATTGTTTGACGGCTTTGATGTTGGCCTCCATGGCCCTGGAGATCCTGCTCCTGCTGGTTCTGCTGATTCACAGCCGCCGGCACGTGCGCCGGAGTTTTCCGGGGCGAACCCCCGGGGGCGCCGGGCCGGAGTCCGGCGCCTGGCCCGACTGCCCCAGGGTCGCCCTCATTGTGCCCCTGACCGGGAACTCACCGGAAATGGAGGCCGCGCTTGATTCTCTCCTCGACCAGCCCTACCCCAACTATGAAACCATCCTGGTCACCCGGGACCTGGAGGACCCCGCCACGCCCTTGGTCCGGGCCCTGCTGGCCCGCCACCCGAACAGCCGCCACATCGTCAGCGGCCCGGCGGCGGGCTGCTCCCAGAAGAACCACAACATCCTGGCCGGGGTCGGGGCCCTGGACGACTCCGTAGAAATTTTGGTGTTTTGCGACAGCACTCATCAGGCGCAGCCGGACTTTCTCCGGGAACTCATTCACCCCCTGGTAGCCGGGGGGGCAAGTCTGACCTCCGGTTTTCACCGCATCATTCCCGGCGATGCCCGGGTGCCGACCCTGGGACAGCTCCAGACCGTGCTGACCCTGCACCTGCTGCATGGTTTTGCCGCCATCGCCCTGCCCTGGGGCGGGGCCACCGCCCTGTTCCGGTCCGTCTTCCACGATTATGGCGTTGCCGGCGTCCTTAAAACAAATGTGTTGGACGACTTTCCCCTGGGTCAGCGTTTGTTGCGGTTCGGCATCCGGACAAAGCCGGTGGCCGCCGCCATCCTGGAAACTCCTCTCGCCGGCCAGACCCTGAGCGGTTGGAACACCTGGCTGACCAGGCAACTGATATATGCGAAATACATCATGCCTGGCACCTGGCTGGCCGCGGCGCTGGCGGTGTGGGTGCTGGGCGGGCCCATTCTCCTGGCGGCATTTGCCGTTCTGGGGGGCCTGGCGGGCCTGGTGCCGCCGCCCCTGGCCCTGGTGAGTCTGGGGTTTTTACTGACCTTGACCGCCATCGGGGCCTGGTGCCGCACCCTGGTCCCCCAACCGGTCCCCTTGGGCCCCTGGCTCCTGGCCTTTTTTGCCAACATTTTCATGGCCTGCTGGTGCTATCTCAAAACCTGGCGGACCGATACCATCGCCTGGCGCGGCATCTCCTACCGGGTCACCTGGGGCGGCCGGGTGCGGGAAATCATCGCCAACCGGAACCCCGAAGGGAACTCCTGATGAATCCGGCTCTCCAGAACCTCTTGAAACCCTTACCTCGGTTGACCCGGTCCTGACGCTATGGCCAAAATTCTCTATGGGGTCCACGGTATCGGACACGGCCACGCGGTCAGGGCCCTGACCATCGCCCGGCACTTTCCCGAGCACGAGTTTCTCTTTGTCAGCCACGACACCGGGGCCGCTATCCTGGGGCAGGAATTCCCGGTGGAGGAATGCCCCAATCCGCCCACCATCGTCCGGGGCCACCGGGTGGACGTCGTCGCCACCCTGATGGCCAGTCTCAAAGTCAGATGTCAATCCCGCCGCTATCTGCGCCAGGTCCTCGACCTCATAGACCGGTTCCAACCCGACGTTACCATGAGTGATTACGAGTATTTCCTGCCCCAGGCGGCTCGCCGGGCCGGAGTCCCCTGCCTGTCGACCGATCATCAACACGTCATCACCTGCTGCCGCCACCCGGTCCCCTGGGCCCAATACCCCAGTTATCTCTCCACCAGCATTGCGGTTGGCTCCCTCTTCAGCCGGGCCACGGATTATCTGGTAATCTCCTTTTTCCAGGCGCCGGTGAAGCCCGGGGCCCGGGCCAAAATTCTACCGCCCCTCCTGAGGGAAAGCGTGCGCCAGCGCCGGCCCAGCCTCGGCGACCATGTGGTGGCCTACCAGGGCTATACCACCTTCAAGCGTTTTTTCCCCTTCCTGAGCGCCATCCCCTCCCCGGTAATGGTCTACGGCTTTAACGAGGAACGCACCGAAGGCAACCTCCACTTCAAGAAGACCTCCGAGACCGGCTTCCTGGACGACCTGTCGTCCTGCCGCTACGTGGTCTGCGGCGGCAGCCACACCCTGGTCTCCGAGGCCCTGTTCTATGGCAAGCCGGTGATCTCCTTCCCCATCAAAAACGCCTTCGAACAATTTCTGAACGCCTTCTACCTGGAGCGCCTGGGATACGGCCGGTATTTTACCGGATTTCATCCCCGGCCGGAGATCATCCCCGCCTTCGAAGCGGGCCTGGAGCGCTGCCGCGCCAACATCCAAACCGGCAATTTCTGCGGCAACCAGGAGGTCTTCGGGCTGGTGGATCAGTTCATCCGGGAGAAAAAGCTGGATTATTGAGCGGGTTGGCCTGGCGTGGGTGGACCGAGGCGTGCAACTGCAGAACAACCGCCCCGGGCTGTGCTTGGCAAAAGACTGGCCTGGAGTTCATCGGTCGGAAATGAATGAAGTGTCCGTTTGCCGATAAGCGTTTCTCTTAAATTTTAAAGAAATTGACTTATCAGGAAATCTTGAGCTATCATCCCTCCCACGCAAAGGGTTGCCTTAACAAAGAGGGGTGTTTCGGGTCCAGTAATCTGGAAATGGTTCCCAACGAGCGATTGTGGGCAAATTAAAGTAAAGGATACGGCATAATCTCGGATAAAGTCATTGCACTACCTGGGCCTAAAGGAGATAAGATGATAAAAAAACTACTTTTCTTATCAATAATCTCGCTTAATATTTTTCTCCCTTATCAACTCGGGGCTGTGGAATTGACCACCGGCGGCACCATTTATGTTCCCATCTATAGGAGTTTCTATCAAATCTATGGCAGCACCAGAGATGCCTATAGTCTCACCAGCACCGCCTGTATTCATAATACAGACCCAAAACAGGCAATCAAGGTTCTTTCTATCGATTATTATAACTCGTCGGGCAAGCTGGTCAAAAAATTTCTCGAAGAACCAATCACGATCAATCCCTGGAGCAGCAAGGAGATTACTATTGAACCCAGCAAGGAGTCAGAGGATTTCGGAGCCAATCTCATCATTCGCTGGAAATCTGACCAACCTGCCAATTCCCCTATAGCGGA
>JBKQVS010000186.1:0-51385 GCA_052139855.1 Desulfobaccales bacterium
ATATCGGCGTCCGCTCGTGCACCCCTATCATAGGCCAGATCAAACAAGCCAGCACTTTCCAATACCCGGCGATGAATCAATGTATTATTGGTGGGAAAAACGTCGCTGAGGCGAATATAGGTAAAATTCTCCGGTAAGTCGCCCGCGCCCACCTCTTCCGCCACTCCGGAAGATACATCGGCTTGAAACCGCGCCAGATGGCGGAGATGGGCAGCGATGAGGTCTGGGGGAATTTCATCATCATCGTCGAGGAAAAGAATAAATTCGCCTGCGGCGGTGCTTAACCCGGCATTTCTGGCTGAGCACTGTCCCGCCTGGTCAAGATAAATAATTTTCAAGGGCAGGTCATTGAAATCTGATTCCAGATGGGTGTCCCTGGTTTCTCGCGAGGATTGATCAACAATAATGATTTCATAAGGTTTTATGGTTTGAAGATGCAATTGCCCGAGTAACTTACGCAGATAGGGGTAACGCTCCAAGGTTGGGATCAAGATGCTCACTCGAGGATTGCCCGAATCCGGCATTGTCGACGGGTAATTATGCACAAAGGGGCCGGGAATGGGAGGTCTGGGACTGCGAGAAATTTCCCGGCAAGCGTTCACCGCCGTAACCGGCGAGATATAATGGGTCAACAGCCCGCGCATTAGAGCCCATTTGGTCCAACGCCATCCGAACCGGTAATATATAAAACGCAGTTCGTCGTCAAAAGGAATCTCGGAAATCCTAAATGATACGCACTCAGGCAATAACCACGGAATATGACGGGTCAAGACACCTCGCATGGCATAGCGATGGCCCAATTCCAGCGCGGCGCCATCCAAAGTGGTGAATTCCGGATGGACGCCCCCCATCTGTCGCAAAACCTCCGAGCGCATTAGACAGCACCGCAGGGAGATTCGCCATGAAGTTGCTTCAAGGTTTGCAGGAGGATCTCGGGTCAGCATCGAGGTTGGGACAACGAAATCAAGCAGTTGAGGGTGCCCTCCGGCCCCCAGCCGTAAGCCGGCGTGCCAAACATTGCCAGGCCGGCTCAAAGCTTTAAGGATCGAGTCCGGCGCCGGCGGCCCCAGCGCACTGTCCCAAAAGAGACAGGCCTGGGCCACGGATTCTTTGGGCAA
The DNA here is from genome assembly GCA_052139855.1 of Desulfobaccales bacterium. GTDB lineage: Bacteria > Desulfobacterota > Desulfobaccia > Desulfobaccales > 0-14-0-80-60-11 > 0-14-0-80-60-11. The sequence goes on from JBKQVS010000186.1 coordinate 1,119, forward strand.
CCTTAGCATCAGTTCATGAAGCGCCCGGCTGGCCGATTCGGTTGCAAATACCTGACCCAGGGGCCACGCGGGCTGTATGCCCTCTCCTATCCAGACCAGATTAACTTGGGGATTCGTCTCAGGCGTCTGCCCGTTAAAGCGTTTCACTGTAACACCTGTGTAAAAAACTTTTCAAAGGCCGCGATTTGGTCTGCCACTTGAAAAAGCGTTGACACTCGCTGCCTTCCGGCTTGTCCCAGTCGCTGCCGGAGCTCAGAGTCCCGGACCAACAGCTTCAGTTTGTCGGCCAGTGCCGCCGGATTTCTGCGGGGGACCACGAAACCGGTTTGGCCATGGGCGACATTCTCGGGAAGACCACCAGCATCGCTGCACACTACCGGTAACCGCATAACCGCAGCCTCCAACACGGCGTTACAGAACCCCTCGGAGGCCGCGGCGTGGAGGAAGGCATCGGCCCAAAGCATCTTTTCTTTAACGGCGCGTGGCGGCAGAGGCCCCAGTAATTGAACCACGGCATCCAATCCTAATTGATGCCGGCAAAAGGACAGGGCTTCTAGATAGTTGCCTGCGCCGATGATGCAGTATTCGCAGTGGATTCCTTGATTTACCAGCAGTTGCACCGCCTGCAGGGCATATTCATAGCCTTTCTGCCATTCTAACCGCCCGACGCTGAGGATGCGCAAGGGTCGCGCCGCGGTGCCGGTGACCTCGGTATGGACCTTGCCTTCCGGGTCGAAGAGCTCAAGGTTGATCGCCGGAGGAATCAGGGTATGGGGTTTTCCGGGGGGGCAGCCCCGTTTTTGAGCCCGGTTCCAAAGATCTTCGCCCAGGAGATGCAGCGCATCAGATTTTTCCCAGACTTCCTGATAATAGCCGGGGTTTTCCAAACCCACAAAATTTAAATCGTAACCCCGAAAACTCACCGTTAATTTGCAACCTAACAACTCTGGCAAATGCATCTGGCCAATGGCCAGGGCGCCGAATTCAAAATGAATCAGGTCCGGCCGCAGCTTCAACAGCTCTGCATCAAAATACAGCTGGCGCAGCACGTCCAGGCCGAATTTTTTCCAGCCACGCCGCAAATAACGCCAGCGGCCTCCAGGGTTTTGCCAGAGAACCCCGAGCAGGGCCAGGGGCACGAGCACGGCGGCCAGCCAGCGCGGCCGGGTGGGCCAGGACCGGTGGACCCGGCGGCGCCAGTTCGGCACCCGCAGCAAATCTGGAAATTGCTCCCATTCCTGGGGGTCGCTCTGAGCACATACTATATGAACATCCCAGCCCCGGGCCAGCAGCCCCAGAAACTTATTGACAATAAAAGTTTCCGAAAGCTTGGGGAAAGAGGGAACGACCAGGGCGATTCGCTTCATTTCGGTTCAGCCACGGTAATCTCTGCCTCAAGAATAAAAGGCGTTAAGAACAATCATTATCTCTAACCCGCCAAAATATTCTGATAGAGTTCGATGAAATGGTCTATTTGTTGTTTTATAGTGAACTCGTGTAAAATCCGCTTTCTGGCCGCTTCTCCCATGCGCCGGGCAAGATCGCGGTCAGAAGCCAAGCGAATCAGGGCGGCGGTTATGGCTTCCGGATCCCGCACCGGCACCACCAGACCTTCCACCCCATGGGTGACCGCCTCCCGCATGCCGCCGCAATCGGTAGTCACCACCGGCAGTCCACAGGCCATGGCCTCTAAGACGGCATTGGAGATGCCTTCACTGACGCTGGCCAGGAGAAAAACATCAGCCTGTTGGAGCTGGGACCGCACTTCTGCCGGGGATAATCTTCCATGCAGATATACCTGGGCCTTCAGGTCCAGATCGTCGATGGTATAAAGGAGAAAATCCCATTCCGGACCCAGGCCGATTATATGAAACTCGGCTGCGACCCCTTGATCTATCAGACGCCGCAACGCCAGCAGAGCGTATTTATAACCTTTCCTCCAGTTTGCCGTGCCGACCGAGACGATTCTCAAGATCGAATTCTGGATTTTGGGCTGGGCGCCGGGGCAAAAAAAATCTGGATCCACTGCGGGCCGGATAACCCGGACTTTGGCCGGATCCAGCCCATACTGCAAGGCCTCAATTTTTATGGCTTCCGAAACACAATGCACCGCGGCAGCTTTTTCAAAGGTGGTGCGTAACGGTTCGATCATTGCTTTCTGGCTGGGATCGTATGGGGCGATATTAATCTGAGACCCCCGGCAACTAACTACCGCCGCGCCGTAATCAAATAACGGCAGGAAGTCAATGGCAGCGGAATTCCAGGGAAAATACATGATGTCCCAGCGCTTCCCGGCAAAGGGCAGCAGATTAAAATAAAGGTGTAGATGGTCCGCCAGGGTGTCAGTTGGACGGCCGTACAGGGAAAACCGTTTTATATCTCCAGGGCTCCGCATGAGGGCCGCGCAAAACAGCTTTGCCAAGAGAAAAAGGCGGCGAAGGATGGAACCGTTCCATTCCGGAGCATGAAGCCAGTGAATATTCCGATGCGCCAGCCAGGCCGCATCCGGTTTCCGGCTGGAGGCAATGGTGACCTCCATCCCGGCATCGGCCAGGCCGCGTAACAGCCTTTGCAGGAAGGTTTCGGGAGGCCAACTTACCCCAACCACCAAGAGCTTTAAACTGTTAAGCATTAATGAAGTTATCCATTAGAAAATACCCATCAACTTCAACCATATCTTTCCAACCAGCCCGAAAAGGTGAGCACCATGGCCACCGTGTAGCCCCGCGGTCCGTTTGGAGCTGCATAGAAGTCTTGGACCAACGCTTGCAATTCTGTGGGAGAAACCAGGTCGTGCAGCCTGAGCCCTGGCCGCAGCAGCCAACGCTCCAGCCCCTGGCGACCCTCCGGGCACAGGAACTGCACCTCCCAGTTTCTCTGGATTACCGGTTTGGATCTTAATATCCGCCAGGCTTTTTTCAGGGCACGTTTGGGCAGCAGCCACGTATGGAAGTGCTGGTAGCGCAACAGGTTCGTATCATAAACCTGCCATTTAATCCGGGCCAGGTCCGGAGCGAAACTTTTCAGATAGTCGATCTGGAGCCGCCGCTGGCCGACAAATTCGGAGGGCACCGTGCAAAAGAAATCGGCGAGCCGATTATCATAGAAGGGTAATCGGGGAAAGGCTCCCGGCTGAAACATCCTCAGACTGGCCTCAGTCCACCGCCAAGACCATTGACTGGTCTTGAAAGCCTTGATGCGGAAATCCGGGTCCTCCAGGTGCGCGACTTGGGCCATCTCGTGACGAATCATTTCCCTGAGAAAATCCCCGGGCTCCTCCCCATTCAGGTGCCGCCCGCAGACATGGTCCAGGAGCCATTGAGCCCCGCGTTTCTCCATCTTATGAAAGGCATACTCCAGAATCTCCGGGGCGCGCATGAGGGGCTCGGGAGCGCGGCTGGCCAGGCCCATATCATCCAGCCAAACATCCCCCCAGTGAGCCGCGATCAGGTAATCAGCCTGGGAAGCGATTTCCCCGACCACTGCGGCCTGGCGACATTGGGTCACATCCTGGAAACCCTCCACGCTATCCAGCACCAAGTTTAAGTTATGGAACAGATAGGGATGGATGGTGAATGCCTGGAAGGGCAGTTGGCGACTGCCGGCTACCTGGCGGGCGATATGGGTTTCGATGGAATCATCACTATAGCCGTACGAATAAGTCCAGAGATCAGCACAATCCGGGCCCCCGCCGCCGGGTTGGCTGATGGCGGCGACAGTACTGCGGGAATCGAGTCCGCCGGAAATAGGGATGGCAATGCGGCCGCCGTGAATATGCTCAGACATCACTTCCTGGAATATCCGGGCAAACTCGGCCAGCGTCTCCGGGTAAGCGCGGCCTCGGTTGGGATTATGCCACCACTGCCAATACGATTCTCTCTGCCGCAGGGTCCCATGGTCGTCGAAGATATAATGGCAAGCGGGACGCAAGATGCGCACATCCTCGCAATAGGTCCGGTCCTGGGGAAAAAAGCCGAAGGTGAAAAAACCGGCCAGACCGTGCCAATCCAACCGGCGTTGCGAGGCTGCCGCAGATACGGCCGGGGAAAAGGTGCCGATGGCGGCTCGCACTCCGTCCGAGGCAAAATAGGCATGGAGGGTGCCGAAACGACTGGTCCAGATATGCCATCTCCGGCTTGCGGTATCCCAGGCCAGGAGTAGAAAATGGCCGTTTAATTGATTGGCCGGTGTACGGCCCCGGACAACTTCCTGGAGCAGGGCATCGGCAGCTTCAGGCTCATCTCCCACCCCATAGAGTTCACCCACCAGCCAGATCTTCCAGCCATCGATCTGAGATGACCGTAGAGGGTAACCTTTCCAGCCGGCGCCGGCAGGCTGCAGCCACAAGCGCCAATCTGGGGTGGCATCCCCTGGGTCCCAGGCCACCGCTTGGACCCGGGACGGCAAGGCGGGGTTATCGCCCTGGAAGGTGATCAACAGGTCATTGATGAAATTATCGCAGTTATATTTCGAACTCATAACATGAAAATCTGGAGATAATGCAATTGGTCAATGATGATTTTTCCCCCAACTGGAGGAAGTCAGCCTTTGCCCGAAGAGGTTGGGTAATTTTTAATCCAAGGTTATACAGCAACCCTGCCACCGCAAGTAAAAAAGGTTTGAAAACGAAAAATCTATTTATGCATGAATATCCATTTTCCCGAAGAACTTCACTTTTCTCTTAATGCTATCAGAACTTGAGCCCAACCGATGGGATTTAATGATTCAGCGCGATGATTCTATTGGGCCTTTTCGGCAAAATAAGCTGGAGGTAAATTCAGGATTGCCCATTGCTGAATTAGGGGCTCCAGTTCCTGGGTCCTGTGTTCCTGCAGCGCCAACTCTTGGGCCTTGGTCAACTCGAATTGATTGGGCATGTACTGGGCAATTTCCGGGTTCCCTTCCCGGTAGTATTCAGAAGGAAACCTCATCGTATAAAGATTTTTCTCACCACCGGTTTCCTGTTGCTGGTAGAGCGGGTTGATGTATAACTTCCCACGGGCGTGAGGCCATTCTGGAAAAACGCCGTATTCTGTGAATTCCACGGCGGATTTCCTCGCCCAAAGGGAAAGTTTTGGAGATTGATTGAGGATTTCCGTGCCGATCTGCGCGCTGGCCGGTAGCCCTTTCCCTGCGAAGTAATTTTGTAGGATCAGGTGGTCCGGGATGACGCGGTATGAGAGGTTTTGCACCAAGCGGCGATATCCGGCAGGGCTCAGGGAACGGCTCGAATACAGGTGCTTGTAATGGTGTTCATGAAGTTTGTTCATAAGGTGAACGAACATGAGATCTCCGGAAGCAGTGGTGGTACGCTCCATTTCTCGCACGCAGGCCCATTTATTAGAAAAATTATCGAAAGCGTCGGAGCAGAAAATCGTGGAGAAAACCGCGTCCCGAAACGGCAGCATATTGATATCGCCACACGCTAGCCAGGCGCCAGGGGCAATGAACCGGCGGGCCACATAGAGGGAGAAGAAATAGCCGTCCAGGCCGACGGCCGGCCGAGGATAAGTCCGATTGATAATCTGGAACAGAAGATGACCGGCTCCACAAGCCAGATCGAGTATCGGTTCCTGGCTCGGCTGCATTGCGGCCACAAAGGACATGGCGGTAAAGTAGCGCGGTGAGAACCGGTAATAGTTGTAATTGTAGACCTCTGCGGAACGGATGCAGAAGCGGTGGTAAGCCAGGCTGAGCAGTTGCTTCAGGTTGGGCTGTGGGGCTTGCTGCGGAAAGAGAGCCTGGCTGGTCTTAGCCACCCAGGATTTTTGCCTGATCCGCTCAATCCGGTTGCCTAGTCGCTTGAGCCGATAAGTGCTCTGAAAAAACTTCCCCAGGCGCCACAGGCCAGCCTCGGGAGGAGCCCCGAAAACTGCCAGGGCCGTGGCTTCATGCAGGCGCCCTGTCTTCAACATGTGTAAAAGATCGTTCTGTCCTGAGAATAAAATCGGTATGCCCGCGATAATGGGATATTCGCTATACTCACTTCTGAGTATGCCATATTCGACTTCATCGGCCTGGGTTTCGATTTCGACTAATTCAAGCGCGGACTTTGTGTAGGGACAGCAGACCAAATCGAGAAAGTGTCGGTTCATCGGATGTAATCCTTGAGTTGATGGCTGTTGATCCAGGGGCGATGATTCTGAAACGGTCGTCAATCTCTCGCAGCGGCAGAAAACCGGTGTCTGAAGTGATCTGAGCACCTGGAAAATCGGTCATGATACTCCGGTTAAAATCAGGCCGGGTCACTTCTTTTCGGCTTTCACCGCTATCGAGGATCTTTGTCTCCTTAAAATTGCCGATCATTCATTATTTATATAACATTGTGGCGCTTGCTTCAGACAATTTTAGCGGCATAATTTAAATTGAAAGCAAAATTCATGCCCGCTATGGTGGAATCAGCCTTTTAACACCGTTTATCGAGGAGTTCCTCATAGATCGCTTGATGGGCTGCGACTTCTTTTTCGATGGTATAGTTTTGCAGTACCCGCTCCCGGGCGGCCAAGCCCATGGAAAGGCGAAGCTCACGGGAAGAGGTCAACCGGTTCAGGGCTGCGGCCAAGGAATCGACGTTTTCCGGTGCAACCAGTAACCCGCTTTTCCCCGGCTCCACCGCATCTCGCGATCCAGGGACATCTGAGGCAATGCAGGCCCGCCCGGAGGCCATGGCTTCCAATAAAGCAACGGGTAAACCTTCTCCCCGCCTCACGGTAGGCAAGACAAAGATATCCATCTCCACCAGCAAGGCGGAAACATCCTTGATGGCGCCAAGGAAATGGATCCTGTCCTGAATCCCCAGGGATTGAACCAGGTTTTCCAGCGAGGCGGCGTATTCTTGATCCAAGGGTTGGCCCGCGATCAGTAAATGGAGGTCGGGAACCCTCGCCAGGGCCTGAAGCAGGGTCGGATAACCTTTGATCGGCACCAAATGAGCCACGCACCCAACTACGATGGCCTCCGAAGGGATATGCGAGCGCCGGCGGATATTGAGTCGAGCCGGAATTCCTGGATGAAACAAGCTGCTATCCACCCCTAACGGGACCAAGCGCGCCTTGCGCGCAAATATCCGGGGCGCGAAAAAACCCCGCATCATATCGGTATTTAAAGCTATGATCCGTGTTGCCAACAGTGTCCTTATATACCAGGCGCGGCTGCCCCAGCCCATGTTTTTCTTCCAGTAAATCCAGGCGCGGGCTCCCGCCATCCTGGCGATAATCGGCTCGGTATAGTCATCGGAATAATGGAACGAATGCCATAGCCGATAGCGTCCCGCTTTAAATAAACGGGCCGCTTGCCAGGCCCGCCGCAAAAGAGATGCGTAGGGGCGAATGGGAATGGCAAAGGGAGCCTCGAGCAAAGGAATGCCAAGGCTCTCGACCTCTTTTGCAAGATTCCCTCCCTTCTTCAAGACGCATACGGAAGGTGCAAACCGGCGCCGGTCCAGCCGCTCTAGAATATCCAACAGCGCCCGACCGGAGCCCGCGGTGATGAAATTGGGAATCGTAAAAAGTATGGGAACCGGTTCGATCAAAGGTCTCCTGGCTATGGTGCAAGCGGTCCTCGCTGCTCGTATTTAGTTGAAGCTTCTTAGAGAAAGCTGTTCATTTTGTAAAAGCTTTAACCTGATCACTCCACCCATCCACGCAAGCTATCCATTGATTATCAGTAAATTGGTGGGCGTCAATATGATGCATCCCCCTTGCGTTCCAGCCTTTGCCGCTGGGGCCCAGCAAGGTATCGACAACCATTTGTTCTTTATAAGTCTCAGGGGAGAGTTCGGTTACCTCAAATGCATGAACCTTAAGACCGTATTTAGGCCGATCGTCCTGAGCGAATCGGATAATCTTCCCATCTACCAGCAATACCCTGCCCCCCGGTCTGGCTATATGAGGATTTTCACTTATGAGAGGATTCTGAGGATGCTCTTTCCAGGGGCCCATCAAATTATCAGAATAAAATAAAAACAAATTCTCATCCCCTTGAGCCGTAAATAACCACCATGTTTCATGATAATAGAAAATAGACGCATCAAGATATTTTCCACTTATTATAGTCTTAATATAAGACCATTTATTTGGGAAATCTTCAGCTTTGTATAATCTTACCGCATCAGCATCTCCAGATTCGGGAATCATATAATATTCATTTTCCCATTCAAATACGTAGGGATACGATAAATGATACTGCTCTGAAAGTACTATTTGGTCATATTTCCAATCGAAACCATCATTACTGATTGCCAATCCTATTTCGCCCTTTTTTGATTTGGCGTTAAGTATTTCAAAGAACATATACCAAGTAGCCCCTCTTTGAATCATAAAAGGGTCGGCAACAAATACTGCCGGCACATTTGCTATGTCGTTAGCAGTTAAAGCCGGATTTCTCGTATTGCTTGCTGGTCCGAAGCCGGTATGGGGCAAGCCGACATATATCCCTATTGAAAAGTTTTTTTTATAAACGATTCTTGGGAAAACGGCTCTTCTCACGTACCTAAATATCGAAGTTTTCCTCATTAATTGATATAAAGGAAATCCTAAAATTATAAGGCAAATTAATACCCCAATAAAGATATTCATTTTAGTCCGGTTTAACTATCAAATAAAAAGCAATAATGGCGTCATAGCGTTGCTTATCTACTTTTGTTGTGTAGAAATTATGCGTTGACATTTTTTAATACCTTTACCTAATAACCAGACAAGTGTGTTCCATGCTCTGGGATTATTGGGAGCAACTGAGATAGCATTCATTATAAGTGCCAATCCTCTGAAACCCCACCGGGCTCGTGCTTCGTTGATTAACAGATTTGAAAATGCCAATCGATGCAGGCTATCATATTCATGTATGTTATTTTCCTCTAGCCAGCTTCTCATAATGGTGAGAACTTGCCTATCCTCCTTGAAGGCGGCCTCTTTATTGCTCATAAGTCCGACCGTTGTCGTGTCACGCCTCATTAATACCAGCGGTTCTGGGATCGCCATCATCCTTATCCCAAGGGCAGCTAAACGCAGGCATAAGATCCAATCCTCACCGATCCAGGGGTTTTCCGGATAAGGGACATCTTGAATGATGCTTTTTCGGACCATGATCGTTGTGTTTTGGATTTTGTTACCTTGTAGATAAAGGAGTTCGAACACTTGTTTCGGCTCCTTGGGAAATTCCCCCCGATGCACCAATCCAGGGTTTATCTCATAGACTTCCAACTGGTCATTTATCCATGCAACGGAAGAAAATATCAGTCCCAGTCCTTGATCATTTTCCAGAGCATTATTTTGCGTAAGCAAGCGGTGCGGAAGAGCAATATCATCGTCATCTAAAATGGCGATAAAATTACCCCTCGCAATTTTGATACCCACATTTCTCGTCATGCCTGGGCCCAGATTGCGGTCATTTCTTATTACCTTGATCCTGGAATCCCATGCCTGAATTTCAGACAAGCTCTTTTGTGCCTCATCCCCAGAGGCATCGTCAATAATAATGATCTCAAAATCTTGATATGTCTGGGCAAGTAAGGACCCTACAGCCCGACGAAGAAGCAAGGGCCGGTTTCGGGTGGCTACTATGACAGAGATCTGAGGATTAGGGCCCAATTATCTCCCCCTCTGGAGTGGACATGCTAAAAATCCAAAATTGTCAATTATGATCTACACCATTATAATAATACCCCAAAAAATCTCTTAAAAATAGGATAGCATCTTCTTTTTAAATAGCTTCTAAGTCCATGCAAGAAAGCTCTAATAACATACTTATCCCTTAATAAATTGATATATTCTTGCTTACCATAAAGATCACTTTTCGTAAATTCCATAGGTTTAAATAATGGGCTTTTAGAATACCATGATAATCTAAATCCTTCTTTATTGAAAAGAAATGGGGTTCTGCCGGCATAAATTGCATTTGAGGCAAGATGTGTTGGATGCCTATCGACAATATAGGCAAATGCTTCCGTAATAAGAACTACCCCATTCTCTTTTAAAAGCCGAAATAGATCTCTGATAAATGATTTTGGGTCCACAAGATGCTCTATTACCTCAAAACATATAATCACATCATATTGGTTTAAAAATAAAGAATCGTAATCAGTTTTTGTATAGATCCATTCCCCAAGCAATCCATAGCTCATAAATCTTTTTTGGGCAAATTCAAATGTTTTAGAACCGGGGAAATCAAAATAATCGACTATATAGCCATTGTTTAGAAGGAATAGCGAATCATTACCAACTCCATCACCAAACATTAGGATTCTCGGTTTCTTATTATCTAACATAGCCTTTTGTGTATAAAGGTCTATCCTATCTAAAGCCTGTTTGATCCATTTCTGCCTAGAAGGACGGGCCCAAAATGCCATGGTTTCATAAATAAATGAATAGCTATTACTATAAAGCTCTATCATATTATTATTATATTTATGTGCAATTACATTAAATAATTTACAGTCCTCTTTTATATTATATCCTTGATCCAATGCTTCCATCCATAATTTATATTTTACTTCCTTTTTGGGCAACAAAGTAAAATCAGCTATTTCTTTAACAATATCTTCAAACTAGACAGGAATTTTGACATGCATTTTCATTACCTCAATCTGAATTTTAAGGGCCCGTAGGCTCTTATTCTAAATCCAAGGAAAAATTACCCCCGAATTTTAGCAGCGAGCCAACCGATTCCAACCTTGGTAATAAATAAGCATTGGTCCCTGGGGTGATCGCCCCTGATTGAGTAGTGAAAGCCAAATCATAGGCCGCGGCCTGCACCTCGGCGGCGGAGTTCGGGTTGAAATCGCCATTGGGGAAGGCGAAGTAACGACAAGGACGCCCCAGGCGGTGCTCCAGCTCCGCTTTAGACTCGGTCAACTCATGGCGGCGGACGGCTTCCGGCTGGTTGGCGTGATGAATCTCATGATGCACGCCGTGGCTGCCGATGGTGACCCCGGCCCCGGCCAACTGGCCCACCTCCTCCCAGGTCAGCATTTGGAGCGAGGGGAATTCGTGGAGGAGACGCTGGGTTTCATCCGGGGGAAATTGCTGCCGGATATTGACCATAGCTTCCTGGCGCCGATCTGCCGGCATGGCTTTTAAGGGATAGCGGATGGCCTGAAAGGCATCCTCCCGGGCCTGGCGGCTGGTTAACGACCAGGCCTGGCCGAGTGCTTCAACCGGTTCGGCCCGGCCATGCAGCAATAATAAGGAGAGTTCAACCGTCCAGAGGGAATTTTCCCGTCCCAGGGCCCCGGTGCTCACGAAAACGGCCCAGGGCAAGCGAGCCGAGGCCAGAATCTCCGCGGCCATCAGGTTATTGGCATAGCCATCGTCAAAGGTGATAACCACGGCAGATCTGCGTCTTTTCGCCGGGGCTTGCAATTCATCTTTGAGCTCACCCAAACTCAGCACCTGAGACCGGCTCAAGATATCTATCTGCGCTTGAAAATCAGAGACCAGGGTAAGGTTCCTTTCCAGGCGAAGGTCTTGCCTTAGCTCGACGACGCCATGGTAACAAAAGACTTGAATTACGGTACCCCTAGCTCTTTCGGTACCCTCACTATAGAGAAAGCGCCTTATTTCCGTAACGAAGTTCATACCTTGAGTAGTGTCAAGCCGCACGCCGGCAAATAAATTTATTATATGGCACTGGCCGTCCTGGCATTTCGCCGCCATCCGATAACAGGATGGCAGTTGTTAAAACAACGCCGCGATTATCCAGCTATATTCCGCACTCAAACTCGGGAGTCGCTCTAAATTCAAGCGCCTTTAATTCCCCTTAGCCGGTGAAATTTCTCCATTCATGTTGGATAGCAAATATCATTCTGGATATAGCCGGAGGTCTGCCCAGGTCAAAAACATCCTTGCCCTGCACTTTAAAGGAAGCTAGATTCGTTTCGCGCCACAGCCACTCCGTGACCGAAATGGTCAAACCGGCGCCCAGGTAATAATCCCCTGCCGATAATGGAAGGCTGGGGATGAAACAGTCCACATAATGCCGGCCTTTCCTGATGGGAACCTTGAAACCGGAATCCAAAACAATGAGCCGTTGCTGCTTGAAATCTCTTATATCCAATATCACCGACCCATTTGCCACTTCCCTGGTGGAGGAGTAATGCACCCTCAAGATGAGCGAATCCCAGGTATAAATCACTGGCTTGGGATTTCCAGATTCGTCCAGGACCTCAATGCGGGAAATCTGCGCAACTCTCTTGGGACGCTCAGTCGGTGATTTGTACAGGATATGAGCTTCCAAAGCGGATTGAGCGTTTGAAGAGGAGTTGAGATAGAACTTCAAAGCCTCTTCCGTGGGTCCTTGGAAGACTAAAGCGCCGTCATTGAGGACAAAACAATTCCCGCAGAGGTTGAGCACGGCTTCCATGTTATGGCTGACAAACAAAACGGTGCGGCCGCCCTTGGCCACCTCATCCATTTTGCCGAGGCATTTTTTCTGAAAGGCGGCGTCCCCCACCGCCAGGACTTCGTCCACCAGGAGGATATCCGGCTCCAGGTTGGCGGCCACCCCAAAGGCCAGGCGGATATACATGCCGGAGGAATAGCGCTTCACCGGGGTGTCCAGGAACTTGTCCACCTCGGCGAAGGCGACGATGGCGTCGAACTTCCGGTCGATCTCCGCCTTGCGCATCCCCAGGATGGCGCCGTTCAGATAGATATTCTCCCGCCCGGTCAGTTCGGGGTGGAAGCCGGTGCCCACTTCCAGGAGGGAGCCGACCCGGCCGTAGATTTCCGCCTGGCCTACGGTGGGCTCGGTGATGCGGGAAAGGATCTTCAGGAGGGTGGTCTTGCCGGCGCCGTTGCGCCCGATAATGCCCACCACTTCGCCCCGTTTGATCTCCAGGGAAAGATCCTTCAGGGCCCAGAAATCTTCTCCTTTGGACCGGTGGCTGCCATGGGCAGCCTGGCGGCGCCGCCGGAAGGGATACGTGAAGAAACCGGTCAGAGTCTCCCGCAGGGTGCGATAGCTTTCCTGGCGGGCGCCGATCTTGTAGCGCTTGCCCAGATTTTCGATCCTGACGGCTACATCATTCATAATCTACACCACGTCGGCAAAGGTCTTTTCCATGTGCCGAAAGTACACCAGGCCGCCGACGAGAAAGAGACAGACCACTGATGCCGAAACGATGACCATGGGCCCCAGGCCCCCGGCTTTCCCCAACAGGGCCCAGCGGAACCCCTCCACCACCCCGGCCATGGGGTTTAAGCCATACAGCAGGCGCCATTTCTCCGGCACCAGACTGCTGGGGTAGGCGATGGGGGTGACGAAGAGCCAGAACTGCACCAAAAAAGTTATGGTATAGCGCACATCGCGGTACTGGACGTTGAGGGCCGAGAGCCATAAGCCGGCGGCCAGGGCGGTGGCCAGGGCCAGCAAGAGAAACAGGGGCAGAGTCAGGGCGGCCCAGGTGGGGGCGATGCCGTAATAAGCCATCATGCCCAAGAAGACCACGAAAGAAAGGGCAAAATCCACCAGTCCGGGGAGAATGGCGGAAATGGGAATGATCAGACGGGGGAAATACACTTTGGTGATCAATCCCTGGCTGGCCACCAGGCTGTTGCTGGACTGGGTCAAGGCGTTGGCGAACAGTTGCCAGGGCAGGAGGCCGCAAAAAGAAAAAATGGGATAGGGCAATCCATCTGACGGCACCTTGGCCAGCCGCCCGAAAAAGATGCTGAAGACCACCATGGTCATGAGGGGCTGCAAGATGGCCCAGGCGGCCCCTAAGACAGTTTGCTTGTACCGGATTTTTATGTCGCGCCAGGTCAAAAAAAAGAGTAACTCGTGATAGTCCCAGAATTCTTTGAGCTTGAGAGAAACCAACCCCTTGGAGGGCTTGATGACAATTACCGGTATGGGGGCCGGGGCTGCCGGTTGATTTTTGGACTCAAGAGCCAAGTTTTGGTTTTTTTTCATATTATTATCGGGGTGCCGCTATATTCTGCTTTTAAGGCGATCAAGATAAATTTATAAGATGCTGCGTATTAGCGCCTTTCCGAAACTTTGACTCGCCGGTCCCAGCCATCGACACAGGCCAGCCATTGATTCTCCTTAAGGCAGTGAGCGTCAAGGTGATGCATCCCTTTGGTGTTCCAACCGTGGCCGCTCGGTTGCAGCAGCGACTCGCCAATCATTTTCTCTTCATAACTATCTGTAGCAAGTTGTGTTACCTCGAAGGCATGAACCTTTAGGCCATAAGCAGGCGCATCGTCCTGGGCAAATCTTATCACTTTCCCGTCGAATGCCAATACCCTGCCCCCTGGTCTGGTGATATGGGGGTTTCCGTTGATAATGGGATTCTTAGGGTGCGGCATCCAGGGGCCCATGAGATCATCAGCGAAAAACAAACATAAGCAATCATCGCGGCCAGCGGTAAATAGCCACCACTTTTGATTATAATGGAGTATGGAGGCATCGGCATAGTTATCGTATAATAGAGTTTTAATATAAGTCCATTTCTTGGGGAACCCTTGAGCTTTATATAATCTAATTTCTCCGATAGCTTGTGATTCGGGGATCATATAATAATTATTCATCCACTCAAACACATAAGGATAGGACAAATGAAACGGCTCTCTTAATACTATTTGATCATATTGCCAAGAAAATCCGTCAACGCTTGTCGCCAAGGCGATCTCGCCTTTTAATGACTTGGCATTGAAGACTTCAGAAAACATATACCAGGTAAGCTCCTTTTTAATCATAAAGGGATCGGCTATAAATACTGCGGGCACGTCCTTTACATCCGCCGCCGTCAAAACCGGATTTTTGATATTATCTGGAGGAGCAAAGTCGATGGGAGAAGTTCCGGTATATATCCCGATGGAGAAGTTTTGTTTTATGGTATTTTTGGATAAAAGCACTATTCTCATTAGATTAAATAAATGAGTTTTCCTGAACCAGGTTGGAATGAATTTTCGCACGAACGGGATTACCATAGAGACCCAAGGCGCGGTATGAGTTAGCCAATAATTATTGTAAACGCTTCAAAAACCTCGATGCCATTAATTCCGACGGAACCTTTAATAGAAAATTCACCTAAACCCAAATACGTCCTTCCCATTTTAGCAATTGCCATTGATGTTAAGCTCGAGTTAAATTTTTAATTGAGGACAGAATACTTCCCACTGCCAATTGAAATTGCTTAAAAGCATCAAATTTTCTTATTATTAGAGATTTTAAAAACCTTCATGGCCCTAGCTTTAATAGTTTTCTTTATTATAAAAGGTAATACAGATAATATTTTTCTAAGGGAAAAATTTCGATAGTCAACAATATTTAAATACTGTTGAGGATGAATGATGGACAAAGGACAATTGCTGGAGTTATCGAATTCATCTCGAAGTAACGGATAATTATCTAATTCATTGTATTTAAGAAAGATCAATATATTTTGGCGATACCAGAACTGGACATTATCATTATTCCATATTTTATGCCTAATACAATCAATTACGGCGTACCCTCTTTTCTCAAATAAATGAACCCAATATTCCGGCCATTGTTCATTTTGATGATTAACTCCCCCCTGGAAAAGAATGGCAGCAGAGAACAGGATCACCGGTGCAAGGGCCACCAAGGAATCCACGAAATTCTCCGCACATTGGGCGGGTAAATGTTCAGCTACTTCCAAGGAGACAGCCAAATCTTTCTCTTGAGCTAATAGGAAGGGTTCTTCCAAATTATATGGACGAAAGCATGCTTCCGGGATAAGCAGGCGGTTTTTTTCTATCCATGGGCCATCTATTCCAAAGATTTCTTTCACCCCAAATTCTTTAAAAACAGATAACCAGACGCCGATGCCACAGCCAACATCAATGACAGATCGTGGTTGAACATACTCCAGAACTAGAGGGACTATTTCCCGAGCTGAACATAATGCACCAGCATATATGTCATCGAAAAACTTATTTGAATAAAGTTCCATATCTTTCTCTTTATTTATTTTCATTAGCACCGGAGGTAACCCAATAAAGTCTGCTCCAATCTATAGTAATGATGAAACTTTATTTTAAAGATCACCTTTAAAGGAAGACAGAATATGTCTCATTGCAACTTGCAAATGCTTGATAGCAGCAATGCATCTTCCTCTGGATAGCTTGCGGGTGGCAAGGGAGAAGTGGTCACGTGCCTTGGATAGCTTATGATATCGATAACCAATCAATATCCTGCTCTTTTCATATCCATCCAGATCAGCCGATCTATACATCTTCTTCCGTACACAATATTCGCTCTCTGTCATTAACTGCCCGTTTCTCGACATGTTCGTCTGGTGTATTCTGTAGGCGAGGACAACTTTATCTACAAAGGCTATATGCCCCAGACGGCTAAGGCGCAGCCACATGTCCCAATCCTCAACCGCTTTAAGGTTGGGGTCGAAACCTCCGGCTATCTCCTGTTGGGCTCGCCGCATCATAATCCCGCTCGCCGGGATGCAGTTGCCATAGGCCAGCACTGCAAAAGTGGTGGGGGCGGACACGGGCCAAAGCTTCAGCCGGTGACCCTGTATACCGCGACGTTGGGGGGGATGAAAATAGCGCCCATTGATGGACAAGGGCCGGCCCTCGCTGTCGATGTAACGCATTAAGCCATGGGCGGCGACTGCAGCCCGGTCCTTATCCAAAGCATGAATCAATATTTCTAAGGCATCTGGTTCCAGAAGGTCATCGCTGTCAAGAAAGATGCAGTATTCGTAATCCGTGCCGGTCTCGGCGAAACCCCGATTGCGGGCCATGGGGAGGCCGGCATTGGCTTGATGGACTACCCGGATGCGGTCATCCTTAGCGGCGAAGGTTTCAGCTATCGCCCCGGTCTGGTCGGCGGAACCATCGTTGACCACCATCAGCTCCCAATCCTGTCTGGTTTGCGCCAAGACGCTTTGGATCGTGACAGCAAGGTATTTTTCCGAATTATAGGAAGGAATAATGATGGAGACTCCCATAAATGCATCCTTGCAAAGGTTATTATGTCTGTCGCAATTAGAATTCATTAATAATAATGGAACTCACACCCAAGAAAAAATCACAGAATACCACAAATAATCCTTTCCTATTTTAGCAATCGCCATTGATGCTAAGCTCTCGTTAAACCTTTAATTGAGGACAGAATATCTCCCATTGCCAGTTGCAATTGCTTAAAAGCATCAATCCATTTTCCTTTCCTCAGGTTGCGACCAGTATATATTAATCTCTGATAAGCTTTTTTAAGCTCGCCATATCGATAACCAATAAGAATTAATTTTTTTTCCTGTGCAGTGAACTCGGCCGAGGCGTACATTTTTTTCCTTACACAAAGGTCACCGTCAATGATTAACGCTCTATGCCTTGTGAGGTTTGCCTCGTGCCTTCTATATCTAAAGACAACCCTGTTCACGAAGGCTATATGACCCAGGCGACTCAAGCGCAGCCACATATCCCAATCTTCACATTTCAGGTTTGGATCGAAGCCACCAGCTGCCTCCTGTTTAGCTCGGCGCACAATAAGTCCAAGCAGGATAGCATTGCCATAGGCCAGCACCTCAAAAGTAGTGGGGGCGGAGACGGGCCAAAGTTTCAGCCATTTCCCCTGGATACCGTGGCGCCGAAGGGGCGAGGTCTGAGTCCCATTTATAGTAAGAGGCTCCCCCAAATTATTAATATAACGAAGCATGCCATGGGCGCCAACCGCATCCGGATCCTTCTCCAAAGCCTGAAGCAGTACTCCCAGGGCATCCGGTTCTAAAATGTCATCGCTGTCAAGATACATGACGTACTCATAATCCGCCCTGGTCTCGGCGAAGCCCCGATTACGGGCTCCGGAAAGGCCGGCATTGGCTTGATGCACCACCCGGATGCGGGTATCCTTAGCCGCGAAGGTTTCAGCTATCGTCCCGGTCTGGTCGGTGGAGCCATCGTTTACTATTATCGCCTCCCAATCATCCCTGGTCTGGGCCAAGACGCTTTGGATCGCGGGGGCCAGATATTTTTCCGAATTATAAGCCGGGATTATGATGGAGACACCCATAAATACCTCAGATAGTACCAGATGTTTTCGCAATTAGGCTCTGATACATCTCCGCATGCCGGGCCGCCATGGCTGTGGCAGAATAATGGGTGGAGATCAGCTCATAGGCATTGTTTGACAGGAAGGTACCTTTCCCTGGTTCGAGAATAATTTGCTGCAAGGCATGGACATAGCCATCGATGTCTCCCACCGGGACCAGTGAGCCGGTCTGGCCATGGGTGATGATCTCCCCGGGTCCGCCGCAATCCGATGACACTACGGGCAGGCCGACACTCATGGCCTCCAGAACCACCCACGAGAAGGCCTCGGATTCGGAGCACAGGAGCAGAGCGGAAGCGCCTTTCATGAGCACAGGGATGTCATCTCTGACGCCGAGAAAATGCACCCGGTGGTCAATACCGAGATCACCCGCCAGTTTTATAAGGTCCTGATAATAGTCGGGGTCATAGATTTCCCCGGCGATTAGCAGACTCAAGTCCGGGATCTCTGGAATCAGGCGCGCCAGGGTGATTATGGCATCGTGTTGGTGTTTGAGCCGCTGGACATGACCAACCGACAAGAGGTAACGGCCGCCGGTTTCAGGTGCATAGCCCTCAAGATTGCCAATATATGGCTCCATGCCGAGAGGGATCTTGGTCACTTTTCCCGGACCGGCACCCAGGCTGATTAAAAGTTGCAGGGTCACATCCGAGATAGCTATGATTTTATTGGCCAAGCGGATTTTCAGCCAGATGCCGGCCGGGGAGCCCGCCTGCCCTAAGTTTCTCTGGGTAAAAATGAAGGGCTGACGGTGAAGCCTGGCAAAGACGGCTTCCAGCGGCGATGAGGTGAAATCGAGGGAATGCTGGATATCAAACGGTCCATATTGAGCTATGAGCCGGTAATCTTTCCAGGCGGCGCGCAGATGGGCCCATTTTCGCCCCCGGGGGCGAAACCGGGCCACCAAGACGCGGCAGCCGAGCTGCTCGAGCACCGGCGCGGTTTCGGCAAAGCCGTTCATGCGTAAAGAACATATCGTTAGCTGAAAATGCTCTTGAGGCAGATACCTGGCCAGGGCCATGATTTCCCGATAGGGACTGGCCGTACTGCTCAGCTGGGGGACCGTGAGAAGGACGCGAATCCTGGGGTTATGGCCAGCCAAATCGGGGCATCCTGATAAAGGTATTGAGTGTATGGATAAACTGCAATTTTCAGTGACCCTAACTGTGCCTAATTATTGATTATATATTTTGACTAGTTAGTTTGGAATGAATTTCGACAAGAGAGGCACCACCAGTTTGGCGTAATCAGCGAGGCGCGCTTTGGCCGACTCGATATCAGGGTCAACCGGAGTGGTAAGGCGGATCAGAGCTCCGTCAGCCCTGCGATTCCAGAGACTATTGATCCTCAGGCTTATATCGGTGGAGTTCTCGGTGGGCAACCAATGGCCACGCTGAATGAACCAATAATAAACCAACAGGCGCCCGGCGCCTTGTTGCATGAGCAGATAGGTGACCGGCTTACCCGGGAGCAGGTCTATGGTCTTATTCTCCTGTATGTCCCAACCGCTGCCAGTCATACAGACCATGGGGGTATGTTGCAATCCCTCTGCTTCTTGCAGGTTTCCATAATAAGCGATCCATAAGGAAACCGATTTATTTTGGGGGCCGGTGTAGTTGGCATCAAAGTAATCTTTGGTGTCAAGCACCTTGAGGATGGCAGTATCAAGGTAATTGCGCTTGCCCTGCCAAGGGCCGAGGGTGAGGGGAAACCGGTCAAAACTCTGGAGCAGGGGCACGGCGGGTGCTTCAGCCAGCCGGTGGGGCACGAAGTTTAACAGCATGACTAATGCCAAAGCGGCGATTAAGTATGGGGACAGAGATTTGCCGGATCGGCTTCCGGTGGCCGGCGACTTTGAAGTCCCTGCCAGGCTCTCCGCAGGCTGGACCTCGGGCCAGAAGGAGTTTAAGATCCAGTTAATGAGGATCAATACGCCAAAACAACCGATAAAAATGAGCCATCCCGTAAATTCATGCCAGAAGCCTTCTTCCTGCAAGGCCGGCACCAGGGCCATGGCGGCAACCCTCAAGGCATTGGCGATGATCGCCGCCGGAATCAATGACACGATAAGGAATGCGGCCTTCCAGAAACGACGTTGATAAAAAAAGCAATAGATGAGACCCAGGGTTAAAAGCGAGAGGATATAACGCAGGCCGCTGCAGGCGGCTACCACTTGGAGTTGACGCACTCCCAGGTCGAGGATATTGCCTTGACGTAAAACCGGAACCCCCAACCCGTTTAATATCACCGCAGCCAAAATTGAAGAAATCAACTGGAGATGCAATGATATTTGTCGTATTATCAGGGTCTTACTGGGAATCATGAGAAATAAGAGAAGGAGTGGAAAGCTCATCAATCGAACTAATTCGCCTCCCCCCACCAGGAACAGCAAACCCGCCAGTACCACGACAAAAGAGAAACAGGGAATATAAACACTGGTCAAAATTTCGCCGAACAAATATAAGCAAAAACCGAAACCTATGATCAACAGACCCAGCCAGGAAGGTTGCCAGGCCTTTTGCTGAATTTCAGGCCACTTTAAATGAACAATATAGGCTACTACAAAGGGGATTAATAACCCGAAGGAATAATCATCATCTCTATATAAATATTTTATTAAAGTTACCAGGATCGGCCAATAAGACCACACCAGAACCGATAATAATACCACGGCAGAAATTAAGGGTATGAGGGAGAATGATTTGGTTTTGGCTTCCATAGCTAGGCTCCTAAATTCGCCACCCTATCTCATCGCCAAGGAGAGGAACCCTCAGGGACCAGCGATTTCTGGTCTGGAACTGCGGTAATACCATGATTCCTTGGGGGAAATGCCACGTAACGGCAGTAACCTGAACCAGCTATATATCGATTCGAGGGCCGGCCCGCCGCCAATCGCCGCGCTTTACCAGCCATGCCTTTTCCCCACCCAGGAGGGGCTGAAAAGGATCGGCGCACCGCAGCCGCATCCCTGCCTGGGGGGGTCTTTATATAACATCCACCAACCCACGAGCAATCCCGCAGGGTCAGGGTTTCAGCTTAACCAAAAACTTCGGCCACCATTTCCCCGAGGGGGCGGAATTTGCCTCGAGAGGTGGTTCATCGGTGGTTACAACGGGCCTCGTGGCAGGCTCCGGCGGCGGCGACGAAACGACTGGGGGCACGGGTTTTTCCAGGGCTCGGCTCAGAGCAGGCAAGAGTTCGCCGATGATTTCTATGACCAGGCCCTCCACCCGGGTCAACCGAGCGGACATCTCACCCACCGCCGCCATGGTTTCATGGTCCGGGGTTGGCGCCGCGGCGGGGGCCGCCGAGGATCCTTCGGATTGATCCTGCCAGGGCTCCGCCGCTTCTGATTCGCCCTCCAGGCTGCCCCCTTGGGCGGAGATGACGAGGTCGATAAATTCCCCATCGATCTCAGGCCGGCTTTCGGCGAAGCCGGCTACCAGGGCCAGATCGCACCAGGCGTTGATCCGGCGGGGGACCCCCTGGGTATATTCATAGAGTTTATCCAAAGCTGAGGTGGTAAAAATGCTCGTGCCGCTGCCGCCGGCCCGGGCCAGGCGGAAACGGATATATTCCTTGGTCTCATCCTGGTCGAGGGGTCTCAGATGATAGTGGATGGCCACCCGCTGGGCCAATTGGCGGAGGGCGGGGTGGCGCAGGCGATCCCGCAATCCGGGTTGGCCCACCAGGATGACTTGCAAGAGCGGTTCCTTATCGGTTTGCAGGTTAGATAAGAGACGCAATTCCTCGAGGGCCTTGGACCCGAGGTTCTGGGCCTCATCCACCACCAGGACGACGTGTTCGCCCC
This sequence comes from Desulfobaccales bacterium, assembly GCA_052139855.1. Classification (GTDB taxonomy): domain Bacteria; phylum Desulfobacterota; class Desulfobaccia; order Desulfobaccales; family 0-14-0-80-60-11; genus 0-14-0-80-60-11. The sequence goes on from JBKQVS010000186.1 coordinate 22,963, forward strand.
GGGCATGCGAGGCCAGCAGGAATTGGTTGAAGGCCCCGAGACGGCCCGCCCGACTGCCGCTAAAATGGCCGCGAATTTGAAATTCCTTGAGGAGGAGATCCAGGAGATCTTCAGCCTCCAGGGAAGTCTGATAGAGGACCCCCAGACGCAGGCCCGCTTCTTTTTCCCGCAACAGCGATTTTATTAAGGTGGTCTTGCCGGTGCCGATCTCACCGGTGAGCACCACAAACCCCATGCGCTCTTTGATGCCGTATTCCAGATAGGCCCGGGCCAGTTTGTGCTGGGAGCCCAGAAATAAATAATCCGGGTCGGGTACCAGAGTAAAGGGGCGTTCTTTTAGTCCATAAAAATCTTCGTACATAGTTTATTTCAGCCAGGGCAGTTTAAATTTTTTCGAAGAGTCTCGGTCGGCATAATATTTATTATAATAATAGTCATATGATAATGACGTGGCGTCCATCTTGTTAAGGACAAAGCCCAGAACCGGAAATTCTTTGAGCAACTCGATGGCGCGGACGATCTCCTCCCGGGGAGTGCGGCCTGCCTCGGCGATCAAAATGATGCCATCCACCAGGGGGGCAAAAGCCAAGGGATCCGCATAGAGCAAGGGCGGCAAATCGAACAGCACATAGCGGTCCGGATAAAAGTGCTTCAATTCCTTGACCAACTCCACCATGGCGGGAGAACTGAGGAGTTCCGTGGCTTCGCTGGTGGGTCGGCCCGCCGGGAGCACCACCAGATTGGCCAAGCCTTCCGGATGCACCAGGGATTCGGCGATGGGGTCGCCAGAGACCAAATAATCGACGAGTCCAGGTCCAGAGGGAAGATCGAGGTAGCGGTGAATGGACGGATTGCGCAGGTCGCCATCCACCAGCAGCACCGTCTGGCCGACTTTCTGAGAAATTGAGATGGCCAGATTAATGGTCGTCAGGGTCTTGCCTTCGTTGGGCAGGGGGCTGGTAACCATCAGGGTATTGCGACCTTCTCGCTTGGTGCGATGCAAGACGTGGGTGCGCAACAATTTATAGGCTTCCCCCAGGGTCTGGTCGGTGCCGTTCACGGTTAAGCGATACCGGCGCAGACTATCCATTTCCACGGGCACCTGGCGAGTATAGGTGTAGTGGATTTCCCCGGGAGTCTCGGCAAACCCCGTCGCCTCATCCAACTCAGGCCAATCCATCTCTGGCGGTTCCGGTCTGGAGGCAGAGGGCGGCTTCACTTTCTGGTGGCGCAGAGATTTGGCTTTTTCTAAGGCTTTATTGATGAAACTCACGGTCGTAACTTCCTATGGGGTAAGGGGTTAAGTTCATTACCGGCCGGGCTCACACCCAATCTCGAGGATCAGGAGTATTTGTCCGCCAGGCGCAGCAGCCGGGCAGTGAGCACCCAGAGGTCCATATAAAAAAAGTGGAAGCAAATGAGCCCGATAACCAAAGCAACGCCGGTAACCGTCAAGATTACTTTGCGTTTCTGCTGGATCCGGGCGATATCTTCCTTGGTCCGGATGCGAATAATCGATCCCAGGACCGGGAGGCCGGTGAGTCGCACCAGTTCGTCGCTACTCTTTACCGAATGGTCCAGGTGTTCGGCGAGAGCCACGCAACCAACCCCCACCCCCAGACTCAGGACAAGCCCGGCCAGCCTGATTAACAGCCGGTTGGGGGAAACCGGTTTACCCGGGTAACTGGCGGGGTCGATGAGGGTGAATTTCTCCCCTTTCTGATGTTCTTCCATGCCCTCGGAAATACGGGACTCGAGGATTTTGTTCATGACCTCCTGGTGTTTGGCACTGGCATTTTGATAGTCGCGCACCAGGGCCAGATATTCCTGCTCCACCTTGGGGGCGGCTTCGAGACGGGCCTGGTACATCTGCAGTTTTTCTCTTAAGTCGGATTGCTGCTTGCGAAAAGCGCCGATATCCGCCACGGCGCCCTGAATTTGGGTGCTCAGATTGATGTACATGGGGTTCTCGGCACCGGCGGCAATTTGGGGACCGGGAACTGCTGGGGGTTCTTGTTCGAGACGGGCGATCTCGTTCATAAGCTTTTTAACTTCCGGATGTTGGGGGGAATATTTTCCCTGCTTTTCGGCGAGTTCGGCTTTGAGCTGGTCAAGCTTTTTGCGGCGCTCCACGGCGCTCCCCGCGGAGGCTCCTCCCAATTTTTTCAATTCGGCGATTTCCCGCTTTGCCTTGCGGATATCAGGATGGTCGGGGGAAAACTTGGACTGGAGGTCGGCCAAGGATAGCTCCAGGGCCTTGAGACGGGCGGACGGGGAGATGGTCTGTTCCCCCGCGGCGCCGGTGAAGGACGTATCAGGACTCACCGTGGCGAGTTGTCCTTCCAAAGATATTCTCCGTTCCTCCGCATTACGGATATTGTTATCTAATTGCTTAATCTCCATCTCCAGACGTTCGGCTTGAGAGCGGTTAACGGCTTGCTGGTCCGGGAGCAGACCTTCATGGGTCTCTTTGAAGGCAGTCATTTTATTGCCCAGGCCTTTGATGCGCTCCCCCAATTCCTGTAATTCGGCCTCTAAGAATTTGGTGGTGGATTGGGCCTGCGCCTCCCGGGTCTTGAGATTTTGTTCCAAATAAAGGGAAACCAGGGTGCTGGCCACCTTTTGCACCGTCCCCGGATCATCGCCGCGATAGGCGATGGAGAAAGCAATGGTTACGCCCCCGGGGCCGGAGGACTTCCCCCCTTTCCCGCCTGACTCCTGGGCACTGATCATATTCAGTTTGATATTATCGTGCATCTTTTCGATCATCTCTTCCCGGGTATAGGTTTTCCGTAATTCCGGGAAGAGGTTAAATTGCTGGATGATTTCCCAGAGCTTGACCCGGGAAAGGATCTGCTGGGTCAGACTCTGGATCCGCTGATCGGCAAAGCCGGTGACCGTGGACCGGACAAATTCCGGGGGAATCTGTTGTTCTTCAATTAAGATGGTGGAACTCGATTCATAAACGGCAGGCAGCATCCGAGCTACTATGAGGGTCGCGACCAATACGACCAAAAAGGGAATAATAAAGTAAACCTTCCTGGTCTTGAGAATTCTTACGTAATCGCCGATATCTGCTGTTTCAGGGGGCATCATAGTTTTACTCTTTCCGGCGCCGCGGGGCTTGATTCAGCCAAGCGCCTGCGTGGCGCATTTTCCAAGCCTTAGATTAATTCCGGTTGATAAATATCATGAATCCGAATTAAGCCCAGACAACGTTGGCTGGGCCCGTCCACCACCGGGAGGACGGAGATCTGGGAGGGGCGATCTTCCATCAAGCGGGTGGCGTCTCTTAAGCTGACTTCAGGGTTAATGGTAATGGGTTGCCGGGTCATGCAGTCGGCGGCGCATAGCAGACGGATATCGTCATGGGTAAGGAGCACCCGCCGCAAGTCGCCGTCGGTGATAATACCCAGCAGGTGGAAGGATTCATCCACGACGCACGCCGCGCCCAGGGGCAGCTGGGACATGGCGATGATCACCTGGCGCAGGGGAGTGTCAGGCTTGACCCAGGCCACGGCCTCATCTTGGTGCATAACATCCGCCACTTTCAGCCAGAGATTCCTCCCCAACTGGCCGGCGGGGTGGTAACGGGCATAATCTTGATCGGTAAAACGCCGGGCCAACATTAAGGCGACCGCCAGGGCATCTCCCAAGGCCAGGGCTACGGTGGTGCTACAGGTAGGGGCCAGATTCAGGGGATCAGCCTCCCGGTCCACCCGGGCATCCAGGGTGACGTCAGCCTGTTTGGCCATGGGGGAGTTGAGGTTTCCCACGATGGCGATCAACGGCGACCGGAATTGCCGCAGGACGGGGATGAGCCGGAGCAATTCGGCGGTACTGCCGCTTTTGGAGATCAGGATACTGGGGTCTCCCGGGGTATAGATCCCTAAATCACCATGCACGGCCTCGGCGGCATGGAGAAAGACCGCCGGGGTACCGGTGCTGGCGAGCGTTGCCGCGATTTTCTGGCCGATGTGTCCCGATTTACCGATGCCGCTGACCACCACTTTGCCGGCATGGGCCAGGAGCAATTCCACCGCTTTAGTCAGGTGGTGATCGAGACGCGCCGCGGCCGCAGCCAGGGCTTGAGCCTCGAGCTCCAAGACCTTCCGGGCAATTTGGGGCCATTCTTCTGGAGACATGGCGGGCGTCTTCTCTAAAGGAAGTGAATTCATTGTATCCCGGGAACCCAAGGTCCAGGCAACTCCATGGCTTTTAAAGAGATTTAATGATTCCCCGCTGGGGAGTAGAGCCATGCAACTTTAATTAAACAGATTAACTTATTTCCCCTGAGAATCCCTGGCCTGGACCCCCAGCCGCTATTTCTGGTAATGGATTGGGTATGCATAAGTTAAGGTCAACCAAACATCATGAACATGTGAACTGCTGCTGGAAGATAAATTATTGCCCCCATAGTTTTGGTTAGTAAAGGTATAGCCCGTTGAGGCGGATAATTTTTCGGTGATCTGATATGACAACCCGGAACTGACATTAATACCATTGGTTTCATTCTGGCTATGGTTGGCTGACTGGGTACTCAAGGAATAGCCTCCCCCCAGGGAACCGGTCAATCTTTCGGTAAAGGTATAAGCCGCACTGAGGGAGGCAGAGTTTACCTGGGCAATGTAACCATAGGCCGAAGCGGATTGGTTGCGTAACAAACTTCCGGAAATGCTCAGGTTAGTCCAGCGGCGGGTGGCCCCCAGGCTAAAATAGGGACTGAAATTGGTCCCTCTTTGCGTCGGAGTCGGGACTGACACAAAATTGGGAAATTGCCCAAAACTAGCGATCTGGCTATTATAAGAATACCATGAGTAATTTACCCCGCCGGCTACGTTAAAGGCCCACGTAGCCGAATAATTATGCTGCACTCCTAGAGAATACAAGAGACTTTTATAGTCGCTGCTCGTGGAACCGGTGTATATCGATTCAGTGCCTGAAACCGTGTTAGAGAGCGTGGTCTTTTCGCTCAGCAAGTATTGATAAGCCATGCTTACAGCTTGCGTCCAATAATTTTGAAAATTCTGGGCCTGGGTATTTTGTAAAGGTTGATATGTAACTTTATTATAGTTGTAATTCACGACCGCCGACGACCTTTCCGTCAAGGCGTAAGTCATTCCCGGGCCTACGGTAAAAGATAACCGGGGAGTCCGGGTAATGATCAACCCCGACGCGAGATATTCCTGCTGCGCGGTTGAATCTGAAATAAAGCTGGTGGTTAAAGACATATTTAACCTGGGCGTCAGACTTTGTTGGGCATTTATCTGGTAGTTTTGGTCCGTGTGGTCGTATCCGGGGTTTTTCACATAGAGCAATTGATTGATCCCCAGGGTTCCCTGTAGGTTAGTCGCCTCGGTGGTATAATTAAACGCGGCGGATGGGCTGATGGTAAAAATGAAGTCGCTCAGGGGGCCTTTAGGAGTAGTGTTGAAATTGCTGTTGTATTCAGAGCGCTGCGTGATCGAGGGAACTACCGACCAGTCAGCCGCCACCGCCAGGTGAGCGGCCCCCAGGCTCATGATTATTGCCAGCCCCATCCAGCCTTTCATGCCCATAGAGTCCCCCGTTTTTTTCCTTCTCTTAGGGCACTACCACCACATCTCCCGGCAACAGGATGCGATTCTGCTCCAAGAATTGGCCTTTGGCCACCTCTTTATAATTGAAGGGGTAGATCATTTCTTGGCCCGCCACGGTCCGCAAGACCATAATTGATCCGGGCGAGGCGAAGGGGGTCAGGCCGCCGGCCATGGCGATGGCCTGCATGACGTTGACGGGCTTGCCGACGACGAATTCTCCCGGCCTCATAGCCTTGCCGGTGACATAGATCTTGTAGTTCTGGGCCTTGAGCAGGATGACGGTCACATGGGCGTCGGTCACAAACTTTTCCAGACGTTTTAAGATCTCGGCCTGGAGTTGTTTGACGGTTTGCCCGGAGGCCTGCACCTCTCCGATTAAGGGGTAGGTGATCTTCCCGTCCGGCCGCACGACCAGTTGTTTGGTCAGGTCGGGTTCTTTCCAGACGGAGATTTCAATGGCATCTTCCGGCCCCAGGAGATACTTGTCCTGATCGGGAGTAGCCGCCGTGGCAACCGCGGCCTGGCCCTCGGTAACAGGACTCACATGCGGGGTGCAGCTACAGAACAGCGCCAAGGCGAACATGAGCGCCACGCTGCCCATCAACCATTGCCGGTTCACTTGCGAAACGAATCTGGTCAACCCCATACCCTCCCCCTGAAGGTTACTTTGGGCCTGCTTGATTCACTACAACCACAATCAGTATAAATTATCAACAAAAAGCCTTAGTTTCTTTGGTTTGGTTAAACTATTTTTAAGGAAAAATAAATTTTTTAACTCTGCCCCCATCTTGACCAATCCGACGCCCTTGCGTCGTTGATCAAACTAAGCTCAGGATGTTATCGAAACTTAGTATGCAATTTTAGGGCCATGATTGCAACTATTTAATTACGTTAATCTTGGTGTCATTCGCCTGCTTTACGGCCGCCAAGAGCGCAAGGAACCCAAGCTTTCATCCGGGTTTACTTAAAAATGCATCCAAGGCGATGGAAACATCCCCCGTTGATTCATTGGTTTTTCTTGCCGGGTTAGCAGGTTTGTTTTGCCCGGGCTCCTGTGCCAACGCCGCCAATCCCGGTCAGTTGGCGCACCTGTCACGGTTTCCGACACCGTGACCGCACTATAATAGAGAAAAACCCGACCCGGTATCAGGAATCCTCCTGGTTTCCCGGTTCGAAAACCCTGAAAAACCTTTTAATTCTGCTGGGGGGAGCCCCCGAGATCCAGGGGATGCGGCCCCAGCCGACGCCACTTCCCTGGACCGGAAGGGAAAGATTGGCGATGGTTTCCTGCGGTATTAGCTGATTAAGACAATATTATAAAGCAGTTATGCTATCAGGGCCAGGTCCAGCCGGAAAATTTCCTTTAATAAATTTTAGCAATTTTATGCAGGTTTGTATACCCGGTGAATGGATCAAAAGTTGAACAAATTGACCGGAATTAGGACAATTTTCCCGGCTTATGGGGCTTAGGTGCGGGATTTTTGGCAGAGGGATAAGTCGTCAAGAGGCAATCCGGGCGGTTTATGAGGGGTTTTGGGGGTTATCTGCCTGGCGCCAGCCCTGGATCAGGACCTGGGGCAGTTGCTCCCGGGGATGGGACGAGGGGAAAGGGGTTGCCAGGGGGAGCCCGGAGGCCTACAGACCGGCCCCGGGCCAGCTATTGAATGGCCCGGCGCTGTTCCTGCATTTTATTCAAGAGAACCCCGAAGCCCTTGGTGCGGATCACCTGGGCGAACTGGGTCTTGTAGTTTTGCAGGATGCTGACCCCGTCCACGATCACGTCGTAGAGGATCCAACCCTGGGGCGCGGTGTGCATCAGGTAGGTTACCGGGATGTTTTCATTGGTGCGGACGATGGCGGTGTCCACCCGGGCTTTACTGCCTTCCGGGAGTTCCCGGCCGTACTGAATGTTTTCCTTTTTCAAGAAGTTGATCACCAACCGGGTGTAAGAGTCCTGGAAGAGGTAGCTGAAGGTGTGAATGAATTCCTGGCGCTGGCCGCCACCGATGCTGCCATAGGTTCCCCCGAGGGAATCTTCGGCCATCAGGGCAAAGTCGAAGTTCTTCGCAATGATCTGGTGGATGGCCTGGCTCCGGGCCTGGGCGGATAGGGCCGGGTCATTTTGGAGGCCCATCACCTGGTCCAAGATCCCCCGCACGTAAGCGGTGGGGGTTTCGGCCTGGGCCGGCAGGGCGCAACTGAAGCAGGCGGCCAGGGTCAGGCTAATGGTCCAGATCCAGAGCGGCTTTTTCATGGCTTTTTTTCCTTATGAGGTGATGCAACCAGCGCCCGAGGATGAGGTAAGGCTGGAACGCGGGTTGGCGGGGATAGGTTCTTTCCACCAGGCGGAGGCAGGCGGGCAGGATGCTCAAAGAGGTGAGCAGCACACTGAGGCTGCCGACGGTGGCCAGGAGCCCCAGGCTAAAGGTCCCCTGATGCCCCGAGACCATCAAGCTGCCGAATCCCATGGTGGTGGTCAAGGCCGCCAGGGCCACGCCTTTGGCGGTGCTGGCGGGCAGGGTAATGGCCCGGGCCGATTCCTCCTGGCGCCACCGGGTCAGAATGATGATCCCGAATTCGATGCCCTCCCCCAAGATCAAGGGCACGAAGAGGACGTTGGCCTGGTTGAAGGGGAGGTTCAGGATCCACATCAAGTTGACCGTGAGGCCGGTGCCCACCAGCAAGGGGATCAGGGCCAGCACGGCCATTTTCAGGCTGCGGAATAAGAAGACCAGCATGACGCCAATGGCCAACAGGGCCAATCCCGCGGCCCAGAGGATGGAATTGCGGAACCCGAGGGTGAAGTTATAGAGGAGGACCGGATCACCCACGGCATTGGGGTCGACGCTCCAGAGGCTTTTGACAAAGTCTTTCAAGGGCCCGAAATTCCAGATATCCTCGGAAGGAAAGACCCGGATGAGGTAGGTGCCCTGGGGGCTGATGAAGCGGGCCCGCACCTGGGCGGGCACGTTCGCCAGGGTGGGAGGCGCTCCGGTCAAGCCCGAGTTTACATAACCGCGGAACTGGTCCCAGGTGTCTCGCAAATCCGAGAAAAAAAACCGGCCATAGGCATCGAGACGCTTGGCGGCATTGGGGTCGCCGGCGCCGAGGAGAGGAATGATCTGATTAATAAGCCGGTGGGTCTCGGCCACCTGGGCCTGGGTGGCTGCCTGATCCTGCTTGAGATTTTGGGCGGCTTCGGCCACTTTAAAATTGATGCGGCTCAAGATCGCGGCCAGGGCCTGGGGGTCAGGCGCAGCGGCCGGGGCCCGGGGGAAGTTGATGGCATTGAGGACCGGCAGCATCTGGGCCAGGATGGGACGCTTGGCCTCCACCTGATGCGGCAGGAAGGAGAGGACCGATTCCACGTGAGAGACCGTGGGCAGGCGTTTCAGGGCCTCGGAGCGGGCGACCAACTCCTGGACGGAGGCGGTGGCCACGGCGCCGTAGGAGGTTGAATATTTGGAATCCTGGATCAGTTTGTATTCCCATACCACCGATTCGGCCGAGGGATTCTGGAGATGGAGGGGATTCAAATCGAAGGGCACGTAATGCATGCTGAAGGCGCCCAGGGCGGTGATCACCAACCCCAGGCCAACCAGGAGGCCGGGCCGGTGCCAATGCAGGTGCAAAAAGGGCGTGGGGTGAGGCGGACAGTCCTGGGGCGCGGCAGACGGCGGGCATTTTTCGGTAATGGTCACCAGGGCCGGCACCAGGAGCAGGGTGGCCACCAGCATCACCAGGATGCCCATGGCGAGGATGAGACCCAATTCCGCCAGGCCTTTGAAGCCCACGAACGCCAGGGGCACAAAGGAAACGATGGCAGCCAGGCCGGCATAGATAATCCCGGGCGCGGCGCGGCGCAAGGTACAGGTTAACATCTCGGCGTTGCAGTGGGCCAAGGAGCCTTGCTCTTCTTCCAGGCGGCAAAACCAGTGGATGCCGTAGTCGATGGTGAGGCCCAGCATGAGGGGTGCGAAGATCAAGGAGAGGAGATTGAGGTGGCCCACCACCAGGGTGACCAGGCCAAAGGTCCAACAGAGCCCGATAATCAGCACCAGCCCCTCCACCAGGGTGCGCCGCAGACTCCGGAGAAAGAGGATCAGCAGTCCCATCTGGCCGAGGAGGGATAACCAGGTGGCCAGGGTGACGTCCTGCATGGAACTGCTCATTTCGTCGGCTTCCAGGGCATCGGGGCCGGTGACCCCCGCCTGGAGGCCGGGGTAGCCGGCCTTGACCTGATGCACCACCTGCCTGAGGAGGGCCAGATCCTGGCTGCGGGAGGCGTAGCCGTCGCCTTTGGGGGTCACACAAAATAAGAGGTATTTGTCATTTTCGGTAAAAAAGTAGCCTGATTCCCCGAAATCACTCAATTCCTTGGGGAAAAAGCTGCTGAACAGGGAGGTCTGGGGCTGGCGGCCTTCCAGGCTGGCCGCGAGTCCCCGGAGGGAAGCGTTCAGCGGGGAGAGGTCCGGCAGTTCCAGTCTTTCCTCATCGGCCAGGAAGCCGGTGAAGATTTTGCCGATCATGGCCCGGGTGATGCGTTCATTCACCAGCCCGTAAAAGGTGGTCAGGCGCGGGTCGGCGGCCAGGCCCGACAACAGGTCCTGCTGCTCCAGGAGACGGGTTTTGATCTTGTCGAGTTCCTGGGGTTCCAGATAGAGGAGGGCCGAGCGTTTGAACGTCTCCGGGTCGATGTGATAGAAGATCTCGGGGAAGTGGTCGGGATAGCGGTGCAACTGGGCGGCCAGGTCACCAGCGAACTTGATGGCCCGCTTGGGGTGCCCGTTCTCCACCACCACCACCATGCCGTCCCGGCCCCCAAAGGCCCGGTCCATGGCTTCGGTTCGCTGGATCAGTTGCTGGTTACTGGCGACCAGGTCGTTGCGGCTGGTGTGAATAGCCAGATGGGTAACGGTATAATAAACCGACACCACGGCCAGCACCACGGAGATGACCAACAGGGGCCAGGCGCAGAGTCGAAAGCCGCGCATTAATGAGGCGCAGGGTGATTTCGGGTTTTGAGGCTGCGGCAAAATCTTCCTCTACCAGTTAGATCGGCGGTTCAGGGGAAAGGTTGAATTTGAAGCAAGGGCGGCAGCGGTGCGTGCATGTCGTCCCGGACCGGGCAGGCCGCCCTCCCCCAAGGGTGCGGGCCGAACCGGGACCTCCCCAAATCTTTTGATATTCCTATATAATCAGCTTATGGACGGAATAAAGTCAAGCAAAATCTTAGCTTTGCCGGGCCCGGGGATTGCGGCGCGGGCGCGGCCAGCCCAGGCCCAGGCGCCGGTTTTATGGAGTTAAGGGTGCGGTTGGCCGTGAGGGGTTAAGGTGACCGGGCCGGCGGGAGGGCGCGGGCCTTTAATCTCGTCATTACGACACCCAAAATAGTCCGGCGGGGTAAGCGGGCCGAAAAAACCTTGGCTTTGGGTAAATTGTTGGCTATTCTGTAGCGAAAATAAGGCAATGGCACGGAAAAAGACCGATCATGGCCGGGGCACGGCATTGGCCGAGGGAACCGGCCCCTCCGGGTTCCAGATCAAGGGGCGCCTCTGGCTGGAAAAAGACGGCGAGGCCTTCTTGAGTTGGGGGCGGGTGGTACTCCTGGAACGCATCCGGGAGCTGGGCTCCATTGCGGCCGCGGCCAGGGCCATGGACATGGCCTACAGCCATGCCTGGACCCTGGTGGCCGAGATCAACCGCCTGGCCGGCCAGGAGCTGGTGGCCCGGACCTTTGGCGGGCGCCACGGGGGCCGGGCCTGGCTGACGCCGGCGGGGGAGGAGGCCGTGGCCCAGTTCTGGAGCCTGGTGGAGACTTTTCGGGAGTGGCTGAAGGCCCAGAAGGTTTAGGTCCCGGCCTTATTTTTTTGCACGTGGGTATCCTATTAAAAGAATAACGAAAGCAGAATTCCGGGGGAGGCGGAGGAGGGCTATGACCAAGCAATTACTGGCGGCGGTGCTGGGGCTGCTGTGGCTGGCGCCCGGCCTGGCGGGGGCGGCCCCTGACGGCGGGGTGTACGGCACGGGCCCGGAGAAATTCAGTCTGGCCACCGGCAGCCCGGGGGAGCTGGGACTGGTGCAGGCCCTGGCGGCAGGGTTCGATAAGGCCATGAAGGGGCGGATCACGCTCCAGTGGGTGAAAGCCGGTTCAGGGGAATCCCTGAAGCTGCTGAAAGAGAAAAAAGTGGACCTGATCATGGTGCACGCTCCGGCGGCGGAAAAGCAGGCGGTGCAAGAGGGCTGGGCCAGGGACCGCACCCTCCTGGGCTCCAACGAGTTCTTTATCGTCGGGCCGGCCGCGGACCCGGCCAAAATCGCCGCAGCGAGAAGCGCGGTGGATGCCTACCGCCGCATCGCCAGGGCCCACGCCAAGTTTTTTTCCCGGGGGGACAATTCCGGCACCCACAAAAAGGAACTGCACCTCTGGAAAGAGGCCGGCATCAAGCCGGCGGGGCACTGGTACCTTGTGACCAAGGATTTCATGATCGCCACCCTGAAACGGGCCGATAAGGAACAGGGCTACTTCATGGTGGACAGCAGCACCTGGGTGGCGGAAAAGCAGCAGGCGCCCAATCTCAAGGTCTTGTATAAGGGCGACAAGGAACTGGTGAACACCTACCACGCCCTGGGCCAGCCGGCGGAGGCCACCCCCGGGGCGGCGCTGGCGGCCAGGTTCATCGAGTTTGTGGCTGCCCCGGCGGGCCAGTTGATTATCCGGGATTACGGCAAGGACCGGTATGGCGAGGGGATCTACAATGATGCGGCCTACGCCCGGCAGTATGAGCAATAGGCGGGCTGCCGGGTTGGGCCGGGGGGATTGCCAGGATAGGTCCCGGTCTGAAGCGAGGGATGATCAGGGCGATTTTCTGCCGAGGCGATCACCAGACGAGATGTGGAGGAAACGTTGAGCGGCAAGCAGGTTTACAGCGTTTGCGGGATGTGCACGGTGCGGTGCCCCATCCAGGTGGAAGTGGTGAGAAACCGGGTGAGCTTTGTCCAGGGGAATCCGCATGCGGCGGGGATTAACGGGGCGCTCTGCGCCCGGGGCGGTGCGGGCCAAGCCCTCAGTGAAGACCGGGAACGGCCGCAATATCCCCTGATCCGCACCGGCGCCCGGGGTGAGGGCCAGTGGCGCCAGGCCAGTTGGGGGGAGGCCCTGGATTACACCGCGGGGCGGCTTAAGGAAGTTATGGGGCGCTACGGCCCGAAAACGGTGCTGTTCTCGGACCGGGGGGGTCCCTTCCGGGACCTGCACCAGGCCTTCATGCGGGGGGTGGGGTCGCCGAATTACTGCAACCACGATTCGGCCTGCGCCCGGAATGTGCAGCATGCGGCCCTGTCGGTGTTGGGGGGCGGCCGCAAAGACGTGGTCTATGACTATAAAAACGCCCGTCACGTGGTTCTCCAGACCCGCAATATCTTTGAGGCCATCAACGTCAAAGAGGTCAATGACCTGATGGAGGGCATGGCCCGGGGGTGCAAGCTGTCGGTGATCGACATCCGGGCCAACATTTCGGCCACCAAGGCGGACCGGTTCCTGCTCATCCGTCCCGGGACCGACTATGCTCTGAACCTGGCAATCATTCACGAGCTGCTGACGCAGCGGCTCTATGATGAGGCATTCGCGGCGCAGTGGATCAACGACCTGGATAAATTGGCGGCGTTTGTCAGGCCGTACACGACGGAGTGGGCCGCGGCGGAGACCGGGATCGAGGCCGGGGCGATCGGCGCCTTCGCCCGGGACCTGGCCGAGGCCAGCCCCGCGGTCATCTGGCACCCCGGCTGGATGAACGCCCGGTACCGGAATTCTTTCTACCAGTCGCGCACGGCGTACCTGATCAACGCCCTGCTGGGCAGCATCGGGGCCAAGGGAGGGCTGCCGCTGGCCAATACGCCGGGGGACGTGGGGCGCAAGGGGCTCAAGAAGCTGGCGGACCTGTTCCCCAAGCCGAAGGAGCCGCGGGCCGACGGGGTGGGCTGGCGGTATCCGCATTTCGACAGCGGCCCGGGGCTGCTGCACCTGGCGTTCGAGGCCATGGCCACCGAGGACCCGTATCCGGTCAAGGCGTATATCGCTTACCGGCATGATCCCCTGATGGCCTACCCGGACCCCGAGGCCCTGAAAAAGATCTTTGACAAGCTGGACCTGCTGGTGGCGGTGACCTTCAGCTGGTCCGACACGGCCTGGTACGCGGACGTGGTGCTGCCGCTGTCCCCCTACCTGGAGCGGGAGAGTATCCTGGCCGGCAAAAACGGGCTCAAGCCTTACTTTTTCCTCAGGCAGCGGGCCGTGGACCCGTTATTCGACACCAAGGCGGATTGGGAGATTTTGGGCGGGCTGGCCCGGCGCCTGGACCTGGCGCCCCTGGCCTTCGACACGATTGAAGACATCCGGGAGTATCAGCTTGAGGGCACCGGGGTCAGCATGGCGGATTTTGAGGCCACGGGCATGGCGGCGCTGGCGGAGGAACCGAAATACCGCGCCCGGGAGGAACTGCGGTTCAAGACCCCTTCCGGCAAGATCGAGGTCATCAGCGAGCGCTGGGAAAAGGCCGGGGTGCCGTCGCTGCTGCCCTATGAGCCGCCGGCCCGGCCGGGTCCGGGGCAGTTCCGCCTGACCTTCGGGCGCTGCGCGGTGCACACCCAGGGGCACACGGTCAACAATACCCTGTTGTCGGAGGCGATGCCGGAAAACGTCCTGTGGATCAATGGGCAGAAAGCCGGGGCATTAGGGATCACCGACGGGGAAGAGGTGGAAGTGGCCGGCAACGGCCACCGGGGCCGGATGAAAGCCAAGGTGACCGACTTTATCCATCCCGAGGCGGTCTTTATGGTGCACGGCTTCGGCCACACGCTGCCGGTGGAGAGCCGGGCCCGGGGCAAAGGGGTGGCCGACCAGGCCCTCATGGCCGGGGGGCTGGCCCTGTGGGACCCGGCCGGCGGCGGCATGGCCCTGCAGGAGCACTTTGTGACGGTGCGCAAGCTGGAAGGGGCCGTGGCCGGGGAAGCGTAGGGCTCCCGGGGGGGAAGAGAAGAATTCCAGCACAATCCTGGATTAAGGAGGATCAGAGATGTTGAAAGGGCTCTGCTTACTGGTATTAGTTGTGGTGGTGGCGGCGTTGACGGGCGGGACCGTGGCGGCGGCGACCCGGATCAAGTGCGCCTCCACCACCAGCACCCAGAATTCCGGTTTATTCGACTACCTGCTGCCGCTCTTTGCCAAGAAGACCGGCATCCAGGTGGACGTGGTGGCCGTGGGCACCGGGGCGTCCATTGAGATCGGCAAGCGGGGCGACGCGGACGTGGTCCTGGTCCATGCCAAGCCCCTGGAGTTGAAGGCCGTGGAAGAGGGCTATTTCGTCAATCGCCATGACGTCATGTATAATGATTTCGTCGTCGTCGGCCCGCCCGACGACCCGGCCAAGATCACGGGGTTGAAATCGGCTACCGAAGCTTTCAAGAAGATTGCCGAGAGCAAATCCACCTTTATCTCGAGGGGGGACAAATCCGGAACCAATATCAAGGAGTTGGCCGTCTGGAAGGCCGACAACCTTGACCCCAAAGGCCAAACATGGTATCTGGAAGCGGGCCAGGGCATGGGTAACACCTTGCGGGTGGCCAGCGAAAAGGGGGCTTACACCCTTACGGACCGGGGCACCTGGCTGGCCCTCAAAGATAAAGAGAAGTTCAAACTGGCCCTGTTGGGGGAGGGTGACCCTATCCTGTTCAATCAATACGGGGTCATGGCGGTGAATCCCGAAAAACATAAGGGCGTGAAATATAAAGAGGCCATGGAGTTCGTCAACTGGCTCATTTCGCCCGAAGGGCAAAAAGCCATCGCCGACTATAAAGATAAGCATGGGAACAAATTATTTGTTCCCAATGCCAAATAGCATACTGCCAGGGGCAGGCTGAGGGGTGACGCCTGGGGCCTGCCCTGCCCCTCATCTTATGGATTCCATCATTCAGGGTTTTCTCGGGGCCTTGCGGCTCATCATCAGCCTTGATCCTCAGCTGCGCCAGATTATTTTTCTCTCCCTCAGGGTCTCGGGTACCGCCTTGGTGGTGGCCACCGGTTTGGGCCTGCCGGCGGGCGCGTTGCTGGCCCAGCGGCAAGTGCCATTCCGGGGCGTGGTGCTTAGCCTGTTGAGCACCGGCATGGGCCTGCCGCCGGTGGTGGTCGGCCTGTTTTTCTATCTGCTGTTGTCGCGGAGCGGTCCGTTTGGTTTTATGGAATTGCTCTACACCCCCGCAGCCATGATCATCGTGCAGACAGTGTTGGCCTTCCCCATAGTGGCGTCGCTGTCCCACGCCGCGGTCGCCAAAGTGGACCCGGTGATCCGCCAGGCCGCCATCACCCTGGGAGCCACCCCGCTCCAAGAAATTCGCACCGTGATCGCCGAAGCCCGCTACGGCATTATGGCGGGGGTGATGGCCGGATTGGGCCGGGTCATGGCCGAAGTCGGGGCCATCCTCATTGTCGGGGGCAACATCGCCGGTTACACCCGGGTCATTACCACGACTATCGTCTTGCAGACCAGCATGGGCGATTTTGAACTGGCCATCGCGCTGGGGATCATCCTGCTGCTCATTGCCCTGGGCATCAACCTGGGCCTCAGGTTCCTGCAGCGGCTGGGCCGGGTCAGGGCGGGAGTCATCCTATGGGATTAAACCTGGAACTCGCCGGCATCGCCAAGAGCTACAACGGCCAGGCGGTTTTGCGGGAGTGCTCGTTTGACTTTGCCCAGGGCCGGACCTACACCCTGGTGGGTCCCAACGGCAGCGGCAAATCCACCTTTTTGCGGATTGCGGCGCTCCTGGAGGCCCCGGACGCCGGGGAGGTGCGCTATCGGGATAACGGCGCGGCGCTGCCCCATGACCTGGATTTGAGGCGGCGGATCACCCTGCTGCTGCCCCGGATCGGGGTGTTCAACACCTCGGTGTTTCACAATGTGGCCTATGGCTTGAAGATCCGGGGCCGGCGCGGGCAGGAGGTGGAGGAACGGGTCAACGAGGGGTTGGGGCGAGTGGGTTTGCTCCATAAGCGGCGGCAGAACGGCCTGGACCTGTCCAGCGGCGAGACCAAGCGGCTGGGGATCGCCCGGGCCCTGGTCATTGAGCCCGAGGTCTTCTGCCTGGATGAACCGACCGCCAACCTCGACCCGGAAAACTCCGAAATCATTGAACAAATCATCTTAGGCATGAAAACCTCGCAAAAATCGACCATAATAGTAGTGACGCACGATCACGCCCAGGCCCGCCGGCTGGGCGATCAGCCGCTGGTTATGGATCATGGCACCATCGTTCCGCTGTAGCGAGTTACCCGCCCGGGGGCCGGTTTTTCCCCGGTTCACGCCCCTGAGGTTAGCAGATCGGGACCTCTTTCGCACCATCCTCTGGGACTATCAACCGGAAACCTCGGAGTTGACCTTCACCAATCTCTGGATGTGGCGGTCCCACTACGGCTACCAGTGGAGCCTGGACGGGGACCGGCTCGTGGTGGTGAGCGCCGGGGCCGGAGGCGAGGCCTGGGCCCTGCCGCCGGTGGGTCCCCCGCCCCGGGTGGATCTGTGCCGCCGGGTCTTGGGCTGGCTGAGGGACGAGCGCGGGGTGGCGGACCCGGCCATTGAGCGGGCCGACTCCCGGCTGGCGGCGGAGCTGGCCGGCCAGGCCGAATTCGTGGTGGAGCCCATACGGGATCATTTCGATTACGTGTACCGCGCCGAGGACCTCATCCGGCTGCCCGGCGGGCCTTACCACGCCAAGCGCAACCACATCAACAGCCTGGCCAAGTCGGGGGGCTACCGTTATGAACCCCTGGGGGCCGAGCACCTGGCCGCCTGCCGGGAGCTCAGCGGCAAATGGTGCGACATAAAGAGGTGTGACCTGGATATGTCCCTGATGGGGGAGTGGGCGGCCATCGATGCGGCGCTGGGCGATTTTCAGGCTTTGGGGCTTCAGGGCGGCGTGATTCTGGTCAACGACCGGGTGGAGGCCTTTAGCTGCGGGGAGCGGCTCAATAGTGCCACGGCGGTCATCCATTTGGAGAAGGCCAATCCGGCGATGCGGGGCCTCTATGCGGCCATCAACCAGGAGTTCTGCCAGCGGGCCTGGGCCGGAGTGGATTATATTAACCGGGAGCAGGACCTGGGGGAGCCGGGCCTCAGGACGGCCAAACTGTCCTACCACCCCCACCGGCTGGTGGAGAAATTTCGCATCCGCCTGGCGTGAGGCCTCCGGCTCCGGCCCTATTTGGCCGTGGCGGTGACGTCGGGGTAATCCGGCGGGATATCCAGCGGAATGGTCTTAATGCCTGTGGCCCCCTGCAGCGCCTTCATCAGATCAACAGAGCGCCAGTTCTTGTTATCATGGCTGTGAAAATAATATTTCTTCCCGGCTAAATCCGCGACCACCTCCCATTGAGTGATATCGTAGATCACCCCTTTTTCCGTCTTGTCCCGCACCACGCCCTGGGGGATGTCCACATTGTTGATGATGGTCATGGCCAGGTTCAAACCCGCCTGGGGGCCCTTGACGGGCAAGGCCAACTGCGTAAAAGCCACCATGCGCACCAGGCGGGAAGGCGGGGAAAAGTCTCCCGGCAGGCCGACCAGTCCCGAGCCCTGGCCGAATTGTTTAATGACCACGCCGCCCAAGTCTATCTGGGGGACGTTCGTTGCCGAGAGGTTCACAAAATTGCTCAGATAGGTGATCATCCAATCGAAGCCGGGGGAATTGGTCATGATCCCCAGGGGGTTGTCATAGATGTGCAACTTGCCCTTGACGTATTCGATGACCAGGGAATTTCCCTGGGCGTCGTGGACGCAAAAATGGACGGGAGCGATGACCTCCCTGGGACCCTGAACCACCCGTACCTTGCCCATGGCCTGCCGGACTTCCGCCGCGGTGGCGCAGGTGGACAACAGCCAGGTGGCCACCTCAAATTGAGACAAGGTGATGCTGGCCTTCCCGGGGTCGAAGGGTTCGTAAGCGGCATAATCCGGGAAGAACAGGTTGCCCACCGCCAAGCCCTTCTCATTCATCCCATCCGTCATGAGGGGGGAGCCATAGGCATTCATGCCGACCAGGCCATATTTGACGGTCCAGGTGAGGCCCTTGGGGGAATTGTCCGGCAGGGTGCCATGATAGATGGTGCCTTTGGGGACCACGGTCACCTTGCTTTGATAGTCGACGGCGCCTTCCATGCTGCGAGCGTAAAAGACCAGGCCGTCTTGGGTCTTGATGCGTAAACTGGTACAGGTGTCGGCTGCCTGAGCCATAAACAGGACCAGCACCAGGCTGCCCAACAATGATAAGAGCATGGCCCGGCGCCACACTTGTTTGGTTGGCGGGATCATCCGGCTTTCCTCCTTAGGTTTGGCCAATGATTTCCATTCATATAAGACCCATCACGTAGAATCAATATAAATGACGCAGATCGGGAAAAACCCTTGACCATCGCGGCGATAGAGAAGTTTGTTGAAAAACTTCCGGATAGCTTATACTGTAAGGTAACGGGAGGCTCCCGGAGCGGTGGTTGGGCTTAGAGCACCGGGCAGCGCACCCGGCCGGCATTTTTCCTCATGAGGCACGGCTTCTCATCCGGCCCGCAGGCCGCTAAGGTGAACAGGTCCTTTGTCAAACCCATCCGTCTATTCCCGAGGCGCCAAGCTTAAGGCCGCCGCCGGCCTCGTCCTGGCGGCCCTGGGGTTGTGCCTGGTCCTGGAGCTCTCCGGGGCCATCCAGCCCTACCGCCTCAAGACTCTGGATGCGCTCTTCCGCCGGGTGCCTTTGCCCAAGGCCTCTCCCGAAGTGGTAGTGGTGACGGTGGATCAGCCCGACCTGGATTTTTTTAAAAACCAGGGGGTTACCTGGCCCTGGCGCCGGGAGCTCTACGGCCCGCTGGTGGACTATTGCCGGTGGGCCGGGGCCAAGGCGGTGATCTTCGACGTCCTGTTCACCGAGGCCTCGTCCTACGGCCCGGAAGACGACCAGAAATTCGCCAAGGCCGCGGCGGCGGCCGGCAACGTGGTGCTGCCGTTCTTCCTGTCCCGGGAGGCCAAGCCGCCCAACCCGTCGGAGGGGGAGTTGCTGAAACGGGCCGGCCTCAGCATTCCCGGGCCGGCGCCCGGGGGCCAGCCCGGGTACCGGTCCGTGGTGACGCCCGTGCCGCCGCTCTTGGCCGCGGCCGGCGCCCTGGGGAACGTGGAGTCCCGCCCGGACGCGGACGGCATCTACCGCCGGGTGGCCCTGGTGGCGCCTTTTAAGGATCAGTGGCTGCCCACCCTGGGGTTTGCGGCGTTCCATCGGTTCGGGGCCCCGGGGCCCCTGCGGTTCACGCCCGGCGGCCTGCGGGTGGGGGACCTGACCATCCCCCTGGACGGCCAGGGCCTTTTCCTCCTGAAGTTCCGCGGTCCCAGCCGCAGCCATAAGCGGTTTTCCGCGGCCAACGTCATCGCCTCGGAGGCGCGCCGCCAAAACGGCTTACCTCCCATCTACCCGCCGG
Organism: Desulfobaccales bacterium; assembly: GCA_052139855.1. Lineage (GTDB taxonomy): Bacteria > Desulfobacterota > Desulfobaccia > Desulfobaccales > 0-14-0-80-60-11 > 0-14-0-80-60-11. The sequence goes on from JBKQVS010000186.1 coordinate 43,051, forward strand.
CGGATTTTGCGGGCAAGTGGGTCCTGGTGGGGCTTACCGCCCCGGGTTTATTGGACTTGAAGGCCTCGCCGGTATCGGCGATTTATCCCGGGGTGGAGGTGCACGCCACCCTGCTGGATAATCTGCTGAGAGGCGACTTTCTCAGGCCGGCGCCGCAGTGGGTCCTCTGGACCGGGACCCTGGTCCTCAGCAGCGTTATGGTCCTGGTGGTGCTGTTTTTTTCCGGCCTCATGGCCACTCTGGCCGGGTTTGGGGCCTTGATCCTGGCTTACCTGGGTCTGATGGTGGGGGCCTTCCATTTCGGCTGGTGGGCCGACCCGGTGCTCCCCGGGGTGGCCCTGGGCCTGAGCTTCATGCTGGCGGCGGCGTTCAGCTACGCCACCGAAGGCCGCCAGAAGCTGTACATCCGGCGCATGTTCGGGCAGTACATGTCGGAGACCGTGATCACCCATTTACTGGCACACCCGGAAAAGCTGCAATTGGGGGGCGAACGCCGCCGGGTCACCCTGTTTTTTTCGGATTTGGCCGGGTTCACCACCATTTCGGAGCGCCTGAGCCCGGAGACGGTGGTGTCCCTGCTCAACGACTATCTGTCCCGCATGACCCAGATTATTTTGGACGAAGCGGGCACGGTGGACAAATTCGAAGGGGACGCGATCATGGCCTTCTGGGGGGCGCCTCTGGACCAGCCGGACCAGGCGGCCCGGGCCTGCAGGGCGGCGCTGAAGCAGCAGGCGGCCCTGCAGGAGCTGAACCGCCAGTTTGCCGGCCTTAACCTGCCGCCTCTGGCCATGCGCATCGGGCTAAACACCGGCGACGCCATCGTGGGCAACCTGGGTTCGGAAAAGCGCTTCGACTACACGGTGATCGGGGACACGGTCAACCTGGCGTCCCGCCTGGAGGGGGTCAACAAATTTTACGGCTCCCACGTCATGGCCAGCGAGACCACGGCGGCGGAGTGCGCCGGGGCGGTGGAGTTCCGGGAACTGGATCTGGTGGCGGTCAAGGGGAAGGAAAATGCGATCCGGGTCTTTGAGGTCCTGGGCCTGACGGGGGAACTGGAACCGGAGGTCATCAAGCGGCGCCAGGATTTTGCCCAGGCGCTGGAGCTGTACCGGCAGGGGCGGTTTCCGGAGGCCGAGGCCGGGTTCGAGGCCATCTGCGGCGCGGCGCCGGAGGATGGCCCGGCCCGGATCTACCGGGACCGGTGTAGGCGCTTTCAGGAGGCGCCGCCGCCGGCCGGGTGGGATACGGTCTTCCGGCCGGAGGGGAAATAAGGTATTCTAAGAGTGAGTTTCATAATGAAGCTGACACGGGAAAAGCAGGTTTTTTTACCCCTCTTGCGTAAAGGCGGGGTCAGGGGGGATTTTTATAAGAGTTTGAAATCCTCCTAAATCCCCCTTTTTCAAAGGGGGACTTAACCTGCCAAGTCCGGGGCTGCAAGCCTGCATTGATGTCCATCTCATTATGAAACGCTCCATTATTATTCTCTAAGAGTCGAGTCAAAGGCATAAGGATATTGCCGGCAGGGTTTGATGGCGCAGCAGTGATGCAGCGGAAGCAGGGTGCGATGGGTGACTCGGATAAAACCAGGGCGCAGCTGATTGAAGAGCTGTCAACTTTGCGGCGGCGGATCGCCGAATTGGAGATCTTTAAAGACTACCGGAAGCTGGCGGAAGAGGCGCGGCGGCGGGCCTACGGCGAGCTGGAACACCGCATCGCGGAGCGCACCGCGGAACTGGTGAAGGCCAACCGGCAGTTGAAACAGGAGATCGAGGACCGCAAACGGACCGAGGCCGAACTCAAGCGGACTAAGGAATATCTGGAAAACGTCATCGCCAACTCGGTGGACGCCATCGGCATCGTGGACCGGCATGGCAAGATTATCCTGTGGAACCGGCGGTCAGTGGAGATCTACGGCTATGAGCTGGGAGAATTAGCCAACAAGAAGGCTTTCGAGCTCTACGCCGACCCCGACGAACTGGAGCGGATGCTGGGGCGGCTGCGCCGGGACGGGGTGGTGCGGGAATTTGAGATCCTGATGAAGAAAAAGGACGGCACCATCGTCCCCATGGATATCTCCATCAGTTTGCTGAAGGACGACCAGGGCCGCACCATCGGCAGCGTCTGCCTGGCCCGGGACCTGTCGGACCGGAAAAAGGCGGAGGCGGCGCTGAAACATGCCCAGGCGGAACTGCGGCGGTACTCCCGGGACCTGGAGCGGCAAGTGCGGGAGCGGACCCGGGAGATCAACAGTATTCTGTGGTATACGCCGGCGGTGGTGTATATCAAGGACCGGGAGGGGCGCTACACCCTGGTCAATTCCCGCTATGAGGAGTTGTTTGGCATAAGCCGGGAGGAAATCGTCGGCAAGTGCGACCACGATATTTCCCCCCGGGCCCTGGCCGATCAGATCCGGGCCTCGGACCTGCGGGTGCTGGCCCGGCGGCAGCCCTACCAGGCGGAGGAGGCCATGCCGCCGCCCGATGGCCGGCGCACGTATCTGTCGGTGAAATTTCCCTTGTATAACGAGCAGGGAGCGCCCACCGGCCTGTGCGGCATTGCCACGGACATTACCGAGCTCAAGCAGGCCCAGGACCAGCTGCGGCGCCTGTCCGGGAGCATTATGGCCAACCAGGAGAAGGAGCGCAAGGCCATCGCCCGGGAGCTGCACGATGAGCTGGGGCAGGTGCTCACGGCGCTGCGCATGGATGCGGTGTGGCTGAGCGAGCGGCTGCAGGGGCAGGACCCGAAGGCCGGCGAGCGGGCCCTGGCCATGTGCGGGCTCATCGACAACACCATTGATGAGGTCAGGGGCCTGGCCACCCGCCTGCGCCCCGGGGTGCTGGACGACCTGGGCCTCATCGATGCCCTGGAGTGGTACATCGCGGATTTTGAAAAACGCACCGGGATCGCCTGCGTCTTCAAGCACCGCCAGATGCCCAGCATCGACGGCATCGGGGCCACGGCGGCGTATCGCATCGTCCAGGAGGCTTTAACCAACGTGACCCGGCACGCCGCGGCCACCCAGGTGAAGGTAAGCCTGGAACCGAAAAAGGGCATGCTGACCCTGGCGGTGGCGGACAACGGGCAGGGCTTCGATCTCCAGGAGATCGCGGCGTCCGAGTGCCTGGGGCTGGCGGGCATGCGGGAGCGGGCCGGGCTTTTGGGCGGCAGCCTGGAGATTCGGTCCCGGCCCGGGAAGGGGACGAAGGTCTGTTTCAGGTTACCCGCGGATGGGAGCAGGAGCACTTAAGGTGATACGAGTCCTTCTGGCCGACGACCACGACATTGTGCGGGCCGGCTTGCGCCGCCTGGTGGAAGACTGCGGCGACATGGAGGTGGTGGCCGAGGCCGCGGACGGCCAGGAGGCCATCCTCAGGGTGCAGGAGACCTCGCCGGAGGTGGCGGTCATCGATATATCCATGCCCGGCCTGGACGGCCTGGAAGTGGTCAGCCGGCTGCGTCTGTCCCACCCGAAGCTGCCCATCCTGATCCTCACCATGCACGAAGAGGAGCAGTATGTGGTGCGGGCCATCGAGGCCGGAGCCATGGGGTATATCACCAAGCGGTCGGCGCCGGAGCTGCTGGTAAAGGCCATCCGCAAGGTGCATGCCGGCGGGCGCTTCCTCACCGATGCGGCGGCCGAGGCGCTGGCGCTGCGCCTGGCCCGGGGCAACCAGAGCTGCTCTCCGCTCGATTCCCTGTCCACCCGGGAGATCCAGGTGCTCAGGCACCTGGCCCTGGGCAAGACGGTGCGGGAGATTGCCGAGGCCTACCACCTGAGCACCAAGACGGTGGACACTTACCGGGCCCGGCTGCTGAAAAAGCTCAACCTAAGGAACAATGCGGAGCTGTCGCGCTTTGCCCTGCAAAACCGGCTGGTGGATCTTTGAGGCCGGGCCGCACCCTCCCTGTAAGAAAATTTCTGACAAAAAAATCATAGATTGCCCGATTTCCATTCCGGCCGCTTCCCGGTATGCTTCTTCATTGTTGATCCCCGTAGTCTTTGCCGGATTGCATTCGCACAGATAGTTCTCGTCGTTGGTATCTTTCATAAGGGCGCCCTGGGTGCGCCCGGGGCGGAGACGCAGGTTTGCCCCGACACAGAAAATCCGCAGCATACTTTTGGTTGAAGAGGAACCGCCTATGAAGACAGTGGCCGAGAAGATCCGGGAGTTGAAGGAGAAGGAGGGTCAGATCAAGGGGATGGGTGGGGCCAAGGCCGTGGAGAAGCAGCACGGCAGCGGCAAGCTCACCGCCCGGGAGCGTCTGGACCTCTTTTTTGACCCGGGGACCTTCCGGGAGACCGATATCTTTGTGAAGCACCGGTGCGTCAACTTCGGCATGGAGCAGGTGGAGATCCCGGCGGACGGCGTGGTCACCGGCTTCGGCCGGGTGAACAATCGTCCGGTGTTCGCTTTTGCCCAGGACTTCACGTCCCGGGCCGGGTCGTTGGGGGAGATGCACAGCAAGAAGATCTGCAAGGTCATGGACCTGGCCCTGAAGGCCGGGGTGCCGTTTGTGGGGTTCAATGACTCCGGCGGGGCCCGGATTCAGGAGGGCGTGGATTCTTTGAGCGCCTATGGGCAAATCTTCTACCGGAACGCCATTGCCTCCGGGGTGATCCCCCAGATCTCGGCGATCATGGGCCCCACCGCTGGGGGCGCGGTCTACTCGCCGGCCATGACGGACTTCATCTTCATGGTGAAGAACACGTCCTACATGTTCATCACCGGCCCCGACGTCATCAAGAGCGTCACCGGGGAGGAGATCACCTTTGAGGACCTGGGCGGGGCCATGGCCCACAACACCAAGTCCGGGGTGGCCCACTTCGCCTGCGAGTCCGACGCCGATGCCATCGAGCAGATCAAGCGGCTGCTCTCCTTCCTGCCCAACAACAATATGGAAGACCCGCCCATCGCGCCCTGCGGCGATCCCGCCGGCCGGGAGGCGCCGGAGTTGGACGCCATCGTGCCGGATGATCCGCGCGCAAGCTACGACGTGCACGAGGTCATCCGCGCCATCGTGGATGACGGGGAAATCTTTGAGCCCCATGCGCACTTTGCGGGCAACATGGTGGTGGCCCTGGCGCGGATGGGCGGCCGGCCCATCGGGATCATCGCCAACAACCCGAGCGTGCTGGCGGGCTGCCTGGACTGCGACGCGGCGGACAAGGCGACGCGGTTCATCCGGTTCTGCGACGCCTTCAATATTCCGCTGTTGACCATCGCCGACGTGCCCGGGTACCTGCCCGGCAGCGACCAGGAGTGGCAGGGGATCATCCGGCACGGGGCGAAGCTGTTGTGGTGCTACTCCGAGGCCACGGTGCCCAAGATCACGCTGGTGACCCGGAAGGATTACGGCGGATCGTACCTGGCCATGTGCTCCCGGGACCTGGGGGCGGACATGATCATCGCCTGGCCCACCGCGGAGATCGCGGTGATGGGGGCTTCGGGGGCGGCCAACGTCATCTTCCGGAAAGAGATCAAGGCGGCGGCGGACCCCGCGGCCAAACGGACCGAGATCATCGAAAATTACGAGAACCTGCTCTATAACCCGTACATTGCGGCATCCCGGGGATTTGTGGACCAGGTGATCGCGCCCCGGGAGACGCGGCCGCGGCTCATCGAGGCCCTGGAGATCCTGAGCACCAAGCGGGAGACCCTGCCGGCCAAGAAGCACGGGAATATCCCCGTTTAGTAGCCAGTAGCCAGTTGTCAGTGGTCAGTTAAAGACACAAGCTGGCAACCTTGCAGAGGAGTATATAAGCTCTAGGTTTTTTTTAGGTTTTAGGTTTTTGGCTTTTAGCTGAAAGCTGACCGCTGAAAGCTGATAGCTAACGAAGAGGAGATCATCCATGAGCATTAAACCCCAGGTGCTGGCGGCTATCAGCGGGGCCATTGCGGCTTATATCGCGGATGAGGAGGCCTGCCAGATGGCGGCGGCCGGCGCGGCCGCGGCCCCGGGCCCGCCCCTGAACCTCTGGGCCCTGGCCGGGCGTCAGGAGGCCATGCAGCTGAGGCTGCTGATGCAGCGGCGGAGTTTGCGGTAAAAACAGCTGTCAGCTATCAGCAATTAGCTTTCAGCTCAAGGATAAAAGCGCCAAGACAAAATTTCCCCTGACCTCCCGTTGCCAGAGGGGGGGATGGTCAAGGGGCAATCAAAGTTCCCGTCTTTTAAGAGGAGATTTAGGGGCTTTAAGCAGCAGCCTTTTACGGCAAACAGAAAGACGCAAACCCAACCCTGCGGTTTGTTTTAAAGCTGACGACAAAGGAGTCATCAATGGCCGGAAAAAATCCCATCAAATTCACAGACACCACCTTTCGGGACGGGCACCAGTCGCTGTTGGCCACCCGCATGCGTTCCGAGGACATCATCCCCTTTATGGAGCGCATGGACCAGATGGGCTATTTTGCCATCGAGGTTTGGGGGGGCGCCACCTTCGACACCACGCACCGGTTCCTGGGAGACGACCCCTGGGAGCGGATCCGCACCATCAAGGGGATTCTCAAAAAGACCCCCACCATGATGCTGCTCAGGGGCCAGAACCTGGTGGGCTACCGGAACTACGCCGATGATCTCACCTACCGGTTCGTGCGCTACGCCGCCGAGGCCGGGGTGGACATCTTCCGGGTCTTCGATGCGCTGAACGACATGCGCAACTGGGAAGTGGCGGTGAAGGCCCTGATGGACGCCAAGAAGGAAGGCCTCATGGCCCACTTCCAGGCCGCGGTGTGCTACTCCCTGACCCAGCGGCGCATGGGCGGGCCCATCTTCAACCTGGACTACTACGTCAACTTCGCCAAAAAGTCCGAAGACATGGGCGCGGATTCGGTGGTCTTGAAGGACATGGCCGGGATGTGCTCCCCCAACGACGCTTACGCCATCATCAAGGGGATGAAGGATACCATCAAGATCCCGGTGGAGTTCCACACCCACTACACCTCGGGTTCGGGCTCCATGAGCTACCTGAAGGCCATCGAGGCGGGGGTGGACGTGCTGGACACCTGCTTGAGCCCCTTTGCCCTGAGGACCTCCCAGCCGGCCATCGAGCCGCTGCTGGTGGCGGTGGAGCAGACCGACCGGGCCACCGACATGAACCTGGCCAAGCTCATCGAGATCGGCTACGACCTGGAGAAGGTGGCGGTGAAATACCGGGACCTGCTGGATACCTCCAAGATGGCCCAGATCGACACCGGAGTGCTGCTGCACCAGATCCCCGGGGGGATGTACTCCAACCTGGTGAACCAGTTGAAAGAGCTGGACGCGTTGGACCGCATCCACGAGGTGATGGATGATCTACCCCAGACCCGGGAAGAGCTGGGCTACCCGCCGCTGGTGACCCCCACCAGCCAGATCGTAGGGATCCAGGCGGTGATGAACGTGCTGTTCGGGCGCTATAACAAGGTGACGGCCGAGACCCAGGGCCTGGCCTACGGGCTCTACGGCAAGACCCCGGCCCCCATGAACAAAGAGGTGCAGAAGCACATCCTCAAGGGCTACGATCGGGGCGAGACGCCCACCACCGGGCGGCCCGGGGACATCCTGGAACCCGAGTGGGACAAGGCGGTGGCGGACACCAAGGGGATCGCTAAAAACGAGGGCGACATCCTGATCTACGCCCTGTACCCCACCACCGGCATGCGCTTCCTCAAGTGGAAGTACGGGCTGGAGCCCATCCCCGCGGACGTCAAGGGCAAGAGCCTCGAGCAGATCGCCCTGGAAGACGGGGTCTATCTGACCATCAAGCAGAAGAAACTCTTTGCCAAGGTGAAAGAGTACCTGGACACGCTGTCCCAGGCGGCGCCTTCGAGGGGCCCGGGGACCCGGGGTTTCAACGTCTTCGTGGACGGGCAGTACTACCAGGTGGAGGTGGAGTGCACCTCCGGGGCGCCGGTGATCACCGGGGTGGCCCCGGCGGCAGCCCCGCGGCCCATGGCGGCGGCCGCGCCGGCGGCGGCGCCCAAGCCCGCAGCGGCTGCGCCCGCGGCGGCGGAAACCCTGGCCGCGGGCGACGTGCCGCTGAAGGCCCCCATGCCCGGCATGATCATCAGCTACGCGGTCAAGGTGGGGGATAAGGTGACCACCGGAGACCTGATCTGCGTGCTGGAGGCCATGAAGATGCAGAACAGCCTGCCGGCCCCGGCCTCGGGAGTGGTGAAGGCCATCAACTTCGAGCCCGGCGCCAGCGTCGCCAAAGACGCCACCATCCTGGTGATCGGGAAGTGATATTTTGGGGGAAGGGGCCAGGGGCTTTTTCATAAGGGGCCCCTTCCCCCAAACCCCCATCCCCTACCCCATACGTAAAAAATACCGGGGACCCAGGTTCCCC